>NZ_LT607412.1:4519361-4820651 GCF_900091455.1 Micromonospora coriariae | reverse complement strand
GCGATGGCCCGTGGCCTGGCCAGCCGGCGCAGCCGGATCCTCGGTCTGCTGATGCCGATGGACGAGCGTGGCCTGGGCGCGACCGAAACGGCCTTCGTCACCGGCGCCGCCGCAGCGGCCAGCGCGGCCGGCTACCACCTGGTGCTCTCCCCCGTCGGCGGCGGCGACCTCGACGACCTGCGGCGGCTGGCCAGCCAGCGGATGCTCGACGGGGTCGTGCTGATGGAGGTGCAGCTCGCCGACGAGCGGGTCACCGTCCTGCGGGACGCCGGCGTCCCGCAGGTGTTGATCGGCCGCACCGGCGACACCAGCGGGTTCTCCTACGTCGACATCGACTTCGAGCAGACCGTACGGGAGGCCGTCGCCCACCTGGTCGGTCTGGGCCACCGGAGCATCGTCTACGTCAACCACTCGGCCGCCACCCTGGCCAGCGGCTACGGCCCAGCCTTGCGCACCCGCGACGCCTTCGTCGCGGCGATGACCGGCCACGGCCTGGAGCCGGTGATGATCCCGGCCGAGGACAGCGCCGCCGGTGGGCGGGCGGCCCTGGCCGCCGCGTTCGCGCAGGCTCCGGAGCTGACCGCCGTGCTGGCCATGAACGAGACCGCGATCTTCGGCATCCTCGGCGAGCTGACCGGTCGGGGCCTCTCGGTGCCCGACGACGTCTCGGTCGTCTCGATGGTCACCTCGCCGCAGGTCGCCGAGCTGGCCACCCCGGCGCTGACCGCGATGACCTCGCCCGGCTCGGCCATGGGGCGGATCGCGATCGAGGCGCTGCTGCGCCACCTGGACGGTCCCGGTGACGAGCGCCACCAGCAACTGCTGCCATGTGCGCTGGAGATCCGGGGATCGACAGCCGTGCCACGACGACCCGCACCGGACACACCTCGGCGTTCGCCGACCGGCGGGGGTTGACCAGCGAAAACGGCCCGTCGCCGCGCTGCAACGCGACGACGGGCCCAGTGCAGTACCGGCTAGATACTCAACGAGGAGGATAGCAATGCAGCGATTCCGCCGGATCGTCGCCGCGATCGCCCTGGCGGCTACCGCGACGACCACCGTGGCCGCGTGCGGCGGTGGTGACAGCGGGGACGACAGCGGGGCCAAGACCCTCAAACTCTGGCACTACGAGAGCGCCAACAGCGCCATGGGAGTCGCCTGGGACCGGGCGATCGAGATCTTCAAGGCCGAGCACCCGGGCGTCGAGGTGCGCTTCGAGCGCAAGGCGTTCGAGCAGATCCAGCAGAACGCCGGGATGATCATCAACTCGTCCGAGGGCCCGGACATCATGGAGTACAACAAGGGCAACGCGACCGCCGGCCTGCTCTCCTCCCAGGGCCTGCTCACCGACCTGAGCGCCGAGGCCGACAAGCGCGGCTGGGCCGGCAAGCTCAGCCCCAGCCTGCAGACCACCGCCCGCTACAGCGACAAGGGCGTGATGGGCTCGGGCAACTGGTTCGGCGTGCCGAACTACGGCGAGTACGTCACGGTCTACTACAACAAGGACCTCTTCGACAGGTACGGCGTGCAGGTGCCGACCAGCATGGCGGAGATGACCGCCGCGATGGACACCTTCGTCGGCAAGGGCGTCGCCCCGCTGGGCATGGCCGGCGCCGAGTACCCGGCCGGTCAGCTCTTCTACCAGTTGGCGCTGTCCAAGGCGGACCGGCAGTTCGTCGACAACTACCAGCTCTACAAGAACCCGGTGGACTTCACGGCCGACCCGCTGAAGTACGGCGCGGACACCTTCGCCGAGTGGGTGCGCAAGGGCTACGTCGCGAAGAACTCGGCGAGCCTGAAGGCCGAGGACATGGGCACCGCGTTCATCGGCGGCAAGACCCCGATGATCGTCTCCGGTAGCTGGTGGTACGGCCGGTTCAAGGCCGAGATGAAGGCCAACTGGGACACCTTCCTCTTCCCCGGCAACACCCTGCAGGCCGGCTCGTCCGGCAACCTCTGGGTGGTGCCGGAGACCAGCAAGGCCAAGGGCCTGGCGTACGACTTCATCGACATCACGCTGCGTCCGGAGATCCAGGACCTGATCGGCAACAACGGTGGCGTCCCGGTCGCCGGTGACCCGGCGAAGATCAGCGACCCCAAGGACCGGAAGCTGATCGAGGATTTCAACACGGTCAGCAAGCAGGACGGTCTGGCCTTCTACCCGGACTGGCCGGTTCCCGGCTACTACGACGTGCTGGTCTCCGGCTTCCAGGGCCTGATCAACGGCTCCAAGTCGCCCGACCAGGTCCTCGACACGATCGCCAAGCCGTACGCCGACGGCGTCAAGGAGATCACCGGCAAGTGACACGGCGAGCGGCGGGCGCGACCGGCACGCCCGGAGCGCCCGCCCGCTCCACCGGGAAGGATCTTCCATGGCAGTCTCCGAGACCGTCGCCGCTGCGCACCCGCCGGCGACCCCGACCCAGCCCCCGCCCGGCCGCAAGGGTCGCGGCCGCAACGCGGCGTACTGGCTCTATCTGCTCCCCGGAGCGGTGCTCTTCATCCTGGTCATCGGCGCACCGTTGGTCGGCACCGGCTACCTGTCGCTGACCAAGTGGTCCGGGGTGGGCGACCCCACCTGGGTCGGCCTGGACAACTACCAGCAGTTGCTGCAGGACGAGGTGTTCTGGGCGTCGTTCCGCAACACCGTCGCGATGCTCGTCGCGATGGTGGTGGTGCCGACCCTGCTGGGGCTGGTGCTCGCCTCGGTGCTCTTCGACGTCATCGGCCGGCGGTTCCGGCCGCGTACCGCCGCCGCGCTGCGGGCCGCGTTCTACCTCCCGCAGGTGCTGCCCGTCGTGGTGGCCGGCATCGTCTGGGGCTGGATCCTGCGCCCTGACGGCGCGTTCAACAGCCTCCTCGACGCGGTGGGTCTCGGCGCGCTACGGCACGACTGGCTCGGCGACCCGGACACCGCGCTGCCCGCCGTGATGGCCGTGATGATCTGGGTGCAGATCGGCTACCCGGTGGTCGTCTTCATGGCGGCGCTGCAGCGGGTCGACCCGGAGCTGTACGAGGCCGCCGAGGTCGACGGCGCGAACTGGCTGCACCGGTTCCGGGCGATCACCCTCCCGCAGATCCGGCCGGAGACCTTCGTGGTGGCGCTGACCTGCACCATCGCCGCGTTGAAGGTGTTCGGGCCGATCTTCGCCCTGACCCGGGGCGGCCCCGAGAACGCCACCAACGTGCCGTCCTACTTCGCCTACTACACGTTCTTCAAGAAGCTCCAGGTCGGCTACGGCTCGGCGATCTCCACGGTGCTCACGTTGATCATCATCGTGGTGGCCGTGGTCTTCATCTGGATGCAGGCCCGCAGCGAGCGCCGGGATCGGGGGTTCTGAGATGGCCGTCACGCTCATCCCGGCCGAGGGCACGGCGCGGGCACCGCGCCAGAGCCGGCCGGGCCGCGACCGGCGGCGCCGCGGCGCCGCCCGCTGGGTGGTGCTCGCCGTGGTCACGATCGCCGCGCTCGCCATGCTGGTGCCGTTCGCGTTCATGCTGCTCAACGCGTTCAAGTCGCCGGCCGACTACTCCTCGGGCGGTCCGCTGAGCTGGCCGACGGAGTTCTACACCAAGGGTCTGCGGACGTACTGGACCACTGTGAACTTCCCGCTGAAGCTGTGGAACTCGGCGCTCATCGCCGGTTCGGTGGCGGTGCTCGGCGTCGTCGTCTCGCTGCTCAACGCGTACGCCCTGGGAATCGGCCGGGTCCGCGGCCGGCTCTGGATCGTCGGGCTCTTCCTGCTGGCCAACATGCTGCCGCAGGAAGCGCTGATCTACCCGCTCTACTACGTGGCCAAGGAGATCGGCCTCTACAACACCCGACTCTCGGTGATCATCATCTTCACCGTGATCCAGAGCGCGTTCGGCACCTACCTGCTCGCCTCGGTGCTGAGCACGTTTCCGCGCTCGCTGCTGGAGGCCGCCTCGCTGGACGGGGCCGGCAAGTGGACGGTGCTGTGGCGGGTGGTCTTTCCCAACCTGCGGCCCACCCTCGCGGTGCTGCTCATCTTCTTCTTCATCTGGACCTGGAACGAGTTCCTGATCCCGCTGGTCATGCTCATCGACAACCAGACGCAGACCATTCCGGTCGCGCTCGCGTCGTTGCAGGGCGACCGCCTGATGGACGCCCCGACCACCAACGCCGGCTCGCTGATCAGCCTGGTGCCGGCGATCCTCTTCTTCCTCATCTTCCAGCGCACTCTGGCGCGCGGCATCACGGCAGGAGCCGAGAAGTGAAGTTCACCGACGGGTACTGGCAACTGCGCCCCGGCGTCAGCGTGCTGCGCCCCGGCACAGTGGAATCGGTCGAGCCGGACGAGCGCGGCTTCACCGTCTTCGCGCCGGCCGGCCAGATCACCGGGCGCGGCGACACCCTCAACCGGCCCGTGGTCACCGTCCGGTTCTTCTCCCCCGCGCCGGGTGTCGTCGGCGTGACCATCGGCCACCACAGCGGCGGGCTGCCGCGCGAGCCCCACTTCGGGCTGGCCACCAACGACGAACATCCGGTGACCGTCGACATCACCGGGATCAGCGCGTCGCTGACCACCGGCGAGTTGACCGCCCGGGTCGCGCTCATCGACGGGTGGCGGGTCGACTTCCTGCACGGCGACCGGCTGGTCACCGCGTCCACCGCGCGCAGCGTCGGCATCGTCACCGACGGCGAGGGCCGCCGGCACGTGCACGAACGGCTCGCCCTCGGCGTCGGCGAGACGGTGTACGGGCTGGGCGAGCGGTTCGGCCCGTTCGTGAAGAACGGCCAGACCGTGGACATCTGGAACGCCGACGGGGGCACCGCCAGCGAGCAGGCGTACAAGAACGTGCCGTTCTACCTCAGCAGCGCCGGCTACGGGGTGTTCGTGGACCACCCCGAGCACGTGTCGTTCGAGGTCGGCTCGGAGGTCGTCACGCAGGCCCAGTTCAGCGTCGAGGGGCAGTCGCTCACCTACTACGTCATCGACGGGCCCACCCCGAAGGACGTGCTGCGCCGCTACACCGCGCTGACCGGCCGTCCGGCCCGCGTTCCCGCGTGGTCGTACGGGCTGTGGCTGTCCACGTCGTTCACCACCTCGTACGACGAGAAGACGGTGACGGAGTTCGTGGACGGGATGGCCGAGCGGGACCTGCCGCTGTCGGTGTTCCACTTCGACTGCTTCTGGATGCGCCAGTTCCACTGGGTCGACTTCGTCTGGGACCCGGCGACCTTCCCGGACCCGGAGGGGATGCTGCGCCGGCTGCACGAGCGTGACCTGAAGGTGTGCGTCTGGATCAACCCGTACATCGCGCAACGTTCGTACCTGTTCGAGGAGGGCCGGCAGGCCGGCTACCTGGTCCGCAACCCGGACGGGTCGGTCTGGCAGTGGGACAAGTGGCAGGCCGGCATGGCACTGGTCGACTTCACCAACCCGGACGCGGTCCGCTGGTTCACCGGCAAGCTCAAGGTGCTGCTGGACATGGGCGTCGACTGCTTCAAGACCGACTTCGGTGAGCGCATCCCGACCGACGTGGTGTGGCACGACGGCTCGGACCCGCAGCGGATGCACAACTACTACTCGTACCTCTACAACAAGGCGGTCTTCGAGCTGCTGGAGGCCGAGCGTGGGGAGGGTGAGGCGGTGCTGTTCGCCCGCTCGGCCACCACCGGGGGGCAGCAGTTCCCGGTGCACTGGGGTGGCGACTGCGAGTCGACGTTCGTGGCGATGGCCGAGTCGCTGCGCGGCGGGCTGTCCCTGGCGGCGTCCGGCTTCGGCTACTGGAGCCACGACATCGGCGGCTTCGAGGGCACCCCCGACCCGGCCGTGTTCAAGCGGTGGATCGCCTTCGGTCTGCTGTCCTCGCACTCCCGGCTGCACGGCTCCGGCTCGTACCGGGTGCCGTGGGCGTACGACGACGAGGCCGTCGACGTGCTGCGGCACTTCACCCGGCTCAAGCTCAGCCTGATGCCGTACCTGGCGGGCGCGGCGCAGGAGGCGCACCGCGACGGCATCCCGATGATGCGGCCGATGATCCTGGAGTTCCCGGACGACCCGACCGCCGCGCACCTGGACCGGCAGTACATGCTCGGCTCCGACGTGCTGGTCGCGCCCGTGCTCAGCGCCGACGGGGAGGTCACCTTCTACGTGCCCGCCGGCACCTGGACGCACCTGGTGACCGGCGCGCAGCTCACCGGTCCGGCCTGGGTCACCGAGAAGCACGAGTTCGACAGCGTGCCGGTGCTCGCCCGGCCGGGCGCGATCATCCCGTTCGGGGCGCGCTCGGACCGGCCCGACTACGACTGGGCCGACGGCGTGCAACTTCGGCTCTACACGCCGGCCGATGGGCAACGTCAACGGGTACGCATACCGGCGCCCGGGAGCGGGCCCGGCGTGGAGTTCGAGGTGAGCTTCCGCGACGGGGCGGCCACCGCCGAACTGGTGGCGGGCGCCTCGTCGGCGTACCACTGCGTGGTGGCCGGAACGGAGGTGGCGGCGCGATGACGTCACGTACCTTCCCGGAGAGCTTCGTCTGGGGCTCGGCCACGGCGGCGTACCAGATCGAGGGCGCGGCCACCGAGGACGGGCGCGGGCCGTCCATCTGGGACACCTACAGCCACACCCCCGGCCGGACCTTCAACGGCGACACCGGCGACGTCGCCGCCGACCACTACCACCGCTGGCAGCAGGACCTGGACCACATCGCCGAGCTGGGCCTGGGCGCGTACCGGTTATCCATCTCGTGGCCGCGCGTGCAGCCGGGCGGTTCCGGCCGCTTCAACCAGGCCGGCCTGGACTTCTACTCCCGGCTGGTGGACGGGCTGCTGGAGCGCGGGGTTCGCCCGGTCGCCACGATGTACCACTGGGACCTGCCGCAGGAGCTGGAGGACGCCGGCGGATGGCCGGTGCGGGAGACCGCGCTGCGCTTCCAGGAGTACGCCGCCGGCATCGTCGCCGCGCTCGGCGACCGGGTGCACACCTGGACCACGCTGAACGAACCGTGGTGCTCGGCGTACCTGGGCTACGCCTCCGGCGTGCACGCGCCGGGGCGTACCGAACCTGCGGCGGCGCTGGCCGCGGTCCACCACCTCAACCTGGCGCACGGCCTGGCCGGGCGGGTGGTCCGCGAGCTGGCGCCGACGGCCGAACTCTCGGTGACGCTGAACCTGCACGTGATCCGCCCGGAGTCCGACTCGCCGGCGGACGCCGACGCGGTACGGCGCATCGACGCGCTGGCCAACCGGTCGTTCCTCGGGCCGATGCTCGGCGGGGCGTACCCGGCGGACCTGCTGGCCGACACGGCGAGCGTCACCGACTGGTCGTTCGTCCGCGACGGCGACGAGAAGGTGGCCGCCGTGCCGCTGGACGTGCTCGGCGTCAACTACTACTCCAGCACCCTGGTCCGGGCCTGGGACGGGCACTCGGCCCGTTCGGACGCCGACGGTCACGGCGCTTCGACGCACTCACCGTGGGTCGGCGCCGACGACGTCGACTTCCTGCCTCAGCCCGGCCCGTACACGGCGATGGGCTGGAACATCGACCCGGCCGCGCTGACCGGGCTGCTGCTGCGGCTGCGCCAGGAGTACCCGGGCCAGCCCCTGATGATCACCGAGAACGGCGCGGCGTTCGACGACGTCGTGTCGGCCGACGGCACGGTGCACGACGAGCGGCGCGTCGACTACCTGCGCCGGCACATCGCCGCCATGGCGGATGCCCGCGAGCAGGGCGCGGACGTGCGCGGCTACTTCGTCTGGTCGCTGCTGGACAACTTCGAGTGGGGCTACGGCTACGACCGGCGGTTCGGGATCATCCGAGTCGACTACGACACCCAGGAGCGCACCTGGAAGGACAGCGCGCACTGGTACCGGCGCCTGGTCGCCAACGGTCGCCTCGATGAGCCGTCAGGCTGACCGGCGCGACGGTGCGGTAGAACTCGACGCCGCCGGGTCGTGGCTACCCTGAGGCCGTCCTCCACCAGTTGACTGGTGTGCCCCCGTCCGGCCAGAACTCGAGCAGGTCGCCCGGCGCAAGCCCGAGCGCGTGCTCGATCTCCGCAGGCGTCGCGGATGCGAGGTAGTCGGACAACGTCTCAGTGATGTCTTTCCAGTACCCGCGCAGCGTGCTCTCGGCCGTGAAGAGGCGTCTCGCGAGCTGGCCGTAGCTGAAGCCACGCGCGCGACCGTGCAGGACCTGACGCTGCCGATCGGTGAGCACCGTAATCGCCTTGCGCCGCACCAGCACTTCGAGGAGTCCGATGAGCGAATGAGGAATCACCGTTCCTCCAAGGGCGACCTCAGCGAAGTTCTGCTGTGCCGCGGCGGCCGACAGCGACTTCGAGACGATCCCGTGTGCGCCCGCCGCGATGCAGGCGGCCAGGACGAACCGACGCTCCTCCTGGCTGTAGACGCAGACCCGGTACCCGCCATCGGTCAACGCGCGGATCGCCGCGATGCCCTGCCGCACGTCGGGCTGCGCGGCGTTGGCCAGGTGCAGGTCGAGGACCACCAGATCAGCCGGGGGCCCTATTCGCACGAGCTCCTCCACCGTGGAAACGGCCGCCACGACCTGGATTTCGGACATCAGTATCGCAATCGACTCCCGGATGACCGAGGCGTCGTCGACCACTGCAACGGTTGGCCTCACAGCGCCCCCGCGCGCTTGGCGGGCGGCCCTGGGACGACCCGCGCCGCGTACGTGATCGTCACCGTCGTACCGTCCCCCACCTGAGAGGTCACCGCCACGGAGTACCCCTCGCGTTCCAGTTCGCCGACCACCACCTCGCGAAGGCCGATCCCCTGGCTGGCCGACGTGGAGTCGAAGCCGGACCCGTTGTCGTTGACTGTCAGGGTCCACGACCCGTCGGGGTCGGCGTCCAGGTGGACGACGACCATTTCTGCCTTCGCGTGCTCGCGGACATTCAGCAGCAGGCTGTCCAGTGCTCGTGTCACGACCTCGACCTTCGTCGGTGCCATCCTGATCCCCGTGCCGAGATCGAGTGCGAGCTCGATCGGCAGGTCTCTGAACCTGGTGCAGGTGCGGCGGACCTCGTCCGCGAATGAGGTCGTGCCTTCCCGCGATTGGTGTGGGTCGGGACGACCAGCGGGTTGCGTCGTCGTGCCGGGCGACGACTGGCAGCTCAGGTAGGCACGCATTCGCCGTAGCTCGACCTCCGCATGCTCGAGCAGGCGTACTCGGGTCGCGTCCGGGAGGTCGGGCTCGGTGAGAAGCCGCATCACGGCCACGCCGTTGTGCATGAGGACCTGGGCGCGGCGTTCCTCCTCGCGGCGGGCCAGCTCAGCCGCGACGGCGCGGGACGCGTCGGCGTCCCGCGCGATACGCCGCATGTACGTGCTGAACATGCGGCATACCAGCGCGTAGACCACGAACGTCAGCGCGTTGCCGATGACCGTGGTGAACCCCGGCCCCTGAAGGGTGGCGCCGGACACGTGGATCACGTAGCTGCCCGTGACGGAGAGCATGCCGACCGCCAGCACGACCGGTGACCTCGCCCCGATGGCCGTAATGATCACCGACAGCGCGTTGCCTGGCTGGAATCCCACCCAGGTGCCTACGCGGTCCTCGGGGCCGACGACCAAGGGCCCCACGAGCATCACGACGCTCGCGAGGGCGAAGTCCGCGAGAACGTAACCGGCGCCCAGTGGCCGGCCCCTCACCAGCGACGCGACGCTCACCGCCAGTGCGGCGAACGTCGCGGCCAGCCACGTCGTGAGGTAGAGACCCGGCCGTGCGGACGACTGCATCCCCACGTAGAGGGTCGGGACCATCTGGGCGACGGTGCCCAGGCGGACACCGGCGATGAAGATCGTGAACGCGCGTTCCACGCCGGCCGTCGTCGTGGGCAGCGCGCCGAGCCTGTTCCGGGCGACGTACAGGCTCATGGCTCTCCTGATCCGCTGTGCGGCGACGCTCTCGTCCGAGCGGTCCGTAGCGGTGCCAAGATAGCCGCCCGGCCGCGGCACTACGGGCCCAGGCTCGGCGGGATCGGGTTCCACGGCACGTTGGGCACCGGGGCGGTCAGGGCCGCGCTGATCGCCGCCGCATAGGCGGTGGTGCCCTGGTCGTTCGGGTGGAACGAGGCCATGCTGGTCGGCGAGTCGTCGCCGTCTCCCTGCTTCAGCAGCGTCAGTCCGTTGATCCAGTTGAACCCGAGTGGTTCGCAGGCGTCGTGCCGGCGGAACTGGTCGTCGACGGGGGCGAATGACACGTTCAGCCCGTCGGTCGCCCACAACTTGAGGATCAGGTCGCCCTGACTCCGCGTCAGGTACGTCTGCAGCGGGAGAATTTCGGTCAGCTCCCACGGCTCGACCCAGCAGGCCTCGGCGTCGTCGATCCTGAACACCGTCGGATATGTCGCGAGGACGATCTTGGCGTTCGGCGCCATAGCGTGGATCTTGCGGAGGAGCTTCTCGGTGTCGGGGATCGTGTGGTCGTCGAGCTGGTCGTACACGGTGTCCCAGATCGGGGACTCGGCACACAGCGGCTGGGCCACGCAGGTGGTGAGAACGTTCGAGAAGAGATCTCCGTCATTTCCGCCGATCGTCAGGACGACGTAGTCCGTGTCCGCGCTCAGGACCCCCGAGTACACCTGCGGATACTCCGACCACTGCCCCTTTCCGCGGTATCCGCCGGTTTCGGAGACGCGGGAGTACCAGGGCACACTCAACTGCTCGGTCACCGCCCCGGAGCACGCGACGAAACCCAACTCGACGTCGGAACTCCACCGGCCCTCCAGCGCGCCCACCGACTCGCTCATGCCCGGCATGACCAGCTTCCTCGCCCACGCCTCGGGGCTGCGCCGGCAGGAGTTCTGCCACTTCAGATCGCCACCGTCGGTGTTGGTCTCGGCGTAGTAGCCCGCCGGCCCGGAGTCCGCCGGGTCGCCGGTCCCCTCGCCGGACGAGTAGGAGTCACCGAGGACGGCCACCTTGACGGGTTCGCGGCTCAACGGCTGGAACGCGACGGCGTCCCACGCGACGTTCTCCGTCCCGTCGCCGTCGAGGGTGACGTTGGTGAGGCTCACGCTCGGCACACCGTTGAACTTGAACGCGCCCAACGAGACCCAGTTGTTGGCTTGGCGCTTCTGGTTGAGATAGCGCACGGTCGAGCGTCCGTCGCCCAGGTGGATCGTGTACTTGGCCTGCTGGGTCCGCGCGCCGTGGTCGGGCAAGTGCACCGCCACCCGCATCCAGCCGTACGCGGCTCGGTTCAGCTTCCAGGTGCCGACCGCCTCGAGGCGGTCCTGCATGCCCCCGGGGCTACCCGACCTCGTGTGACCGAAGATGAAGCGCCCACCGAAGCCAGCTCCGAGCTGATGGATATCGACCTTGGACGGCATGGTGCCATCGGGGTCGCTGGCGAAGCTCATGGCGAAGGTGCCGTCGCTCGGGATGTCCGCACACGGGCGGACGGAGGGCACACCGTTCAGGTCGTTGTCGACGATGTACGCGCCAGCCGGCGCGGCGTTCCCCGACGCCGACGCGCTGCGGCTGCAGTTCGGCGGGTACGGGGTGCCATTCGCCTCCTCCTCCCAGTCCTCGGGGAAGCGGATGAACTCGTACCCGCACTCGACGCTGCAGTCCTTCCAGGTCGCAGGTCGGTGATACCAGCATCGATAGTCGGGGGTGCCCCCTTCGGTGCTCAGACAGGGCCCGGGGATCTCCGGTTCACCCGGACTCCACGGGAACGTACCGACCAGGTCCTTGGCGCACCGGTTCGTCGCGTCGCAGAAGGTGTCCATCGGAGGCTTCACCGCGTACCGGTAGCTCTCGCTGTTCCACCACGCGCCGCGGAACGCGGGCACCTCCTTGCCGGGTGCTTCGTACAACCCCATCGGCCAGGCCGCCCACCCCATGACCCTCTCCGGGTAGGGCCACCAGTTCGGATGTACGGCATCCGAGAAGTGGTTGTTGTGGAGGAACGGATCGCGCTCCGGGTCGTACTTGGGGTTGGCGGGGTTGTTGTGCCAGCCGACCCCCCAGGCGCCGTTGTTCGCCGCGGCCTCGGACTGCGGATAGAAACCCGAGTTGTACGCCCAGGCGGCGTAGAACCAGTTCTCGATGTTCTGCGGATTTCCGCTGTTGATGATCAGACCCGCGTTGTACGTCTGGTTCCACTTCTGCACGAGGATCTGAAGTCCGGCGGCGACGTTGGAGGCGTAGTCCAGCGCGATCGCGTGTTGCTGCTGGTAGGTGCGCTCGCCGATCCGCATCCCGTCGGTCACCTGCATCACCCCGTAGCCGCAGTCCGCGTCGGCCATGGAGATGTCCCAGTCGTCGGCCTCGTCGTCGTTGTAGATGTCGATGCCGTAGTAGTTGCCGACGAGCGGGTTTCCGGTGACGCCGGGCATGGCGTATCTCGCGGCCTGCCACAGATTGGATTCCTGCATGGCGATGCCGAGGACGACCTGCGCCGGGACGTGACTCGTCGGCCAACCGGCGATCGCCGGTGTCGGGAAGAGTTGCAGCGGCTTGGCGCTGCCCAGCTCGACCCGGGTGCGCCAGCCGTCCACACCGGTGGGATTCCACAGGGCGTCGAGGTTTTTCGTAACCGCCTGGTTCACCGCCCATTCGACCTGCCTCGGCTTCGGCTGCATGGCCTGCCGTCTGTGGTCATTGCGGGCAATCGCGCAGGTACGTTCACCGGCGGACTCGGGAAGGTCGTCGACGACCAGACTGCTCGACGCGGTCGTCGTGGATGTGAGGTTCAGCGCCGGCGAGATCTCGTCTCCGGGTGTCACCGGCGCGGATGCCGCGGTGTCAGGGCTGCCGCTGGCACGCTTCGAGCCGCCGGTCGCGGTGCCGGTGACCGGCGCAGGTCCCTGGCCGGGTGCCGTCCCGGCGGTCGTGGGGTGGGCCAGGTCGATGCCCAGCCGGACCGTCTGGTCGGTGGCCGGGACGGTGAGTGACAGCTCGATCGGGGCGTTCTCACCCTCGGCCTGCGGGACGCGCCCACCGGTCCAGTCGACGTCGTGTACGAAGGCCGCAGCCCTGGTGCTGGCGCTCGCGCCTGGCGCGACCCGCGGAAGGTGCTTGAGGTAGCGCGCCGAGCCGCGGACCTTCGCCGCGCCGAGAACCGCGATCCTGCCGTGCGCGGCCGGCGCCAGGCTGAAGTCACCGAAGGTGCCGCGGGCGATCTCCGTCGGCTTGGTCACCGCGGCGTCGGTGGCGGTCGACCGGGGCGAGCCCCGCCCGAGCTGCTCGCGGCTCAGGCGCAGCGCGACCAGTTCGTCCCGTGCGGGCGTTCCCGCCGCCGACGGCGCCCGCTGCGCCTTGCTGCCCGGTGCCGCCGCCGGAATTCGGTCCAGGAGCACCACGCCGCCGTCGGCGTCGGCGGTCAGCCGGAAGGGCACACCGGTGGTCCTGGCGACGGTCGCGACCGCGCCGTGGTCGTCGACCCGTACGACCTGTGCACCCTTGGCCGCCGCGATCCTGGTCCGACTGAGGGGAATCGCCGATGTCACCTGCCCGTCGAGCTCGACCGGCCGCGCGCCGACCGTACCGCGGCGGGCGTCGACGACCACCAGACGGGTTTGCCCCTGGTCGTCGCGGGCCTTCGCCTGGGTCAGGACGGCGAGGTCGTCGGCGCCGCATCCGGGGTTGAAGTAGGCGAGGGAGGCGGTGACTCCCAGCTTGGTCACCGTGCCGCCCCGGAGGTCGACGACCGCGGTGAAGCCGCCCCGGTCGTAGAGGTCGGGCTTGTTCGCGAATGCCCGGGGCGCGTACACGGCGACCACCTTGTCGCCGGAGGAGGTGAGGCACGCTTGCCCGACCCACTGGTCGACGTCGACCAGGCTCTCGCGCAGCGTCGCGACGACTCGCCACTCGTATCCCTCTGCTGCGTCGGCCTTGAGGATGTGGAACCCACGCCCGTCGGCCGTGGTGGCCCAGGCGACGTCGTCCGAGGTCTTCCAGCCCCGGGCGAGGACGCGGTCACGGTTCTGCTCCGGAACCGCCCGCGGTGCGAGCCCTTCGCCCGGCGACTCGGGCTGCCGGCCGCCGGGCGTCGCACTGCTCCGCCCGTCGTCGACGGGCCGCGCCGCCTGGGCGGACGCGGCGGGAATGCTGAGGAGCGCGGCCACGAGCAGCAGTGCGGCGTGCCTGCGGGCGCGGACAACCGTCGGGCGGGTCTGCATGTGCGTCTCCGGGGGGTGGGAGGGCTACGGGGGCTCGCGTTCACGCCGTCGAGGTGCGGCTCGCAGGAGGTTCGGCTGATCGGGGTGACCGCCGTCGGGCGAGGGACCCGCAGAGCAGGTTGGGTGCCGGGCCGACGGTCGCCGGTCCGGCACCCACACACCGGCTGTCAGAGTCCGAACCACCCGACACGGATAGCCATGTCGAAGCCGCGCCAGGTGTAGTAGCCGGGGGCACCGTCGATCGGACCCTCATAGCCGCCGTTTCGGGCGATGAGCTGGATGCCCTTGTAAGTGTTCGTGCCCGGGATTCCATCGATCGGGCCGCTGTAGACATTCGAGGCCGTCAGATAACGCTGGACGCCCTTCCACGTGTTCACCCCGGGGTAGCCGTCGGCAGGACCGGTGTAGCCGTAACTCGCCGCCGGTCCAGCCTGGAGGCGGCACCACATCGGCATGTCGGTGGCGCTCCCGCTGTACGTCAGGACGTACAGGTTGGCCATGCAGAACGGGGTGATGCTGGAGTTGGCCGCCTGGGCCGGCTGGGCGAGCGTCAAGCCGGCGAGCGACATGGCCAGTGCGACGGCCACCGCCGGGATTCGCTTCGATTTCATGGTGTTCCTCTCCGAGAACGTTCGCCTGATCCAGACGTTGCGATCGACCCATGGCACGTGAGGGATTTCTGTTCCCTAGCCGGGCGCCGGCAGGATGCCCCGCGTTCGCCGGGTCCTGCATGCGCCTACGGCGTCGGCAACCTCTGATTCCTCGTGCCCTGTGAGATCTTGATGACGCTGCTAACCGCGATCGATCTGGAGGTGACGCTAGTCATCGTGTGCGGTCGCGCGCACCCAACGAATCCGCGAAAACCGCGGCGCCACATCGTGGTGGCGGCGGTGCCGGCAACGGCGGCGTGGCGGGGCCGAGGTCCGTTCTGGGCGAGCGCGGCGGCGTTGTTGATCTCGGCGCCGACCATGGCCACGGCCTGGCCCTCGGCCTGAAGTCGAGCCCACGCTCGCGGAACAGCCGCAACCGACTGGCTCGGAGCCAGTCGGCGGTGTTCGTACGCACGGTCGATCGCCGGAGGTCGTGGTGGCAAAGGGTGCCGGGCAGTTAGTCCGTGGCCGCCACCACCTCGGGCCAGCACTCCCCGAGCGTCCGCAGCCCGGTCGGCGGCGCCGCCGACCGCGCGGCGACGGCGCTGGCTGCTCGCAGGGGACCGGCCGGCTCAGCGTGTAGTCAGGCAGCCGGTCCCGAACCAGCCGGTCCGGCGTCCGTTCGCCGCCCGACCAGGTCCACCCCGGTGGGAGAGACGGTCAGCGGGTCAGACGCCGACGCGCTGCGGCGGGACCGTGAGCCCGTAGAGCGCCATCAACTCCGGGCTGTCGACCCGACTGCCGTCGGCCACCGAGTCACAGCCGATGTCGACGATCTGGTCCTTGTGTGCCAGCAGGTACGGTCGGGCGCCCACGTCCGCGCTGGCCAGCGTGGCGATGCCGGGCCAGTGCCGGCGGCCGAAGAGCATCGGGTAGCCGCGCAGCCCGTCGTAGGTGGCGCAGACAAGCACGTCCGGGTACGGCAGCGCGGCCACCCGCCGGACGGCGGCGGCGGTCAGGCCCGGCATGTCGACCGGGACCACCACCACCGCCTCGATCCCCTCGTCCTCCATGGCGGCCAGGCCGGCGCGGATGGACGAGCCGACCCCGGTGCCCCACGCCTTGTTGATGACCACCGTGGCCCTGCCCAGGTCGGCGGTTTCCCGGACCTGGTCGGCGGCGGCACCCAGTACGACCACGATCTGCTCGCAGCCCGCCTCGGTCATCGTGTCGATCATCTGGTTGACCAGGGGCTTCTCCCCCTGGTGCAGCAGCGCCTCGGGACCACCGATGCGGCGCCCCCCGCCCGCGGCGATGATCATTCCTGCGATCCGGTTCAGCTGGGCCCCCTCCACCGTGGAGCGGACCGGGCACGGCGGCACCCGGTCCGTCCCGTCCTACGGACACCGGATGCAACGAGTGCGGACAGCCTCGGGTAGCGGGGCAAATAGGAAAATTGTGCGCTATGCCGCGTCGGCGTAGCAGTCGACGATGGACAGATCCAGCGGAAATCGCACCGGAGTGTCACCGAACAGCAGCGCGGTGGCCCGCTCACCGCTGCGACGAACCGCCTCCGCCACCGCCTCGGCCTGTGCCGCCGGACAGTGCACGACCACCTCGTCGTGCTGAAAGAAGACCAGCTCGGCGTCGGTGCCGGCCAGCTCGGTGCGCAGCGTGGCCAGCAGCGTCGAGGCCCACTCCGCGGCGGTGGCCTGGATGACGAAGTTGCGGGTGAAGCGCCCCCGCGACCGGGCGGCGCGGGCCCGGGGACTCTGCGGGTCGGCCACGCCATCGGGGTCGCTCGGCCCGTCCGGGTCACCGAACCCGGCTGAACCGGGCGGGCAGGTGCGCCCCAGCCACGAGCGCACCAGCCCGCCCGCCTCACCCGTGCGCGCCGCCGCCTCGACGTAGCCGAACGCCGTCGGGTAGCTGCGCTTCAACACCGCCAGCGCGGGCACCGCCGCTCCGCCGGTCTGCCCGTACATCGCGCCGAGCAGGGCCACCTTGGCCTTGGCCCGGTCACCGGCGAAGGCATCCCGGGCCAGCGCGGCGTACAGGTCGCCGGCCCCGCCCGCCGCCGCCAGCCGGGCGTCGCCCGAGACCGCGGCCAGCACCCGGGGCTCCAACTGGCCGGCGTCGGCGACCACCAACCGCCGGCCCGGGTCGGCCACCACCGCCCGGCGAATCACCTTCGGGATCTGCAACGCGCCACCGCCCCGGGTGGCCCAGCGGCCCGAGACCACCCCGCCCGGGACGTACTCCGGCTGGAATCGCCCGTCGCGGACCCACTGCTCGCGCCAGGACCAGCCGTGCGCCGTCCAGATCCGGTAGAGCTCCTTGTATTCCAGCACCAGCGGCACCGCCGGATGGTCCACCCCGCGCAGCACCCAGGCCCGGGTATTGGGCAGCTCCACCCCGACCCGGGCGAACGCCTTCAGCAGCTCGGCCGGGGAGTCGGCGTGCAACTGACGGACGCCGAACGCGTCGGCGATCCGGGCGGCCAGCTCGGCCAGGCGGCGCGGCGGGCCGCCGACCGGTGACGGCTCACCGAGCAGCTCGGCGAGGATGGCGTCGTGCACCTCGGCCCGCCACGGCAGCCCGGCGACACCCATCTCCACCGCGATCAGCGCGCCGGCCGACTCGGCGGCCACCAGCAGCCGGAACCGACCCGGATGCTCGGTGGCGGCGACCCGGGCGAGCTGGTCGGCGTACACCCGGGTCAGGGCGTCGACCCCCGGGCCCGCCGGGCCGGGCAGCGCGTCGAAGAGTGCGCCCTGCCCGTGCCCCGGCGGCGCGGCCGGGCGCGGCGGCGGGTCGGGTGGCACCGGCGCGCCGCTGAGCCGGGCCCAGGCGGCGGCGAACGAGCGCGGCTCACCCCAGCGGCCGGCGTGGCCGAGCAGCAACGCCTCGGTCAGCTCCACGTCGTGGCAGCGCTCGACGCGCACCCCGGCCCGCAGCAACGCCGGATAGACCGCGCCGGCGGCCGGCCAGATCCAGCGCGGACGCTCGGCGGCCTCCCGCGCGGCCACCGCCGCGGCCAGGTCGGTGACGGCCTCGGTCGGACCGGTGGGGTCTCCGGCGGCGTCCAACGGGCGCAGCTCTCCCCCACCCCGCTCATCCGCCACCACCGCCACCAGCACAGATGCGATTCTGCCTCGCCCCTCTGACAGGAACGCAAAGGTGCCCTTCCTTACATCTCGGCCTGCGCCGGCAAACGGGTCGATGGGTCGTGAAAGGGCTCGGTAGCGTGGCCGGGTGCCCCCGCAGATTCCGCATTCCGACCCTGGCACTCCGGAAACCGGGGGTCCGATGCGGTACCTCTGGTGGCTGGTCCGCCGCCAGCCCTGGCGGGTGCTGCGCGGCAGCCTGCTCGGCACGGCCTGGATGATCGGGCTGTCGGTCCGGCCCTACCTGATCGCCCGCGCCGTCGACGACGGGCTGCGCGCGGGCGACACCCGGGCCCTGGCACTCTGGGTGGCGGCGATCGTCGTCGCCGGCGTGGGGCTGTCGTACCTGGGCATCATGCGGCACCGCACGATGACCTTCATCCGGGAGGACGCCAAGGCCCGGTCGGCCGCCGTCGTGCTGCGGCAGCTGTCCCGGATCGGCGCGGTGCTGCCGCGCCGGGTCGCCGCCGGCGAGGTGGCCACCATCGGCGGCTCCGACATCGACTGGTCGGCGCAGGTGCTCACGCTGACCGGGCCGGGCGTCGGCGCGGTCGTCGCGTACGCGGTCATCGCCGTGGTCCTCTGGTCCATCTCCCCGATGCTCGCGCTCTGCATCCTGGTGGGCGTGCCCGCCGTCGGGCTGGTCGTCGGCCCGCTGCTCCGCCGCCTGGAACGGGCCGAATCGGTCTACCGCAAGCAGCAGGGCGCGCTCACCGCCCGATCCGGCGACATCGTGGCCGGGCTTCGGGTGCTCGCCGGGGTGGGCGGTCGAGACCTGTTCGCCCGCCGGTACGCGGCCAGATCCCGCGACCTGCTCGCCGAGGGCTACCGGGTCGGCGCGGTCAACAGCTGGATCGACGCGGCGACGGTCGCCATCCCCGGGCTGTTCCTGGCGGCGGTGGTGTGGCTGACGGCCCGGATGGCGGTGGCCGGTGACGTCACGATCGGTGAGCTGGTCGCCGTCTACGGCTACGTGGCGACCCTGATCGTGCCGGTCTGGTTCCTGCTCGAAGGCAGCCACCAACTGATCCGCGGGCGGGTCGCCGCCCGGCGGATCGTCGCCCTGCTCCAACTCGCCCCGGACGACGTCGGTGGCCCGCGCAGCGCACCGGATCGGCGAAGTGGCGTTCCGGACCGACGCCGCCCGGACGTCGTATCCGCGCCGGAGCACCCCGCGGACCTGCACGACCCGGTGACCGGGCTGACCATCCCCGTCGGCCGGCTGACAGGCGTGGCCGCCGACGACCCTTCGGCGGCGCTGGCCCTGGCCGACCGGCTCGGCCGGTACGTCGCCAGCGAATCCACCTGGGACGGTGTCCCGCTGACCGGAATCGCCCTGGACGAGGTCCGCGCGCGCATCCTGGTCGCCGATCACGACTCGTACCTGTTCCCCGGCACGCTGCGGGACATCCTGCTCTCCCGGACCGAGTCCGACGACGCCCGGCTTAACGACGACCCTCTGAGCGCCCACGACGACCGGATCACCGCGGCTCTGCGGGCCGCGTCGGCCGAGGACATCGTCGACGCGCTGCCGGCCGGGCTGGACACCGTGATCGACGCCCGGGCCCGTACGCTCTCCGGCGGCCAGCGCCAACGCGTACGCCTGGCCCGGGCGCTGCTCGCCGAGCCGGAGGTGCTGATCCTCGTCGACCCCACGTCGGCGGTGGACGCGCACACCGAGGCGCGGATCGCCGAACGGCTACGTGTCGCGCGAGCCGGACGGACGACTGTCGTGCTCGCCACCTCGCCGCTGCTGCTCAGCCGGACCGACCTCGTCGCTCACCTGCGTGCGGGCCGGATCGTCGCCACCGGCACCCACACCGACCTGCTCCAGCAGGATCCCGGTTACCGGCATCTGGTGGCCCGGGACAGCGCCGATCCGGACGTGGATCGACCCGCCGACGTCGAGGGGGCCTTTCCGTGAGCCGACTGCCGGTGGCGGACCGCAGGACCGTACGCCGCGCGCTGCGGGACCTGATCGGCCGGCACCGGCGCTCGGTCGGCATCGTGCTGGCGCTGCACGCCGCCGCCGCGGTCGCCGGGCTGGCCCCGCCGTGGCTGCTGGGCACCATCGTCGACCGGGTCAGCGCGGGTGCGGGTGTGGCCACCGTGGATCGCCTGGCCCTGGCGATCGGCGGGTGCGTCCTGGTGAGCGCGTTGCTCTCCCGGTACGCGCAGTACGCCGGTCACCGGTTCGGGGAGCGGGCCGTCGCCGAGTTGCGCGAGGAGTTCGTCGACAGGACGCTCGGGCTGCCCGTCTCGGTCGTCGAGCGGGCCGGTTCCGGGGACCTGGCCACCCGCAGTTCCGTCGACGTGTCGACGGTCGGCACCACGGTCCGGGACGTGGTGCCCACCATCGTCATCGCCTCGGTGCAGCTGACGCTGCTGTTCGGGGCGGTCTTCCTGCTGCACCCGCTGCTCGGGCTGGTGGCGCTGGCCGGGCTGCCGTCGATCTGGGCGGTGACCCGTTGGTACCTGCGGCGGGCCAGCTCCGCGTACCTCGCCGAGGGTGCGGCGTCCGCGGAGCTGACCGAGACGCTGACCACCACCGCCGAGGGCGCCCGCACCGTCGAGGCGCTGCGGCTGGCCGACGATCGGATCCGGCACGGCACCACGCGCATCGCCCTGGTGTGGCGGGCCCGGCGGGCGACCCTCGCACTGCGTACGGTGTTCTTCAGCGTGGTGGAGGCCAGCTATCCGCTGCCGGTCGCCATGGTTCTGCTCGTCGGCGGGTATCTGCTCGCCGAGGAGATGGTGTCGCTCGGCGCGGTGGTCGCCGCCGCGCTCTACCTGCAGCAGGCGATCGATCCGCTGGACCGGCTGCTGCAGTGGACGGAGCAGGCGCAGCGCGGCTTCGCGTCGTTCGCCCGGGTGCTCGGCGTCGGCCTGGTCCCACCGGAGCCGCCCGGCACGGTCGCCACGTCGCGGGGAGAGCGACTCGTCGTACGCGAGGCGCGGTTCTCGTACGGCGGTGGGCGCGACGTGCTGCACGGCATCGACCTGGAGGTACACCCCGGGGAGCGGTTGGCCGTCGTCGGCCCGTCGGGGGCCGGCAAGTCCACCCTGGCCCGGCTGCTGGCCGGGATCGACGCGCCGCGCCGCGGCGTCGTCAGCATCGGTGGCTGCCCGGTGACCGACCTCGACCCGACCGAGCGTCGTCGCCGGATCGCGCTGGTCACTCAGGAACACCACGTCTTCATCGGCTCGCTCCGCGACAACCTCGCGTTCGCCGCCCCGGACGCATCGGACGAGCAGATGCGCTCGGCGCTGATCACGGTGGGCGCCGACTGGCACGCCGACCTGCCCGACGGCCTGGACACCGCGCTCGGGGACGGGGCCCGGCAGCTCGGCGCGGCCGAGGCGCAGCAACTGGCGCTGGCCCGGTTGGTGCTCGCCGACCCGCACACGCTGATCCTGGACGAGGCGACCGCCGCCCTCGATCCGACGACCGCCCGGCGTACCGAGCGGGCGTTGGCCGCCGTGCTGGTCGGGCGGACCGTCATCGCCATCGCGCACCGGCTCAACACCGCGCACGACGCCGACCGGGTCGCCGTCCTGGCCGACGGTCGGATCACCGAGATCGGCAGCCACGACGAACTCGTGACGGCCGGCGGGGCGTACGCCGCTCTCTGGCACTCCTGGCACGCCCACGACCACCCGAGATGAAAGGAAGGGCACCTTGTTAACGCCTCCGGTATAGAAAGGGCCCCCTATTAACAACCTCCGCGTCAGCACGTGCCCGTGCTGCGGTCGACACCGGCCGACGAGGTGTTAACAGGGGGCCCTTCCTATGCACCAGGCGTTAATAAGGTGCCCTTCCTTACTTCACGGCGCCGGAGGTGAGGCCGGCCTGGATCTGCCGTTGGAAGATCGCGTACACGATGATCATCGGGAGGATGGCGATGGTCAGCGCGGCGAACAACCCGGACCAGTCCGCCTCGTAGCCGGCGTTGACGGAGATGTCCGCGATGCCCTGGGTGAGCACCCACTTGTCCTTCGCGTTGGAGAGCAGCACCAGGGGAAGTTGGTACTGCGCCCACTGACCGATGATGTTGAAGATCGCCACGCTGATCAGGCCCGGCTTCGCCATCGGCATCATCACCTGGAAGAACAGCCGGGTGTGCCCGCAGCCGTCGATCAGCCCCGCCTCGGCCACCGACGACGGCAGCGTCTTGAAGAACGCGGCCAGGAAGAAGATCGTGAACGGCAGCGAGTACGCGATGTACACCAGCACCACCCCGGTGTGGGTGTCCAGCAGGCCCAGGTTCTTCACCACGAAGAAGAGCGGCACCAGGGCCAGGAAGACCGGGAAGGCCAAACCGGAGACGAAGAGGTAGTAGATCGCGCGGTTGCCCCAGAACTTGTACCGGGCCAGCACGTACGCCGCCATCGAGCCCAGCAGCATGGTGCCGAAGGTGCTGCACCCGACCACGATGACGCTGTTGAGGAAGTACCGGCCGACGTGCGCCTTGGTCCAGGCCCGGCCGAAGTTCTCCCAGCGCAGTTCGGCCGGGAGCGTCCACGGGCTGCTGAAGATCTCGGTCGTGTTCTTGAACGCGGCGAGGAAGGTCCAGAGGATTGGCACGATCACGATCACCGCCCACACGGCGAGCGCGATGTGCCCCAGACCGGCGAAGAGCCGTGCCTCCGAGCGGGGGCCCTTGCGCTCCCGCCCACCGGGGGCACCCGGGTCGCCGGTCTTCGGCGGTAGCGCCGCCGGCGTCGGCGGCAGCGTCGACTGCGGGTTCATCAGTACTCCACGCTTTCCCGCTTGGTGAGCCGCAGCGTCAGCGCCGCGAACGTGAGGGTCAGGAAGAAGAGCGCCACACCCATCGCGGAGGCGTAGCCGTATTTCGAGTAGACGAACGCGTTGCGGTAGATCTCCATGGCCAGCACCGTTGTGGCGCCGTCCGGGCCGCCGCCGTCCACGGAGAGCACCGCGACGATGGCGAACGCGTCGAACGCCGCGATGCCCAGGTAGACCCAGGCGACCTGGAGGGTGTCCCAGAGCAGCGGCAGGGTGACCCGGAAGAACAGGGTCACCTTGGTCGCCCCGTCCATCTCGGCGGCCTCGTAGATCTCACCCGGGATGGAGGCCATCCCAGCCGAGAAGAGCACCACGTAGAAGCCGACCGCCTGCCAGACCAGCACCGCGATGATCGACCAGAGGGCCAGGTTCGGCCGGATCAGGAAGAGCACCGGATCGAAGCCGAGCTTCATCAGCACGCCGTTGATCAGGCCGGACTCGTTGGGCCGGTAGACCATCTGGAACAGCACAGCGATGATGGCCACCGCGAGGACCTGGGGGAAGAAGAACACCACCCGGTAGAACTTCGCCCCCCAGACCCCCTGGCGTTGCCCGCCGCTGCTCTTGCCGCCCACGTTGAGCAGGAACGAGAAGAACAGGGCGATGGCGATGGTGATCAGCGGCAGGGCAAGCAGCAGTACGCCGTGGTGCTGGACCGCCTTCCAGAAACTGCCGTCGTCGAGCAGCCTCCGGTAGTTGTCGAAGCCCACCCACTGCGGGGCCGACAGCCCCCGCCAGTTGGTCATCGAGATCTGGAACGCCTGCGCGTACGGCGCGATGACGAAGACCACGTACAGCGTGACCGGGGCGAACAGGAACCCGATCACGAACGGATACTTGCCGTGCCGCATGACCCCTACGCTCCGATCAGCGCTTGAACTTGGTAACGGAGGAATCCTTCTTGATCGCGTCGGCGCGCTTCTGGATCCGCTCCACGAACGCGTCCGCCTTGATCCGGCCGAACATCAGCTCGTTGGTGGCGGTACGCGCCTCCGTGTCGAGCTCCTTGTACCAGTTGTCGAAGAGCATGTTGAACACGTCCTTGTCGGCTGCCTTCAGCGCGGCCTGGGCGCTGGCCACACCCGGCGGGAACTCGAAGCCCTCGCTGCCGGCCGGCACGACCGTGGCCGCACCGACGGTCTCGGTGAAGCCCCGGGCGCCCGCCTTGGAGAGCATCTGGCGCATGTACTCCATGCCACCACGCGGGTTCTTGCTCTTGGACGAGACGAAGTATCCCTCGCCACCGGCCGCCCGGATAGCGGTCGCCGGCAGCTTGTCCGACGCCGTGAGGCTGGGCACCGGCATGAGCTGGTAGGTGAAGCCCGCCGGCGTGTCCTTCTTCTGCTCGTTCTCCAGCCAGTCACCGGACGGGTAGAAGGCGACCTTGCCCTGGTTCTGCCGCAGCTGCACGTCGGTGTGCTTGAGCCCCTCGAAGCTCTTGTCCGAGTACTTCGCGCCGATCTCGGCCCACGCCTCGGCGGCCTGCTTGACGGCGTCCTGCTTCCAGGCGCCGTCCTCCAGGTTGTCGATGTTCTTCAGAACGTCGGTGCCGCCGATCTTCGCGGCCTGGGTGAGGATCACGTTCCACTGGTAGTAGGCCGCGTTCGCCCCGGCGTAGCCGTACGGCGTGATGCCCTTGGCCTTGATCTGCTCGCAGAGGGCCTTGAACTGCTCCCAGTTGGTGGGCGCGGTCCACCCGTTGTCCTTGAAGAGCTTGCCGGAGTACCAGATCCCGTAGACCGTCGAGACGTAGTACAGGACGAACGGCTTGCGCCCCCCGTCGGCGGTGTTGAACATGCCCTGCTCGACGACACCCGGGATGACGGTGTCGCGGACCTTCTTGCTCGCGTCGTCGACCGACGGCGCGTCCCACAGCTCGGTGAGGTCCTGCAGCTGGCCGTCGTTGACGAGCGCACCGAAGTCGAGGAACTTCTCGCCCGAGTTGTTGACGAACTCCGGCGGGTTGCCGCCGGCGAAGCGCGGCTGGAGCACCGTGGAGACCGCCTGGGTCGCCTGGTGCTTGACCTCGGACTTCGGGAACGCCTTCTTGTACAGCGGCTCGTGCACGTCGGTGGCGTACTTCTCGCCGTAACCGCCGTTGAAGATGATCACCTCGATCGGGGCGTCCTCCTTGACACCCAGCGGGTTGGTCGCGCTCTTGGTGCCGCCGGAGACCTGCTCGTTCTTCTCGTCGCCGCCGCTGGTGGCGCAGGCGCTGAGCAGGCCGATGGCCGGAGTGGCGAGCATGCCCACGGCGGCGGCGCGGCGCAGCACCGTACGGCGGTCAAGTTCGGCCGGGTGCTCGGGGGTAATCGACATCGTCGTCTCTCCTTGTGGAATTCGGGTCAGGCGGTGCGCCGGAGACGCCCGGCGTACAGCGACTCGAGGGCGATGTTGTGCTCGTCCCCGCCGGGGACGTTGGCCGAGAGGTAGATAGGGGGCACCTCTCCGGCCTGATGGAACCGTCGTACGACCTCCGCGGTCAGCAGCTGCGCCAGCAGCGCAGTGGTGACCGAGGAGACCGCACAGACCGCGCCGCCGCCCTCGAGCGGCAGCAGTGCATCGCCGTACGGCGCGCCGTTGTCCAGCACGACGTCGGCGAGGTCGGCGAGCCGTCGACCGGACGGGTGCCGCGGGGCCACCCGTGCGGTGTGCTCGACCGAGGTGACCGCGATCAACGGGTGACCGCGCTCGGTGACCAGCGCCGCCAGCTCGACCACCGAGCCGTTGATGCCGGATTGGGACGCCACCACGAACACGTCGCGGGGCTGAGGCGCCGCGAGCGCGTAGATCTGGTGGGCGATGGAGGGGTCGCGTTCCAGCTTCGGGTCGGCGAGCACACCCGGCGGGGCGTCGCCGTGCACCACCAGGTCACGCACCGAGAGCCGGTTGGTGGGAACCAGCCCGCCGGCCCGGGCGACCAGTTCGGCGGCGAACGCCTCGGAGTGCCCGGCGCCGAACGCCTGGAGCACGCCGCCGGCGCGCAGGCTCTCGGCGATCAGGTCGGCGGCCCGGGTGATGCCGTCGGCCTCGGTGTCGAGCAGCCGGTCGAGCACCGGGCGGACCGCGTCCGCGTACCCCTGGGCGCTGATCATGCGAGGGCTCCCTTCGCGGCCTTGTGCCCGTCGACGGCCTGCGCGGTACGCCGGAAGGCCGCGTGCGCGCGGTCGTGGGTGCGCTGGGCGACGGCGATGTAGAGCAGGTCGAGCACCACCAGTTGGGGGTGGCGGGCGGAGAGCGCGTCCGGCCGGAAGGTGGTCGCCTGGCTGGCGGTGAGCAGCACGATGTCGGCCAGCTCGGCCAACGGTGAGCGGGGGAAGCCGGTGAGGGCGATCGTGGTGGCGCCTCGACTGCCCGCCTCGGCGAGCATCTCGATCGTCTCCCGGGTCTGGCCGGTGTGCGAGATGCCCAGCGCCACGTCTCCGGCGCGCAGCAGCGCGGCGCTGGCCAGCCCCTCGTGCACGTCGTTCCAGGCCCACGCGGCCACCCCGATGCGGTGCAGGCTGAACTGCATCTCCTCGCCGACCAGCGCGCTGCCGCTGGCGCCGAAGATGTTCACCCTGCTGGCACCGGCGATCGCCACCGCGGCCCGCTCCACCTCGGAGAGGTCGAGCAGCGCGGCGGTGTCGTGCATGGCCCGGGTGTCGGCAGCCATGATCTGGTCGAGCACCCGGGCCAGCGGGTCGCTCGGCTGGATCTCCCGACCGATGTCGACTGTCCAGCCGGCCGAGCGCGCCCGGCCGGTCTCGGAGGCGATGCCCAGCCGCAGGTCGGCGTAGCCCTCGAAGCCCATCGCCCGGCAGAAGCGGGTGATGGTCGCCGGTGACGTCCCGCTGCGCTCGGCCAGCTCCACTATGGTGGACCGGGCGGCGGCTTCCGGGTCGCTCAGCACGTGCTCGGCGACCCGGCGCAGCGCGCCGGTCAGCTCACCTAGCCCGTTGCGGACCCGGGCCAGCACGCCGTCGGAGGCGGACCCGAGCGCGCCTCGCCGGTCGAACGCGTCGGCGTCGACCACCGCGGTCCCCGCGGAGGTGTCCACCTCGTGATCAACCATGCGACGCCTGGCCTTTCCGAAAAGCTTGTTAACTGTTAGTGGTAAAATTTCTTACTGAACGCCCCTCCGTGTCAAGACTGTGGGCGAAGTTTTCAAACTGTTACCTGCCGCACAGCCCGCCGCGCCCGCCAGATCTTGCCCCACACGACAGTGCCGACCAGCATGAACGGGGCCGTCGCCGCGTAGCGCAAGGAGGCCGTGCCGATGTCCGACACCGTCGTGGTCGGTCTCGACGTCGGCGGTACGTCCACCCGGGCGACCGCCCTGACCCTCACCGGCGAACGCCTGGGCACCGGCCGCGCCGGTGGCGGCAACCCCACCAGCCACGGCGCCGAGAAGGCCGCCACTGAACTGCTGAAGGCCCTGCGCGGTGCGCTCGCCGACGTCGACCCGACCCGGGTGGCGGCCGGCACCATCGGGCTGGCCGGGGCGGCCCGGCTGCTCGCCGAACCCGCCGGCCGGCAGGCCTTCGATCAGGCCTGGCGCGACGCCGGGCTGCGCTGCCCGTACGACGTGCACGGCGACGCGCTGGTCGCGTACGCCTCGGGCACCGCGAGCCCGGACGGCACGGTGCTCATAGCCGGCACCGGGGCGATCGCGGCCCGGGTGTGCGCGCTGCGACTGGACCGGGTCGCGGACGGGCACGGCTGGCTGCTCGGCGACGCCGGCTCGGGCTTCTGGCTGGGCCGGGAGGCCGTCCGGCGACTCCTGGCCGACCTGGACTCCGGCCGTGCGCCGGGGCCGCTGGCCGTCGCAGTGCTCACCGAGCTGCTCGGCTCAGCCGAGGTGTCGGCCCGCCCGCGCGACACGGTCGACAGGCTGATCCAGGCGGTCACCCGGCGACCCCCGGTGGAGCTGGCCCGGCTGGCGCCCCTGGTGGTCGCCGCCGCATTGGACGACGAGCCGGTCGCCGCCGGGCTGATCGACGAGGCGGCCGCGCACCTGGCCGAGAGCGCCACCCGGATCCGCCCCCCAGGGGCGGTGTCCCCCGTCGTGCTCGGGGGTGGTCTGCTCACCGGGGACACCCCGCTGGCCACGGCCGTCCGGGCCGAGGTCGGCCGGCGGTGGCCGGACGCGTGGGTCTTCTCCGCTGGCGATGGCGCCGCCGCTGCGGCCTGGCTCGCCGCCCTGTCGCTGCCGGAGGTCACCGATCCGGCCGCCCTGCACGCCCTGCTGGTCCCGCCCACCGCCTGAGGCCTCGCGCTCGCCGGGCCGGATCCCCCGCCCACGGCCCCGCGGCCCGCCCTGAACGGGACGGGCGCGCCGACGGCGCGGGCGCGCGGCGGGTTGGCGAGTGCGCTGGTAGACGCCAGCGCACGACGGTGATCGCGTGCCGGTCAGGCCTCGCGAGCCGGTCGCAGCAGGTGGGCGAGTAGTTCGGGGTCGTGGTACGCCGCGGCGAGCCGCCCGGCCAGCTGGCGCAGGGCGTCGACGTGGTGACTGGTGAGCACGAAGGTCCCGGGGTCGGAAAGGAAGTTCACCAGCTCGGCTACCGCTGGCATCTCGGCGGCCGCGAGCGATTCGGCGAAACCGTTCCAGCCGCAGCCGTCGCCTGCGACGCCAGCGAGCGCGAAGGTCGACGCCACCGGCTGCATGTCGCGGTCGTGCAGCACGAGGTTGTACCGGCACCGGCTTCGCCCGCCGCAGTTGCGCACGGGCGGGTCGTCGTGTTCCACCAGCACAAACGGGGCGAAGGTGCTCTGGTCGATCACCCGCCCGATGCTACGAGCGGCGCCGCTTGCGCTGCCCGTGTCATCTGCCACACCCCGGACACCGCTGCGGCTGCCGGTGGCCCGTCGAGTTGTGATCGGAATCGGACGGGGCTCGGCAAGGAAAACCGGGCGTTCGTCGGCGAGATCACTTGAGCTGGCCCGCGGTCAGCCCGGTCTGCACCTGCCGCTGGAAGCCCACGTACACGGCGAGCACCGGCAGCACGGCGATGCTCAGCCCGGCGAACAGCCGGGCGTAGTCGCCGGCGTAGCCCTGGCTGACCGACAGGGCGAACAGCCCCTGGGCGAGCACCCACTTGGACTCGTCGCCCTGCATCAGCACCTGCGGTAGCAGGAACTGGTTCCAGTGGCTGAGGAAGTTGAAGATCGCCACACTGATCAGTCCCGGACGCGCCATCGGCAGCATCACCCGGAAGAACAACCGGAAGTGACCGCAGCCGTCGACCATCGCGGCCTCGGCCACCGAGGTCGGCAGGGTCCGGAAGAACGCGGTCAGGAAGAACACCGTGAACGGCAGCGAGTAGGCCGCGTACACCAGGATCAGCCCGATCCAGGTGCCGAAGAGGCCGGCGTTGCGGACCACGAAGAAGAGCGGCACCAGGGCGAGGAACACCGGGAACATCAGACCGCCGACGAACAGGTAGTAGACGAACTGCCGGCCGCGGAACTCGTACCTGGCGAAGACGTACGCGGCGGTGGCGCCCATCAGCATGGTGAGGCTGACCGAGCCGGCCACCACCACAAGGCTGTTGAGGAAGTACCGGCCGATGTGCGCGCCGGTCCAGGCCCGCGCCCAGTTGTCCCAGTGCAGCGCCCCGGGCAGCCCCCACGGGTCGGCCAGGATCTCGCCGTTGGTCTTGAACGAGCTGAGAAACATCCACAGCAGCGGCAGCACGGTGAGCAGGCCCCAGATCAGCAGGAAGCCGTGCGAGAAGACGTTGGCCACGCCGAGGTCCCGGCGCAACGGGCGGTCCCGGCCGCCGGCCGGCGTCGGCGTGGTGGCGGCGGGGGCGGGCTTGTCCAGTGTGGTCACGAGTACTCGATCCGTTCGCGCCGGCCGACCCGCAGCGACAGCACCGCCACCGAGAGGGTCAGGAAGAACATCACCACGCCGATGGCCGAGGCGTAGCCGAACTTGGTCTCGCTGCCGAAGGCGGTGTCGTACATCCGTACGCCGATCACGTCGGTGGAGAAGTTCGGCCCGCCGTTGGTCATCAGCTGCACGAGGATGAACCCGTCCAGGGCGAAGATGGCCAGGTAGACCCAGGCGACCTGGATGGTGTCCCAGAGCAGCGGGAGCGTGACCCGGCGCAGGGTGGTGAACCGGGACGCGCCGTCGAGCAGCACCGCCTCGTAGATCTCCTTCGGCACGGCCGACATCGCCGCGCCGAACAGCACCACGTAGAAGCCGACGTTGCTCCAGACCATCACCGCGAGCACGCACCAGAAGGCGGTCGCCGGGTCACCGAGCCAGGTCGGCGCGGGCAGGCCGAGGGCGTGCAGTGCGCTGGTGAGCAGGCCCTGGTTCGGGTGGTAGACCTCCTTCCAGAGCAGGGCGATGATCACCACGGAGAGCACCTGCGGGAAGAAGTACACAGTGCGGTAGAACGCGCCGCCGCGTACACCGGTCACTCCGGCGCGGCCCTTGCGCCCGCCCATGGCGAGCATGGTGGCGAAGAAGATCCCGAGCACGATGGTCAGCACCGGCACCAGGGCCAGCAGGATCGCGTTGTTCTGCAACGCGTTCCAGACGTAGTCGTCGTGCCACAGCGTCTTGAAGTTCGCCAGGCCCACGGAGTTGGCGTCGGCCGAGTAGCCGAGCCAGTCGGTGGTGGAGATCTGGAACGCCTGCAGGTACGGCGAGACGACGAAGAAGACGTAGAGCAGCACCGGCGGCACCAGGAACGTGACGATCAGCGGCCACTTGCCATGTCTCACGATGGGGACCTACTTCCCGTGGTGCGGCCGGTGGGGACGGTCCGCCCCCACCGGCCGGGATGTCACGCAGCCCGCTTGTACTTCTTGACCGAGGTGTCCTGGGCGATCGAGTCGGCGCCCCTCTGGCACTGGTCGAGGAAGTCCGCCGGGCCGATCCGGCCGCTGAAGAACTCGCCGCACGCGGCGTCGACGAGGTTGCGCTCCAGCTTGCGGTAGTAGTTGTTGTAGACCCAGTTGAACCCGTTGGCGCCGGATGCGTCGAGGGCCTTGACCACGCTGGTCAGCCCGTACGGCAGCTCCACGCCCTCGGTGGCGCCGGCCACCACGGTGAGGCTGGCGACCTTGCGGGTGAAGTCCTGGGCGCCCTTCTTCGACAGCATGGTCCGGAAGTACTCCAGGCCGCCGGCGACGTTGCGGGCCTTGGCCGGCACCATGAACGGCTCGCCGGCGGTGCCCCGGATCGCCTCGAACGGCAGCTTGTCGCCGCTGCCCAGGCTCGGCGTCGGCGCGATTGTCATGTTGAAGCCGGCCGGGGTGACGTCCTTCTGCTCGCTCTCCAGCCAGGAACCGCAGGAGATGAAGGCGGCCTTGCCCTGGCACCAGGCGGTCTGCGACTGCTTGTGGTCCAGGCCGGGCGAGCCCTCCAGGATGTACTTGTCCTTGACGATCTGGTGCCACGCGTCGGCGGCGGCCTTCATCGCGTCGGACTTCCAGGCGTTCGGCTCCAGGTTGTCGAGCGCGAGGGCCACCGACGGGCCACCGAACTTGATCGCGGTGGAGATCAGCGGCCAGCTCATGTAGCGCGGGTGGATTCCGGCGTACGTCCAGGGGGCGATGCCGGCGGCCTTGATCTGCTTGCAGAGCGCGATGTGGTCGTCCCAGGTCTTCGCGTACTCCCACTTGCGCTCGGTGAACAGCTTGTTGGAGTACCAGATGCCGTACGCGGTGTAGGTGTAGTTGAGCACCAGGAACTTGCCGTCGTACGATCCGATCTCGACCGCGCCGGGCAACAGGGTGTCCTTGACCGTCTTGCCCGGGATGTCGAGGCTCGGGGCGGCGAGCAGCTCAGCCAGGTCGGCGAGGGCGTTCTGGCTGACCAGGCCATTGAAGTCGATCTGGCCGGTGCCGGAGTTGTTGACCACGTCCGGCGGGGAGCCGTCGACGAAGCGCGGCTGGAGCGTCTTGCTGATCTCCTGGGTGGAGGAGTGCCTGATCTTCGCCTTCGGGTACTTCTCGGTGTACATGGCCTCGTGGGCCTTGGCGTACTCCTCGCCGAAGCCGCCGCCGAAGATCACCACCTCGAGCGGGGCGTCCTCCTTCACGCCGAGCGGGTTCTGCTCGGACTTGGTGCCCTTGTAGGCGGCGTTGTCGTCGTTGTCGTCGCCGCCGCCGGTGGCGCAGCCGGCCAGCAGGCCGGCGGCGGGGGTGGCCAGCAGGCCGGCGGCGGCGCTGCGCCGCAGGATGTCACGCCTGTTCATGATGTCTCCTCGGGTCGGGTCGGGCGGGCGCCGGTGATGGGGGGGGGTGGCGTCCGTCGCATCGAGGCGCTGGGGGATGTGTTGCTTGTCTTCATTTGACATAAAGTCGCTGAAGAATTTCTACGGCAGCGACGCGCGGACTTCAACCCCCGGCTGCCGAACCGTTATCACCACCGGCCAACACCGGTTCGCATAGCCTGAGACGATGCGCCGCCTGCGCCAGCTCGCGGAGCGCACCCCGCCCGGCCGGGAGCGGTACGTCGACCTGCTCCGCGCGCTGGCCATCACCATGGTCGTTCTCGGGCACTGGGGCGTCACGGTGATCGAGCGGGACGCCGCCGGCCGGCCCACCGGGCACTCCGCGCTCGGCGACCTGCCATGGGCGTACCCGCTGACCTGGGTGGCCCAGGTGATGCCGGTCTTCTTTCTGGTCGGCGGCTACGCCAACGCGGCCTCGCTGACCCGGCTGCGCGCCCGGGGTGGCGACGCCGCCGGCTGGTTGGTCGACCGCAGCGCCCGACTGGTGCGCCCCACCACCGTGCTGGTGCTGGTGCTCAGCGCCGCGGCGGCGGTGGCCCGGCTGCTCGACGCCGATCCGATCCGGATCCGCGAGGTGGTCTGGTTCGCCACCATTCCGCTCTGGTTCCTGGTCGCCTACCTGGCGGTGGTCGCGCTCACCCCACCGATGTACGCCCTGCACCGCCGCTTCGGCCTCGCCGTCCCGCTCGTGCTGATCGCCCTGGTCGGCATCGGCGACCTGGGCCGGCTGACCGGGCCGGAGCAGCTGGGGTACGGCAACTACCTGTTCGGCTGGCTGGCCGTACACCAGCTCGGCTTCGCCTGGCACCACACCCGCGCCGCTCCGCCCGGCGTGACCGACGCCGCCGGGCCGGCGGCACCCGGGCGTCCGGGGGTACGCCGACGCCGGCTGCCCACGTCCCGCCGGACCGGCTTGGTGTTCCTGGCCGGCGGGCTGGCCGCGCTGCTGCTGCTCACCGTGCTCGGCCCCTGGCCGGTGGCCATGCTGCACGTGCCCGGAGAGCGGCTGGACAACGCCGCGCCGCCCAGCCTCGCGCTGCTGGCCGTCGCCGCCACCCAGCTCGGCCTGATCCTGCTGCTGCGCGGCCCGGCGGAGCGCCTGCTGCGCCGCACCGGCCCGTGGCAGCTCGTGATCGGGGTCAACCTGGTGGTGCTGACCGTCTTCCTCTGGCACCTGACCGCCGCCGTCCTGCTCATCGGCCTGCTCGACGCGACCGGGACACTGCCCACCCCGGCGGTCGGTTCGGCCGCCTGGTGGGCGTGGCGGGTGCCCTGGCTGCTGCTGCTCGCGGTGGTCCTGGCGGTCCTGGTCGCCATCTTCGGCCCGGTGGAGGCGCGCAGCAGCCGGCACCGCACCGGGCGCCGGGCCGGACGGGGCACCGCGACCCGGACGGCGCTGACCGTGGCCGGCTACGCCGCCGTGGTGGCCGCGCTGCTGTTCAACAGCGCGACCCCGGCGCGGGCACCGGAGCCGCTCGGCACGCCCGTCCCGGCGCTGCTGGCGTACCTGGCCGGGGCGGGCGTGCTGCGGCTGCTCAGGTCTGGGTGGGGAACCCGAGGTTGACCCCACCGTGGCGCGGGTCCAGCCACCGGCTGGTGACCACCTTGCCCCGGGTGAAGAAACGCACCCCGTCCTCGCCGTGCGCGTGCAGGTCCCCGAAGAGCGAGGACTTCCAGCCACCGAACGAGTGGTACGCCATCGGCACCGGGATCGGCACGTTGATCCCGACCATGCCCACCTCCACCTCGTGCTGGTAGCGCCGGGCCGCGCCGCCGTCGTTGGTGAAGATCGCCGTGCCGTTGCCGTACGGGCTGGCGTTGACCAGCTCCACCGCCTCGTCGTACGAGCCGACGCGGACCACCGCGAGCACCGGCCCGAAGATCTCGTCCGTGTAGATCGACATCTGCGGGGTCACCCGGTCGAACAGCGTCGGGCCAAGCCAGAAGCCGTTCGGGTCGCCGTCCGGCGTGACGTCCCGACCGTCCACCACCGGCACCGCGCCGGCGGCCACCCCCGCGTCCACGTAGGAGCGCACCTTCGCCGCGTGCGCGGCGGTGACCAACGGGCCCATGTCGCAGCCCCGCCGGCCGTCACCGGTACGCAGCCCGGCCATCCGGGCGGCGATCCGCTCGACCAGCGCGTCGGCCACCGGCTCCACCGCCACCAGCACCGAGATGGCCATGCACCGCTCTCCCGCCGAACCGAAACCGGCGTTGACCGCCGCGTCGGCCGCCAGGTCCAGGTCCGCGTCGGGGAGCACCACCATGTGGTTCTTCGCCCCGCCGAGCGCCTGCACCCGCTTGCCGGCGGCGGTGCCGCGCTGGTAGACGTACCGGGCGATCGGGGTGGAGCCGACGAACGACACCGAGTGCACCTCCGGGTGATCCAGCAACGCGTCGACGGCCTCCTTTTCCCCGTTGACCACGTTCAGCACCCCGTCGGGCAGGCCCGCCTCGGCGAACCACTCGGCCAGCAGCAGCGCCGCGCTGGGGTCCTTCTCGCTCGGCTTGAGCACCACCGCGTTGCCGCAGGCCACCGCGACCGGCACGAACCACAGCGGCACCATCACCGGGAAGTTGAACGGGGTGATCACCGCGACCACCCCGAGCGGCTGCCGGATCGTGTACGAGTCGACCTCGGTGGAGACGTTCTCGCTGAACGCGCCGCGCAACGCCGAGGGCAGGCCGCAGGCGTACTCGATCACCTCCAGGCCGCGCTGCACCTCCCCGGCGGCGTCGGCGAGCACCTTGCCGTGCTCGGCGGTGATCACCTCGGCGAGCCGGTCCCGGCGGGCGCGCACCAGCTCCCGGAAGGCGAACAGCACCGCCGACCGCTTCGCCAGCGACGCGTCCCGCCAGGCCCGGGCGGCGAGGGCTGCGGCCCGCACCGCGACGTCGACGTCCGCGGCCGAGGCCAGCTCCACCTCGGCGGTACGCCGACCCGTCGCCGGGTCGAACACGTCGCCCCGCCGCTCGGACGTGCCGCCGACCCGCTTGCCGTCGATGAAGTGCCCGATTCGGTTGCTCACGCCGCCACCGCCGCCGCCGAGCGGATCGCGTCGACGAGGATCGCCAGGCCCTCGCGGGCCTCCTCCTCGGTCAGCGTCAACGGTGGACCCATCCGCAGCACGTTGCCGTAGAGCCCGCCCTTGCCGGTCAGCAGGCCGCCGTCCCGGGCGGCTTCGAAGACCCGGTTGGTCAGCGCCGGGTCCGGCTCACTGCTGCCCGGCCGGACGAACTCCACGCCGAGCATCAGCCCCTTCCCGCGTACCTCGGCGACGCAGTCGAGGCCGCCCACGGCGGACCGCAGGCCGTCGGCGAGGATCGCGCCGACCCGGGCCGCGTTCGCCTGGAGATCGTGCGAGATCAGGTAGTCGAGCACCGCGTTGCCGGCCGCCGTGGAGATCGGGTTGCCGCCGAACGTGGAGAAGCTGATCGCCGGTACGGACTCCAGCACCTCGGCCCGGCCGACCACCCCGGCCAGGGCGAACCCGTTGCCGATGCCCTTGGCGAAGGTGAGCAGATCGGGCGTGACCCCGTGCGCCTGGTAGCCCCAGAAGTGCTCCCCGGTACGCCCCCAGCCGGTCTGCACCTCGTCGGCGATGAACAGGATGCCGTGCTCGTCGAGGACCTTCTTCCAGCCGGCGAAGAGCCCGTCCGGCGGGTGCACGAAGCCACCCACGCCCTGGATCGGCTCGGCGATCAACGCCGCCACGTCACCGGCGGTCTGGGTGGCCAGCACCTCGCGCAGGTCCTCCACGGCCGCGTCGACCTGCTCGTCGGCGCTGAGCCGGGCCAGCAGGCCGCGCACCCGGTCACCGGAGTGCAGCCAGGCCACCTGGAGCGGGTTGAGGCCGCTGGCCGACCAGTTGCGGTTGCCGGTGACGCCCATCGCCGCGTACGACCGGCCGTGGTAGCTGTTCCGCACGGCCAGAATCTGGTGCGAGCGGCGGTGGTTGGTGGCGACCAGCAGCGCCGCCTCGTTCGCCTCGGTGCCGGAGTTGGTGAAGAACACCCGCGCGTCCGGGATGCCGGAGCGCTGCGCGATCTTCTCGGCCAACTCCACCTGCTCCCGGATCAGATAGAGCGTCGAGCTGTGCACGATGCCGGTGGCGAGCTGCCGCTCGACCGCCTCCCTGATCTCCGGGATGTCGTAACCGATCATGTTGGTCAGCACGCCACCGAAGAAGTCCAGGTAGGTGCGGCCCTGGGCGTCGGTGACCCGCCGGCCCGAGCCGGAGACCAGCTCGATCGGCTCGGCGTAGTAGAGCGGCATCCAGGACGGGAGCACGGCCCGGTGCCGGGCCAGCAGGTCGTCGGTCATCGTGGCAACCCTTCAGCGGCATTCGTGGATACCGCACGCTCCCACCGGCGGCCGGTGTGGACAACTGCCACTGTGTAGCGCAGCGCGCGTCCGCGCCTGACAGTGCGTCAGCCGGACGAGCCGGCGGCGGGCAGCGCGGCCGGCACGGCGTACGACGGGACGACAACGAGGCCGTCCCGCCAGCCCGGTACGATCCGGCGGTGCCTGAGCTGCCCGTACCGCTGCCGACCGGGGCGCCGGGCGAACCGGCCGCCGGCATCGCCGAGTGGGTCCGCGCGGACCCGATACGCCGGCTGGTCGAGCAATTCGGTGGCAGCTGGCCGGACGGCGACCTCGCCGACGTGCTCCGGTTCCTGGACGAGTTCTCCGCCCGACACTGGGACTTCCGCGGCGGCAGGGAACGGCCCGACGCCCGGGAGCCGGACCTCGACCCCGGCACCGCCGAGCTGGTGCTCGCGTCGGCGGCGGCGCTCGGGCTGATCCAGCCGGTGGCGCCGGCCCGGCCGGCGTACGCCCACCTGGTGGTGCTCGGCGGCCTGGCGCACGCCTGCGTACGTCGGGTCGGGTACGCCGCGCACCTGCTGCGCTCCGGCCTGCGGGTGGACGGCGAGGTCGCCGTGCTGGGCAGCTTCCGGCCGCTGTCCGACTGGGAACGCCGGACGCTTGCCGATGCGGGCCTGCCCGCCGACGACACCGAGGTGGACGTGCTCGACTCGGCGGTCCGGCGGGTGTTCGCCGTGGCCGCCCCGGCCGAGCAGGACGGTGTCGACGCCGGGCACCCGCACCACTCCTGGTCGTCACGGAGCTACCGACCGGCCGGCCTGCCGCCGGTACGGGTGCTCGCCGCGCCGTCCAGCGAACCGCACCGGCGGCGCGCGCACACCGCCGACACGCAGCGGTTCTGGGCCGCGCACGTCCAGCTCGCCCCGGGCGACGAGGTGCTGATGGTCACCGCGCCGATCTACGTGCCGTTCCAGCACTGCGACGCGCTACGCACCCTGGCCGTGCCGTACGGCTGCGGCATCGACACCGTCGGGGTGGACCCGACGCTTGCCGACCTGGCCGCGCTGCCCGAGCAGACACTCACCCCGGGGCGCTACCTCCAGGAGATCCGCTCGGCGATCCGCTCGATGCGCGCCCTGCACGACACCCCTGTGCAATGGATCACGCGAAGATCAGCAGCGGGTCGGACTCCGCGCGAACCCCGATGAAGCGGCCGCCGAAGTACGGCAACCCGCACGCACCTCGCGGACGCCGTGCATCCGGCCCGCCTCGAACATCACCAGATCACCCTTGCCGGGCAGCACCGTGTCCAACGGTGGACCGACCCGCTCAGGCTCGATTCCGTAGTCGAACGGGTCGGCCTTGAGCGCCACGAACTCCTCCTCGGACAGGGTGCCCCAGCGGGCCGATCTTCGACCTGGCCGCGCTCCTGGCTGCGCCGACGCCTGTCAAGATCCCACTGAACCGGTCCCGCCGACCGGGCACGGTCGCTCGCGGTCAGCCTGCGGTGTCGCTCAGGGTCAGCCCGCGGTGTCGCGAACGGCCTCGGCGAAGACCTCCGAGCGGTGCTCGAAGTTGCGGAACCGGCCGTAGCTCGGCGCGGCCGGGGACAGCAGCACCACCCCACCGGCCGGGGTCAGCTCCCGGGACAGCCGCACCGCCTCCACCAGGTCGTCGACCAGCTCGGTACGCACCTTGGGCACGTTGGCGAGCGCCTCCACGATCCGGCGACCGCTGTCCGGGATGCCGATCACGGTCAGCTCCCGCTCCGCCAGGTGCTCGGCCAGCGGCGTGTAGTCCAGACCCCGGTCGGTGCCCCCGACGATCACCGTCAACGGCCGGCCGTCGTACGCGTCGATGGCGTGCATGGCCGCGTACGGGCTGGTGGCCAGGGTGTCGTCGACGAACGTCAGCCCGGACGGGTCGGCGATCTCGGTGAGCCGGTGCGCCAGCCCCTGGAACTCGGCGACCGCGATGGCGAGCGTGTCCCTGCCGGCGACCACGTCCACCCCGAGCGCGTCGAGCACGGCGAGCGCGACGCAGAGGTTGCCCTCGTTGTGCCGGCCGACCAGGGGCAGCACGGCGCGCGGGAAGAGCGGCTGGTCGCCGAGGTGGAACCAGGGCGTGCCGTCGGCGCCGGTGGCGACGTTTGTGGTGTCCGGGCGACCGGCACGGACGGCCGGGCGATCACCCAGCTCGGCGGCGAGCCGGGGGTCGGCGCCGTTCACCACTATCGTCTCCGGGCCGTGGGCGAGCAGGTTGAGCTTGTCCCGGTAGTACTCCCGCTCCCCGCCGTGGGCGTCCAGGTGCTCCGGGAAGAGCGAGGTGACCACGGCCACCCGGGGCGAGTCGCTGAGGTCGCTGCACTGGTAGCTGGACAGCTCCAGCACGTACAGCTCGGCCTCCGGCAGGTCGAGGGTCGGCACGCCGATGTTGCCGCCGAAGACGTTCGGCCGGCCCGTCGCGGTGAGCAGGTGGCTGATCAGGCTGGACGTGGTGCTCTTGCCCTTGCTGCCGGTGACCCCTACGGTGCGCGCGGCGTGGTCGGCCATCCACAACGCGGTCCCCTGGGTGACCGTGACACCGCGCTTGCGCAGCTCGACCAGCCACGGGTGGGTCTGCGGCACGCCCGGCGAGCGGACCACCACGTCCGCGGCGGCCAGCCGCTCGAAGCCCGCCTCACCGGTGACCAGCGGGGCCGCCTCGGCCAGCGGGCCGTCCCAGGGCAGCGAGAGGAAGTTGGCGCTGTCGTCGACGGCGACCAGGTCGGCCGGGCCGTGCGCGGCGATCGCGGTCACCGCGGCCCGGCCCTCGCGGCCGGTACCCCAGACGGCAACGGTACGTCCGCGCAGGTCAGACAGGCGCACGGGGCTCTCCTCGGGGGTCGCGGCGGCGGCAGGGCGGGCCCGGTCCGGACACGGCCGGACGAACCAGGGCCTAGTATGGCGTGTGCCCAACGAGCAGCTCCGGCGGATGGACGCCTTCACCTTCCCGTCCTACTCGATCGACTTCGCCACCGGCGAGGTGTTGTTCGACTACGCCCTGACCGGCCCGGCCGGCGAGCAGCGGTTCACCGAGGTCATCACTCTTCCGCTGCCGGCCGAGCCGCCGTCGGACGAGACGGTGGCCACCCTCGGCCGGGTGCTGGAGGTGCTGCACCTGGTCGCCGGGGTGAGTTACTACAAGGCCGCCGCGCCGCCCCGGCTGGTGCTGCCGGCGCCGTTGGGCGCGGCCACCGCCGACTACGTCACCGCCGTCTACACCAGGGGCCTGGCGGAGTACGCGTACCGCAACCAGCTGCCGCACGTGCTGGAGCTGCGCCCAGAGGTGCCCGCCGGTGAGGTGACGCCGGCCCGGGTGTACGACGACTCCGACCGCCGCCCGCTCTCCGCCGTCGGCGGGGGCAAGGACTCCATCGTCAGCCTGGAGGCGCTACGCCGGGCCGAACTGGACCCGGTGCCGTTCTCGGTCAACCCGAACCACGTGATCGTCTCGGTCAACGAGGCGTCCGGGCTGACCCCGCTGGCCGCGCGGCGGCGGATCGACCCGGTGCTGTTCGACCTGAACGCCGCCGGCGCGCTGAACGGCCACATCCCGGTGACCGCGATAAACTCGCTGATCGCGGTGGCGACCGCGGTGCTGCACGGGCTGGGCCCGGTGGTGATGTCCAACGAGCGCTCGGCGTCCGACCCGAACCTGGTCTGGAACGGTCACGAGATCAACCACCAGTGGTCCAAGGGCGTCGAGGCCGAAGGGCTGCTGCGCGCGGCGCTGGCCGAGCACGCCGGCCTGACCGAGCCGTACTTCTCGCTGCTGCGCTCGCTGTCCGAGCTGCACATCGCCCGGCTGTTCGCCGAGTTCACCCGGTACGACGACGTGGTGACCAGCTGCAACGCCGCGTTCAAGCTGCGCGACGCGAGCGAACGCTGGTGCCGCGACTGCCCGAAGTGCCGGTTCGTCTTCCTGGCCATGGCGCCGTTCATGCCGCGGGAGCGGGTCACCCACATCTTCGGCGGCGACCTGCTGGCCGACGAGTCGCAGATCCCCGGCTACCGCGAGCTGCTGGGCGTGGACGGGCACAAGCCGTTCGAGTGCGTGGGCGAGGTCGAGGAGTCGGTGGTGGCCCTCGGCCTGCTCGCCGAGCAGGACCAGTGGCGCGACGCCCCGGTGATCCGCGCCCTGGTCGACGCCGTACCGGCCACCGCCTGGTCCGCGATCGCCACCTCGGACGTCTTCACCCCCGGCGGCCCCAACCACGTCCCCCCCACCTACGCCAAAGCCCTGACCACCCTCACCTGACCCCGCCCCCGCCCCACGCTCCCCGCGCCGCCCCCGCCCCGCGCCGCGCCGCGCTCCCCGTCGATCTAGGGCGTATCGCTGCGCGTGGAGATCAACTCATGGTGATTTGCCCTAGATCAACGGGGCTGTTGGCGGCGGCGCGCGGCGCGGCGGCGCGGCGGGGCGGGGCGGGGCGGGAGGGGCGGGGTTAGGGGAGGCGGACGGCGTCCAGGGCTAGTAGGGCGACGTGTAGGGAGAGGGAGGCTTCGACGGAGTCGAGGTCGACGTCGAGGATCCGGGCGATGCGGGCCAGGCGCTCGTAGAAGGCCGGCCGGGACAGGTGGGCGGCGGCGGCAGCGGCGGACTTGTTGCGCCCCTGCTCCAGGTACGCGCGCAGGGTGTCGAGCAGCCGCTCGCGGGGGTGCCGGGCGTCGTACTCCAGCAGTGCCCCGAGTTCGCGCTCCACGAATGTCTGCAACCGGGGCTCGTCGCGCAGCAGGTGCAGCAGGCCGGCCAGGCCGACGTGCGGCAGCCGGAAGATCGGCAGGTCACGCCGGTCCCGGCGGGCCGCCTCGGCGATCTGGCGCGCCTCGACCAGTGACCGTCGGGCTTCCCGCAGGCTGCCGACCCCGGATCCGGCCGCCACGATCACGCCGCCCGGAGCGCCGCCGGCCGGTCGGGACGGGTCGCCGCCGGACACCATCCGGGACGCGTCGGCGCCGGATGCGGTCCGGACGGCGCCGGCGTCGAGGCGTACCCGGCGCAGCGCGGCGGCGAACGCGGACAGCGCGCGGTCCTCGGCGGCCGGGTCCGGCAGGGCCAGCAGCGCGCCCACCGAGTGGTCGTCGACCGCGCTGGTCAGCGCGGTCAGTTTCGACTCCCGCAGCGCCTGGCCGACGGCCTCGGACAGGTCCCGCAGCCGGGCCGGGCCGGCCTCGGGGCCACCCTCGCCGGCCGGGTCGTCGGCCCGGTGCCGGACCATCACGCCGACCAGGTGCCGGCGCTCCAGCACCACGCCGAGCGCCTTCGCCCGCAAGGCCACCTCGTCCACCGGCCGGGAGTGATCGAGCAGCGCGGTCAGCAGGGTGCGGTGGATCTGCCGTTCCAGCCCCTCGGCGTCGCGGCGGATCAGCCGGCCCAGCGCGAGGGTGGACGCGGCCCGCTCGATCAGGATGGTGAACCGGGTCGGCGGCCCGCCGCCGGGGCGGGCGTCGGGTTCCACCGGGTCGGCGCCTCGGCGGCTGGGCAGTTCCCCGCCGGCCGGCCAGCGCAGCAGCAGCCGCCCCCAGTCCTGCCCCCGGGCACCGACGACCGTCACCAGCCAGCCGCTGTCGGGGTCGTACGCGGTCCGCCCGGCCGGGCGGATCCGCCGGGAGTGCTGCTCCCAGCCGTCCAGCAGCAGCTCGGCGCTCTCCCCCGCCGGGTCGTACCCCAGCACCTGCCGGGACAGGTTCTCCAACACCACCGGGCAACCGGACAGGTCGGCGGCCTGCCGGATCACCTCGGCGGCGTCCGCGCCCTCGACCGAGAGGTCGGTGAACCGCTGGTGGATCTCCTCGGTGGCGCGCAGCTCGGTGAGCTGCGCGTCGACGATCAACGCGTGCACTGCCTCGGTGATCCGTACGAACGGGGTGGCCCGGCGCAGTTCCACCAGGGGCAGGCCGCGCCGCTCGGCGGCGGCGGCCATCACCCGGGGCACCCCGCTGACGTACCGGCGGCCCAGCTCGACGACGAGCCCGGAGACGCCGACGTCGGCCAGGTCGCCGATGAACGCGCGCAGCCCCGCGTCGTCGCCGGGCAGCCCGATGCCGGTGGTGAGGACGAGTTCGCCGCCGCCGAGCAGGGTGGCGATGTCCGGCACCTCGGCGACGTGCACCCAGCGCACGGGCCGGTCCAGCCCGGCGTCCCCGGCCACCACGCGCGGCGCGCCGTGGCGGACCGGGTCGAGGGCGAGGACCTCACGGACGGTAGGGAACACGGCCGCCACGCTACAGTCCGTGACGCCGGAACTCGACATCCCGCCGTCCGCGGGCCCGGTCACCGGACGGATCTGCTTCGCGTCCAACCGGCTGACGAGGGTGTCCGCGCCCTCACCAGGGGTCGTCGCGGCTCAGCTCCCAGCAGGCCACGGCGGTGGCGGCGGCCACGTTGAGTGAGTCGACGCCACGGCGCATCGGGATGACCACCCGGATGTCGGCGGCGTCCATGGCGGCCCGGGTCAGGCCGGCGCCCTCGGCGCCGAGCAGCAGCGCCGAGCGGGCCCGCTGGGTGGCGTCGAGGCGCTGGATCGGCACGGCGTCCGGCGCCGGCGTCATCGCCAGCACGGTGAACCCGGCCGCCCGGACCTCGGCGAGCGCGTCCGGCCAGGGGTCCAGCTTCGCGTACGGCACGGCGAAGACCTCTCCCATGCTCACCCGGACGCTGCGCCGGTAGAGCGGGTCGGCGCAGCTCGGCGAGAGCAGCACAGCGTCCACCCCGAGGGCCGCCACCGCCCGGAAGATCGCGCCGAGGTTGGTGTGGTTGTTGACGTCCTCCAGGATCACCACCCGGCGCGCGGTGGCGAGCACGTCGGCGGCCGCCGGCAGCGGCCGGCGGTGGAACGACGCCAGCACCCCCCGGTGTACGTGGAAGCCGGTGGCCCGTTCCAGCACGTCCTGCGTCGCCGCGTAGACGGGCGCGTCGCCGGTGTCCAGGTCGGCGAGCTGGTCGATGCGCTTGGCGTCGACCAGGTACGACCGGGCCGGATAGCCGGCGCGCAACGCCCGGCGCAGCACCAGCTCCCCCTCGGCGATGAACAGGCCGTGCGGCGGCTCCCAACGGGTGCGCAGCTCGACGTCGGTGAGCGCGCGGTAGTCGGCGATCCGGTCGTCGTCGGGGTCGGTGATCTGGTGGACGGGCACCCGACGATTCTGCCGGACGCCCGGCTGGGCACTCCGAAGCCGGTCGAGCCCACGTCGTTGAGGGCGTTTTGTCCGTAAAGGAAGGGGAATGGCGTGCGGCGTACGGGACTCGACGGGAAGGACCAGCCAGGTGAGCGCAGATCACACCGCGCCGGGCGAAACAGGCACCATGCCCCGGCACCCGACCGTCGCGGACCACATCGTCGCTCGCCTCTTCAGCTGGGGAGTGCACCGCTACTTCGGCTACCCCGGTGACGGCATCAACGGCCTCACCTCCGCCCTGCAACGCACCGACGAGCGGGCCCAGTTCGTCCAGGTGCGGCACGAGGAGACCGCCGGCTTCGCCGCCTCGGCGCACGTCAAGTACGGCGGCGGGCCGCTGGGCTGTGCCCTGGTGACCAGCGGCCCGGGAGCCATCCACCTGCTCAACGGCCTGTACGACGCCAAGCTCGACCACCAGCCGGTGATCGCCCTGGTCGGGCACACCGTTGTCACCGCCGAGGGCGGCGGCTACTACCAGGAGGTCGACCTGCTCGCCCTCTACAAGGATGTGGCCGCGGCGTTCCTGGCCCAACTCGACCACCCGGCGCAGGTCCGTCACCTGGTCGACCGGGCGTGCCGCACGGCGCTGGCCCGGCGTACGGTCACCGCCCTGATCCTCCCCGCGGACCTGCAGGACAAGCCGGCGGTCCCGGACCCGCCGCACGCGCACGGCTACTACCAGACCAGCAACGTGCCGAGCAGCACGCCGACCGTGCCGCCCGAGGCGGACCTGCGCCGGGCGGCCGAGGTGCTGCGCGGCGGGGAACGGGTGGCGATGCTGGTGGGGCAGGGCGCCCTCGGCGCGAAGGACGAGGTCCGGGAGGTCGCCCAGCGGCTCGGCGCCGGGGTGGCCACCGCGCTGCTCGGCTTCACCGCCGTCGACCACCGGGAGCCGTGGGTTACCGGCGCGATCGGGCTGCTCGGCACCCGACCGAGCTGGCAGATGATGAGCCGCTGCGACCGCCTGCTGATCGTGGGCAGCAACATGCCGTACTCGGAGTTCTACCCGCCGCCCGGGCAGGCCCGCGGAGTGCAGATCGACCTGGACGGCACCCAGCTCGGGCTGCGGTACCCGACCGAGGTCAACCTGACCGGCGACGCCGCTCCCACCCTGCGGGCGCTGCTGCGCGAGCTGGGTCCCGGCCCTGGGCCGACCGAGTGGCGGACGGAGATCACCGAGGCCACCTCGACGTGGCGCCGGGTGCAGCGCGACCTGGCCGAGCAGGACGCCGACCCGGTCAACCCGCAACTGCTGTTCAGCACGCTCAGCGAGCGGCTGCCCGACAACGTGATGCTCGCCGTGGACTGCGGCACCGCCACCGCCTGGTACGCCCGACACGTGCAGGTCCGCCCGGGGATGCTGGCCAGCCTCTCCGGCACGCTGCTGTCCATGGGCGGCGCCATGCCGTACGCGCTGAGCGCCAAGTTCGCCCACCCCGACCGACCCCTGGTCGCGCTGATCGGCGACGGGGCGATGCAGATGAACGGCGTCAACGAGCTGATCACCGTGGCCAAGTACTGGCGGAGCTGGGCCGACCCGCGGTTCGTGGTGCTGGTGCTCAACAACCGGGACCTGGCGTTCGTCAGCTGGGAGCAGCGCTCCAGCGAGGGGACGCCGATGTTCCCGGACAGTCAGCAGCTGCCGGACATCGGCTACCACCAGTGGGCCCAGGTGCTCGGGCTGCACGGCGAGCTGGTCGACTCTCCCGACCAGGTGCCGGGTCTCTGGGACCGGGCGCTCGCCGCCGACCGGCCGACGGTGATCAACGCACTGGTGGACCCGGCCGAGCTGATGCTGCCACCGCACTTCACCGCCGAGCAGGCGCGCAACACCGCGGCGGCGGTGCTGCGTGGCGACACCGACTGGGCCGGGATCATCCGGCGCGGGCTGCCCGCCACCGTGGCGAGCTACCGGCCGCGTCGCCGGAAGGGCTGACCGCCGGCCCGGGCAGGGTCAGCGTCGCGGGGTCGGCGTTGGTGGGGTCAGCGTTGGCGGGCGAAGCCGACGAAGGCCCGCCAGGCGGCCGGCGCGAAGGCGAGGGTGCCGCCGGAACGGTCCTTCGTGTCCCGGACCAGCACCACACCCGGCAGGTTGTCCGCCACCTCCACACAGGAGCCGCCGTTGCCGCCGGACCGGCTCGACTTGCGCCACTGGGCACCCGTCAGGTCCATGTCTTCGCCACTTCCTTGATCAAGTCGAGTGACTGTCGCCGGGAGAGGGCCTCGTTCCGCACGATCTCCCAGGTGCCCGACAGCCTAGCAACGTCTGCGGCCTGCTCCACGATCTGCGCGGTGAGCTGGTTGTCGGCGTGCGCGACCCGATCGCCGTCCGGCAGTTCGGCGATGATGAACTGGCCGGCCATCCCCAGATACATGCCCGTCTCGGCTGGCACGACCTGCAACTGCACGTGGTCCAGTTCCGCCAGCGCCACCAGCCTGGCAAGCTGGGCGGCCATCAACCCAGGTCGGTCGACCGGCCGACGGATCACCGCCTCGTCGACCACGGCCACGAGTTGCGGCGGCTTCTCCCGCGTCAGGATCACCTGGCGGTCGAGGCGCGAGGCGACGGCCCGGTCGATCTCCTCAACGGTGAACCGCCCACCGGCCAATGTGGCTCTCGCATAGTCCTCCGTCTGGAGGAGCCCCGGAACGTACAGCGGCTCGTACCAGCGGAGCAGGACGGCTTCGCGTTCGAACTCGATCCATTCGCGTAGCCAGACCGGCGCGGCGTCGTCCTTGACCAGATCGGCCCAGAGCCGCACGAAGAGCCCGCCGGTGTCCAGTGCCCGGTCGACGGCGGCGAGATAGTCCTCGCGGGGCGGGCGGGTGCCCAGCTCGACCGCGCTGACCTGCTTCCCGGAGAAGTGCGCCCGCTCGCCCAGCTCGTCCTGGGTCAGCCCGGCCAGGGTGCGCTGCCTGCGCAGCTCGCGGACCAGGAACTCCGACGCGGACACGCTCACCGGCTCTCCACCTCCTCTACGGCGGGCCGGGCCGGTTCCCAAGCGCTCTCGGGTGCCGGTCCGGTGCTCCCCGCCCACCTGCGGAAGCTTCCGAGCGTAGTGGCCTGGTCAGCAGACTGTGAAGCACGCGGCGCCGGGTCGGCGGCCATTCCCCCGGTACGCCCCGGCGCCGCTCCCCCGCAGACGAGGAGACATCGTGGACGCAGCAGAACCCAACGACGGCGGTGGCGGGCGCGACGCGGCTGGCCGCGTACCCCCGGATCGGTGCCGGCCGGCGGCGGTCGGTGAGCTACCGGCGTGGCTGGAACCGCACCGGCCGTTGAAGCCGCTCTGGGTGTGCGCCGGGTGCGGCGACCCGTGGCCGTGCGCGGTGGCCCGGCTGCTGCTGCGGGCCCGCCACGAAACGGACCGGGTACGGCTCTACGTCCTGCTCACGGGCGTCTTCGCCCAGGCCGCCCGTGACCTGTACACGCTCAACCCCTACGACACGCCGCGCCCGCACGCGCTGTTCGCCCGCTTCGTCGACTGGTCCGACCCGCGCTTTCGCTGACCGCAGCGGCGGCTGCGGTCAGCCGCGGCGGTCGAGCCAGCGTTGCAGGAGCGAGCGGGGGTCGTCGTCGTTCTCCCGGGTCGATCGGCGGTCCGGGACGGGGGCGCGCTCGACCGGGCGGCGGGGTTCGCCGGCCAGCTCGCGGCTCGGTGCGACGAACGCCTTCTCCGGCTGACCCTTGACGGCCGTGGCGATGACCCGGGCAACCGCGTCGATCACCTTGGCCTGCACCGCGGAACCCACCGAGTCGGTGGTGTCGTCCGGGTTGGCGGCGATGCCGGCGACCGCGACCTGCGGGGTGAAGCCGACGAACGTCTCGGTGGCGTTCTCCTCCGAGCTGCCGGTCTTGCCGGCCGCCGGGCGGCCGTCGAGGATGTCGTTCACGCCGGTGGCCGTACCGCCGTTGCACTGCCCGTACGGTGACTGCTGCCCGACCGGGCAGCGGGCGGCGTCGGTCGCGGCGCGGGCCACGTCGGCGTCGAGCACGCGCTTGCAGGACGGCTGCCCGACAGGCACCTTGTCGCCGTTCGCGGCGGTCACCGAGATCACCGGCACGGGCGTGCAGTAGGTGCCCTCGGCGGCCACGGTGGCGTACGCGTTGGCCAGGTCCAAGGGGGTGGTGGCAGCCACGCCGAGCGTAAAGGAACCCCAGTTGGCGGCATCGTTCCTGGCGAAGTCGGCGTCCGGGCCGGCGCGGAAGGTGATGCCGAGGCGCTGCGCCATCTCCACCACCTTGTCCTGGCCGACCTGCTCGGCCAGCCAGACGAAGTAGGTGTTCACCGAGCGGCCGAAGCCGTCCCACATCATCCGGTACCCGTCCATCCAGTCCGGGTTGGCGTTGGCCGGGCACCAGCGGCCGTCACAGCTCCCGGGCCCTTCGGCGGGGTACCGGGTGGGCAGTTTGGCGGGCGCGTCGAAGCCGGTCGAGAGGGTACGACCCGACTCCAGCGCCGCGAGCATGGTGAACAGCTTGAACGTGGAGCCGGCCTGGTACCCGTTGACGCTGGCGCCGCCGGAGATCAGCGGGTTGACGGTGTTCGGGTAGTTGGCCTGCCCATTCGGGTTGTCGGCGAGGCTGTAGTGCCGGTTGACCGCCATCGCCAGCACCTGACCGGTGCCCGGCTGCACGGCGGCGATCGGCAGGGCGCGCTTGTTGTCGTACCCGTAGACCTTGGTGGCCTGCTGCTGCGCGGTGGCCTGCACCTTCGGGTCCAGCGAGGTGACCACGGTGTAGCCACCCGCGCGCAGGGCCTGCTCGCGCTCCGGCACTGTGGCCCCGAACGCCGGCTGGGTCACCCACCACCGGCGCAGGTAGTCGCAGAAGTAGCCCCAGTCGTCGTGGCCCTGGGCCACCGCGGTGCAACCGTTGGGCTGCTGGGTCGGGTGCAGGGTCAGCGGCTCGGCCTTGGCCTGCGCGGCCTGGCCGGCGGTGATCGCCCCGGTGGCGGCCATCGAGTCCAGCACGTACGACCGGCGGGCCAGCGCCGCGTCCTTGTCCCCGTCGATCGGGCTGTACGCGTCCGGGGACTGCACCAGGCCGGCGAGCAGGGCCGACTCGGCGAGGGTCAACTTCGCCGGCGGCTTGCCGAAGTACTTCTGGCTGGCCGCCGCGATCCCGTACGCGCCGGAGCCGAAGTAGGCGATGTTCAGGTACCGGTTGAGGATCTCGTCCTTGCCGAGGCTCTGCTCCAGCGCGCCCGCGTACCGGATCTCCTGGAGCTTGCGCCCGATGGTGGGATCGGTGGCGGCGGCGCGCTCCTCGGCGGTGCGGGTGGGGTCGGTCTTGAGCACGTTACGGACGTACTGCATGGTCAGCGTCGAGCCACCCTGCTCGGTGCCGCCGCCCTTGACATTGGCCACCAGCGCGCGGGCGAGGCCGCGCAGGTCGGCGCCGCCGTGCTCGTAGAAGCGCCGGTCCTCGGCCGCCACGATCGCCTGCCGCATCACGGGTGCGATCTCCGACAGCGGCACATCTGTGCGGTTCACGTCGTAGAACGTCGTGATCAGCGTCTTGCCGTCGTTGGCGTAGAGGTACGAGCGCTGCGGCGTGGCCGGGGTGCGCAGCGAGGCGGGCAACGCGGCGTACGACCCGATCGCGGAGCGGGTGGCGAACCCGAGCAGCAGGTTGCCCGGCAACGCGGCGACTGCCAGGGCGAGCCCGGCCAGCAAGCCGGCGAGCAGCACGGTGAACAGCCGCGACAGCGGCGAGCGAGAGGCGGCCATGGTCCCCAGGATTGCCACGAAAGCCGCCAACCGACCACCCCCAACCCCGGATTGTCAGCAACTTCACGGCCCCCCACCAGCCAACACCCACCCAATCACGCCCGCCCACCCCGGCCGCGCCGGATCCGATGACGATGACGCGGGAAAGGGGCGTATGTCCCGAATCCGCCGGAGCGGATCCGGGACGGTCGCGTCGGCGGTGACTAGAAGAGCAGGAGGCGGTAGCCGAAGGCTACGGTGAAAAACCCCGCTGCCGTCACGGTGAGCAGCGTGTAGGAGATCCGCCCGGCACGACCCCACCAGTGGAGCCGCCAGGCCAGGACAGTGGCCGGGACCATGGGAATGGCGAACAACAGGGAGAGCGTGGCCAGGATCGGAAGGACGGTGAGGCTCGGTGAGCCGAGCGCTACCGCCGCCATGAGGACATTCGGGTCGGCCATCACCAGGGCGAACCCCACGAGGAACCCGGTGCTCAGGGCGGCGCTGACCCAGGCGGTGTGAGCGGCCAGGCGAGCCGGGCGCGACGACCGGACCTGGCGGCGCCGGCGGACGAGGGCGGCGATGGGCAGACCAAGGGCGGCGAGGATGAGGGCAAGCGCCCCGAGGGCGAACAGGGGCACATTCACAGTCGGGGTGTCGTACCAGGGCAGCTTCTCATAGACCTCGGAGGGGAGCGCGGAGCTGACCAGGAGGCCGTCCTCGGGGAAGGAGATGCGGGCCTGACCGTCGCGTTCCTGGAACAGGCCAGGTTCGATCTGGAACCAGTGCTGGGTGGACCGGTCGGGATCCGGGGACAACCCGGTGGTGGTCAGCGTCCCGTCCGGGCTGGCCGTGACGGTCGGTACGGAGAACAGGGCCGATGCCTTCATCAGACTGGTCTGGCTGGCGCGGGCCGAGCGGTAGGAGCCAGCGTAACGGGAGACGTCGCTGGTGAGCGGCGTGGGCGAGGGCGTCGAGGCGGCCGGGAGGCGCTCGCTGATGATCGCATTGACGATCTTCTGGATGTCCCAGGTGGCGGCCCCGGCGACACCGTCTCCGTTGACGGCGACGTAGATGCCGGACTTCTGGCCCGGCAGGAGCGCCATGGCGGAGTGATAGCCGGGAACGTCGCCGTCCTTGTAGAGGACCCGCTGTCCGTTGCGCGGGCGCTCTTCGAGGACGTACCCCATGCCGGGCATACGGTCATCGGCCGTGAAGTGACGCTGCTGCATCTGCGCCGCGATCGGGTCGCCATTCGTCTGGTCGATCAGGTACCGGCCCATGTCGCGCGTCGTGACCGCAGGACCCGTGCCGGATGGCGTCCAGGGCGCGTACTGGCCTCTCTGTTCGGCGTAACCGTCGCCGTCCGGTCGGTACCCGTGGGCAAGTCGCTCCGCCACGGGTGCGGGATGTGGCAGCGCGGCGGTGGAACCGGTCATTCCGTGGGCGGCGAACACGTGGTCGGCGACGTAGCTGGCGTACGGCTGACCAGATGCGATCTCGACGATACGGCCGGCGAGGGCCAGGGCGTAGTTGTCGTACGCGATCCGGGTTCCGGGCGGACGTACCCGGCGCGGCTGGCGGTCCTTGACGCTCTCGGCCAGTGACGGGAGGCCGGACGGATCCTCCTCGGCCAGGCCGACGATGTCGTCGTCGAAACCGGCGGTGTGGGTGAGCAGATTTTCCACTGTCACCGGGTGCCCCGGATAGGTGTCCTTGATCTGGAAGTCGGTGAGGTAGCGGTTGACGTCGGTGTCCAGGTCGAGGCGGCCCTCGCCAACCAGGCGCAGTACGGCCTCGGCGGTGAAAACCTTGGCCAGCGAACCGGTCAGGAACGGCGTCGTGGCGTCCACGGGATAGCCGGTGGTGACGTCGGCGACTCCGTAGCCCTGGCTGAAGACTGTCTGCCCGTTCTGCACGATGACGACGGCCGCGCCGGGGATCCGGTCTGCGGCGAGCATCGCCGGCACGATCCGGTCGAGGGTCGCGCCAATGTCCTCGGCGTCGGCGGCGTGCGCGGGGCTCGAATGTAGGGTGACCAGGGCAAGGGCGGAGATCAGCGCTATTTTCACGTGCTCAGCGTGCCGAACGGGACCCCTCCCGTATCAGTGCCAGGCACCTCGATCCGCCATGGAAAATGCATGGTTGGGACATCTGGTGCACAATGCGTTGATCGTTGCGGTGGTCCTCGCCGGAGTCGCCTTCGATCCGCTCCATCCGGTGCCGAGCCTGCCCTTCGCGCTCGTGCTGGGCCTGCAACTGCTGCACTGCCTGACTCCGTGGCGCAACCGCTGGACGCTCGCGGCGCAGGTCGTCCTCCTGCCCTGGGCCGGGCCGGGAGCTGCGGGGATGGTGGCGGCGTCCACGCTCTTGATGACGCGTGGTGTGGTCAGATGGATACTCTTCGTGACGGTGACTGTGATGGCGGCGGTGATCTCGCCCGCCACTCCCTTCGAGATCGCGCTCGCGATGTTCAACGCCGCCGCCCAGGGCCTGATTCTGTTCGGGGTGACCCGACTGGGAGACACCCGCGCCGCGGTCAGCGCCACCCGCGCCGAACTCGCAGCGCGATCGGTCGAAGCCGAACGAACGCGCGCCGCCGGTCAGCTGGAAACCGCGGTCGGGACTGCCCTGTCGTCGATCATCACCCTGGCGGTACGTGCCGACACCGCGCGGATCGCGGAGGTTTCCCGGTCCGCGGCGGCCAGTGCCCGTGCGGTCCCGCTGAACTCGGCGCGACCGCTGCCCGAGCCGGACCTGCCGCCCCGGCTCGCCGTGCCGATTCTCGTCGCCGTACACGCGGGGTTCTTCGTGACCGGACTGATCTACGTGGAGGGACGCCCAGCGCCGTCCATCCTCTTCGCGGGCATCCTGGGGCTGCACCTGCTCCATGCGTTGCCCCGCCAGTCCGAACCGACGCCGCGGCGCCGTCCCTGGATCGCCCTCGCGCTTCTGCCCGCCTCCGCCGCCGCCCTGCTCTACCCCGGGCAGGGCTATCCGCAGGCCGCCGGGTTCGCCGCGGCCGCGTTCCTGATCGCCGGCCGGGCATGGTGGCCGGTGGTCGCGATGGTCGTCCTGGCCACGCCGGCGGTGCTCGCCGTCCGCGGTTATTCCGCGAGCGAGAATGCCTACTGGACGTTCAACACGATCGCCGTCGCCGCCATGTTCGCCGGCCTGGCCGTGCAGACCGCGCTGGTCCTCGAGGCCCGCGAGGCCCGCCAGGCGTTGGCCGCGATCGCCGTGGCCGACGAACGCCGCCGCATCTCCCGCGACGTCCACGACCTGTTGGGATACGGGCTCTCCGCCATCACTGTCAAGGCCGAACTGGCCGACCGGCTCACACCGGAAGCGGCCCGCGAGCAGCTCGGCGAGATTGCCGGGGTCGCCCGCCAGTCCCTGGCCGCGCTGCGCGCCATCCCGGACGACCCGGACATACGGCTGTCCCTCACCGCCGAGCTGGACTCGGCGCGGTCCCTGCTCGAGTCGGCCGGAATCCGAACGGACCTACGCCGCACGTCGGAACGCGACGACGCCCTGCTGGCGATCGTCCTGCGCGAAGGCGTGACCAACGTACTTCGGCACAGCGCCGCCACGTACTGTCTGATCGAGATCACGCCGGACGGCCTCGTCATCGTCAACGACGGAGCCCTCGCTGCCCGCGGCAGCGGAAGCGGAACGGCGAACCTGATCGCTCGAGTGACCGCCGCCGGCGGCACGCTCAGCATCGGCGGTGAGCCCGGGGTCTACCGGTTGGCCGTCCTATATCCAGCCCTTTTCGACCGCGATCCGGACCGCGTCGAGCCGGTTACGCGCGGCTAACTTCGTGACGATCGCGCCCAGGTAGTTGCGTACCGTCCCCTTGCTGAGAAAGAACTCCGCCGCGATCTCGGCCAGGTCCGCCCCCTCACCCGCCCGGCGCAGCACCTCCGCCTCGCGCGGGCTCAGCGGATTGGGTCGACCGGCGATCGCGGCGGCAGCCAGGTCAGGGTCCACCACCGTCTCGCCCGCCGCCACCCGGCGGATGGCCTCAGCCAACCGCACCGGCGGCGCGTCCTTCACCATGAACCCCCGCGCACCGATCGCCAACGCCCGCCGGAGGAGATCCGGATTCCCCGCGGAGGTCAGCATCAGAAGCCCGCACTCCGGTGCCCGCTCCCGCAACTCGCGGGCCGCGTCCAGGCCGTCCAGTCGACCCGGCATCTGAATGTCCAGGACCACCACCTCGGGCCGCACCTCGATGGCCAGTGCCACCGCCGCCTCGCCCGTCGCGACCTCCCCGGCCACGTGCATATCCGCTTCCAACGCGATCAGCGCGGCCAACGCACCCCGAATGAGATGCATGTCCTCAGCCAACAGCACCCTGATCACAGTCACCTCCGCGCAAGGCCGTTCGCGGTAGGCGAACCCGGCGGTCCAGGCAGATCACGCCCTTCGCCGCCAGGATCGTACGAACGTGCCGCGCGGGCGGCTGTGACCAGGTCCGATCGAAGTGACCCGCGCGACCTCGGTGGCGGCCGGGTGGTGGCTTAGGGGGTTGGGGTACTGAGGCTGGCGCTGGCTGCGTCGCGGGCGGTTTCGCGGGGCATCAGGCGACCGGAGCGGTAGCCGATGCCGATGCCGGCGATCAACACGAAGATCGCGCCGAACGTCTGCAACGAGCCGACCAGGGCACCTCCCAGTCCGAGAAGTGGCGCGGCGATGATCAGCATGATCCCGTCGCCGAGACTGAAGGTGCCCGAGCGGGCCACCGCCCACCCGGTGAGGACCCAACCCACGCTGTAGAAGGTGGCGCCGAGCAGGACCAGCGACCGCGCGGTGGTGCTGAAGACCGGCGTCTGTTCGGCGAGCCCGGCGAAGGGCAGCATCAGCACGGTGCCGGCGATGCTGACCAGCAGCCCGGCGGTGGCCACCAGGCGGCTGCGGGTCGCGGCCAGCAGCCCGGTGAGGGCCAGCAGCGCGAGCAGGCCGAGCCAGACCGCGGCCACCCAGCCGATGAGGTACGCCGCCTGGCCGTCGGCCGGATACGGGTCGTTGCCCACCCCTCCGTCGCTGGCCATCGCCACCGCGCCGTAGAGGATGGCGTACGCGGGCAGCAGCCACACCGCCGCCCGCGCGAACCGGCGCACCGACCAGGCCCAACTGGCGTTCGTTGCCGGCCCGGCCGGGGTCGGCTCGCCGACGAACGGCAGTACGCCGAACCCGCCGCCGCTGCGCCGGGAGCCCAGCGGGCCGGCCGGGTCGTGCGCGCCGGGCACCGGGGCCGAGGACCACATCCGATTCGCCGGATCCTTCATGCGTCACCTCGCTCGTCCACGAGCGGTGCGGGACGCGCCGGGGCGCCCCGATTGCCTGGTCACCACCCGTCCTAGGACCGATCGTGGCAGGCGTCGGAGCGCCCCATGAGCCTTTCTCGCATTTATCCGGCCGGACGGCCGGCGTACTGGATCACTCGCGCTCGCGCTGGTCGGTCGGGTCGCTGACCAGGCTGGCCGGCGAGACCGGCTCCGGCGCCGGCAGCCCCTGCGGTCCCTTGGTACCGGTGGCCTGCGCCTCGGCGACGCGTACCTCGTCGTGGATCTGCTGGGCGGCGTCCGCCGCGGCCTGCGCGGCCTCCGCGGCCTCGCGCTCGACCTGGCTCGCCTGGTCGGCGGCCTCCGGCGCGGGCAGGTCCCCCACCATCTGGCTCAGCCCGCCGAGCGCGCCACCCATCCCCTCCAGTGCCTTGGTCAGCTCGGCCGGGATGATCCAGACCTTGTTGGCGCTGCCCTGGGCGATCTGCGGCAGGGCCTGCAGGTACTGGTAGGCGAGCACCTTCTGGCTCGGGTTCGCCTGGTGGATCGCGTCGAAGACGGTCCGAATCGCCTTCGCCTGACCCTCGGCCTGCAGGATCCGGGCCTGCCGGTCACCGTCGGCGCGCAGCACCGCCGACTGCTTGTCACCCTCGGCGGTGAGGATCACCGACTGCTTGTGGCCCTCGGCGGTGAGGATCGCCGCGCGACGGTCCCGCTCGGCGCGCATCTGCTTCTCCATCGAGTCGCGGATGCTGGCCGGCGGCTCGATCGCCTTGATCTCCACCCGGGTCACCTTGATGCCCCAGCGGCCGGTGGTCTCGTCCAGCACGCCGGAGAGGTGCCGGTTGATCTCGTCCCGGCTGGTCAGCGCCCGCTCCAGGTCAAGCGAGCCGATCACGTTACGCAGCGTGGTGACGGTGAGCTGCTCGATGGCCTGCAGGAAGCTGGAGATCTCGTACGTCGCCCGGACCGAGTCGACCACCTTGAAGTAGAGGACCGTGTCGATCGAGACCACCAGGTTGTCCGAGGTGATCACCGGCTGCGGCGGGAAGCTGACCACCTGCTCCCGCATGTCGACCTTGGTGCGCACCGCATCGACGAACGGCACCAACAGGTTGAGGCCAGGGCTGAGCGTGCGCTTGTACTTGCCGAGCCGTTCCACCACGTCCTGGCGCTGCTGCGGCACGATCCGCACCGCCTTCGCCAGGGTCACCACCGCGATCAACGCCACTGCGATCAGCAGTACGCCTATGGCCGTCATCCCGTTCACCCTCTCGCTTCCGGCAGCTCGCCGGCGGAAGAAACGTCGTCCTGCCAGACCAGGGCGGTCGCGCCCCGGACCTTTATCACTCGCACCCGTTCACCGGGCGCGTACGTCTGCGTCGTGTCGTACGACCGGGCGCTCCACATCTCCCCGTCAATCTTGACGAGGCCACGCTCGGCGTCCACCCGCTCCAGCACCAACGCCATGGAGCCCTCGATGGCCTCCACGCCGAACGGCTGCTCGCCGCTGTCCAGTGCCGACCGCTGGTGCCGCCGGATGACCGGCCGGACCACCACCAGACTCAGCGCCGACACCACCGCGAACACCAACGCCTGCACCGCCACCGGCGCGCCCAGAGCGGCAGCGCCCGCGGCGGCGAACGCGCCGACCCCGAACATGATCAGAAAAAGCGTCGTCGTGAAGACCTCGGCGACAACCAGCAGCACACCCAAAACGATCCACACCACGGCGTCCACACCCCAATCGTGACACGCGAATGCACGAGCAGCCGACCCGTGATGATCAGTAGGCTCGGCGCAACCGCCTGGCCCCACCGAAACACCCCACACCGGTGGCCCGCCCGAGCCGACGAGCGAGGAGATCCCGTTGACCCTGCTGCCGGAAACCGCCCGACAGATCGACGCCCAGGTGGCCCAGGCACAGGCCGACGGCCGCGCCCCGTCGCTGGTGCTGGGCGTGGTCCGCGACGGCACGCTGGCGCACGTCGCCGCCGCCGGCGAGCACCCCCGCCCGGACGTCGACCTGCAGTACCGGCTCGGCTCGATCAGCAAGACGATGACCGCCACCCTGATCATGCAGTTGCGCGACGCCGGCCGACTGGCCCTCGATGACCGGCTGGAGCAGCACCTGCCGGGCACCGGCGTGGGCAGGCTCACCCTGCGCCAACTGCTCGGGCACGCCAGCGGCATCCAGCGTGAACCCGAGGGTGACTGGTGGGAGCGGGCGGCGGGCGTCGACCTGAGCACTCTGCTCGCCGACGTCGACGCCGACAAGATCGCCTACCCGCCGCACGCCACGTACCACTACTCCAACCTGGCGTACGGGCTGCTCGGCGGGGTGCTCGAACGACACACCGGCAAGCCGTGGGCCGACCTGCTCGACGAACGGATCCTCACCCCGCTGGGCCTGCACCGCACCACCTACGCGGCCACTGAACCGTTCGCCCGCGGCTACGTCGTCCACCCGTGGCACGACACGCTGCGCGAGGAGCCCCGCACCGACACCGGGGCGATGGCCCCGGCCGGGCAGCTCTGGTCGACGATCGAGGACCTGGGCCGGTGGGCGGCGTTCCTGGCCGACCCGGACCCGTCGGTGCTGGCCGCCGAGACGCTGACCGAGATGTGCGCGCCCGTGGTGATCAGCGACCTCGACTCCTGGACCGGCGGGCACGGCCTGGGGCTGGAGCTCTACCGGGACGGCGAACGCGTGTACGTCGGGCACGGCGGCTCGATGCCCGGGTACGTGGCCGCCCTCGCGGTGCACCGGCCCACCCGTACCGCCGTGGTCGGCTTCGCCAACGCGTACGGCTTCCCGATCACCGGGCTCGGCCGCCGGCTGCTGACCACCGTGCTGGACGCCGAGCCGGCGTTCCCGCAGCCGTGGCGGCCGGCCACCGACGCGCCTTTGGCCGAGCTGGCCGAGCTGACCGGCCGCTGGTGGTGGATGGGCACCTCGCTGGACCTGAACTGGGACGCGGGTGACCTGGTGGCCCACGTACGCGGTGAGCGGGTGAGCCGGTTCGTCGCCGAGGGGACGGACCGCTGGCGGGGACGCTCCGGCCCGGAGACCGGCGAGATCCTGTCGGTGCTACGCGACGACAGCGGACGGGCGGTGGCGGTCGACATCGCCACGTTCGTCTTCACGCGCAGCCCCGACGAGGTCCCCTGACCCGCCGCCCGGTGGATCAGGGGATCAGGGGGCTCAGGGGATCCGGGGCTCAGGCCGTCAGGGGGCTTCGGTGACGAAGTCGATGAGGCGTTCCATGGCGTTGATCAGGGGGGTCTCCACGTCGGCGAAGGTGTTCACCCGGGACAGGATGTGCCGCCACATGTCGGCCGGCTCGGCCACCCCGAGGGCCGCGCAGACCCCCTCCTTCCACGGCCGCCCCGGCGGTACCACCGGCCACGCCGCGATGCCCAGCGCCGCCGGCTTGACCGCCTGCCAGACGTCCACGTACGGATGCCCGGTCACCAGCACGTACGGCGAGGTCACCCGGGCCACGATCCGGCTCTCCTTGCTGCCCGGCACCAGGTGGTCGACGAGTACGCCGAGTCGCCGGGTCGGGGCCGGGCCGAAGTCGCGCACCTCGGCGTCGAGGGCGTCGATGCCGTCCAGCGGCTCCACGACCACGCTCTCGATCCGCAGGTCGTCACCCCAGATCCGCTCGACCAGCGCCGCGTCGTGGATGCCCTCCACCCAGATCCGGCTGGCCCTGGCCACCTGGGCGCGGACGTTGTCCACCGCCACCGAGCCGGACGCGGTGCGCCGGCGGGCCGTCGGCACCGGCGCGCGGGTCGGGCGGCGCAGCGTCACCGGGCGACCGTCGAGCAGGAACGCCGCCGGCAGCAGGGGGAAGTTGCGCCGCCGGCCGTGCCGGTCCTCCAGCACCACCGCGCCCGATTCGAAGCCCACCACCGCCCCGCAGAACCCGGAGTCGGCGTCCTCCACCACGAGATCCGGCTCGGCGTCCACCTCGGGGGTGACCTTCCGCCGCCGCCAGTCGCCCGCCAACACGTCCTCGCCGTATCGCCCCGCCATGTCGATCACGCTAACCCCGCCACCCCCGACCACCACCTCGACACACCGCCGACCCTCCACCCCCACCCCGCACCCCGTCGATCATGGAATTGTGGTGCCTCGCGAAACGTCACGAATCAGGATGGACCGCCCACGGCGGCGCCATGATCGACGTGAGTAGAGAGCGGGCTGGGGGCGGGGCCGGGAGTGGGGCGAAGGGGGCAGTTCGGGTCAGGCAGGGCGGCCGGAGCGGCAGTCGAGACAGGGCCGGCGGTGACCACGTACCCTTTCGGCATGTCCACCCCCACAGCGGGCGCGGCCACACTCACGCCGCGCCGGTCGAGCCGGTTTGTCGCCTGGGTGCGCGCGTGGCGCGCCGGGTTGGTGCCGTACGACGAGGTCGCCGACGCCATCGCCGGCGACGAGGAGCACCTCGTGGCGGACGCCCCCGGCACCTGGACCGACGTCCCGCTGGGTGCCGCGCTGCCCACCCTGGCCAAGCTCTCCCCGGACGAGATCCGTCTGGTGCTGCCCGCGCCGGGCGACCCGCGGGGGCTGCCCGGCCCCGGTGACTTCGCCGGTGCGGCGCTGGTCGCGGGCGAGGCGGTGGTGGCCGGTGGGCTCGGGTTGATCCCGCAGGTCCGGCTGCACACCTCCGGCTCGGGGGACTGTTTCGAGACGGTGCTCTGGCGGGTCTACCCGCTGCCGGCCAACGCGCCCGCCGCGTCACTGTCGCTGCCCGGAGCCGCCGAGGCGGAGGCCGAGCTGGCTGCCGCGCTCGCCGAGACGACCGCCGCGCTGACCCGTCTGGACGTCGCCCAGTGGCGGCCCGAGCTGGCCGGGGCGCTGGCCGCGCTGCGCCGCCCGGACGGCGCCACCGACCTGCCGCCCGGCTTCGACCCCCGGGCCCGTCGACTCTTCGCCCGCGCCGCGGTGCTCGACCGGGTGCTCGCGCTGGCCGGGCACGCCGCGCCCGGTGGCGCGATCAACAACTACGAGGCGCAGCAGCGCGACGCCGCGCTCCGCCCGCTCACCACGGCCTGCCGGCAGGCGCTGGTGGCCGCCTGCAACGCCCCACTGCGCCCCTGACGGGAGGCAAGCGGGTCAGACCTCGTCGAGCAGGTCCGCCACCGAGTTGATGATCCGGGACGGGCGGTACGGGTAGCGCTCCGCCTCGGTGCGGCTGCTGATCCCGGTGAGCACCAGGATGGTCTCCAGCCCGGCCTCCAGCCCGCACAGGATGTCGGTGTCCATCCGGTCACCGATCATCGCGGTGCTCTCGGAGTGCGCGTTGATGGTGTTCAGCGCCGAGCGCATCATCATCGGGTTCGGCTTGCCGACGAAGTACGGCTCCACCCCGGTCGCCTTGGAGATCATGGCGGCGACCGAGCCGGCGGCGGGCAGCGCGCCCTCCACCGACGGGCCGGTGACATCGGGGTTGGTGCAGATGAACCGGGCCCCGTCGTTGATCAACCGGACCGCCTTGGTGATCGCCTCGAAGCTGTAGGTGCGGGTCTCACCGAGCACCACGTAGTCCGGGGCGAAGTCGGTGAGCACGTAACCGACCGCGTGCAGCGCCGTGGTCAGCCCCGCCTCCCCGATCACGTACGCGGTGCCGCCCGGCCGCTGGTCGGCGAGGAACTGGCCGGTGGCCAGCGCGGAGGACCAGATCGACTCCTCCGGCACGTCCAGCCCCATCCGGCTCAGCCGGGCGGTCAGGTCGCGCGGGGTGTAGATCGAGTTGTTGGTCAGCACCAGGAACGGCTTGCCCGAGGAGCGCAGCCGGTTGATGAACTCCGGCGCGCCGGGCACCGGCTGGCCCTCGTGCACGAGCACGCCGTCCATGTCGGTCAGCCAGCTCTCGACGGGCTTGCGGTCATGCATTAGGTGATCCCCGGGGTGTCGGTGGGCGGGTGGACGGTCAGGGGCGGCGGGTCGGCACGCAGCAGACGGTGGGGCAGGTGTCCCACATCGGCAGGTCGCCCAGGCGGCGGCGCAGCTGCGCGCCGTCCGGGTCGGTCCGCTCGGTGACCAACTCCCGCACCATGGCCACGAAGCGCGGGTCGGTGCCCGGGGTGCCGGCCCGGACGAAGTCCAGGCCGAGCTGCTTGGCGGTCTCCAACGCCTCGGTGTCCAGGTCCCACACCACCTCCAGGTGGTCCGAGACGAACCCGATCGGGCTGACCACCACGCCGGTGGTGCCGCCCTGCGCGAGGGTCGCCAGGTGGTCGTTGATGTCCGGCTCCAGCCACGGCACCTGCGGCGGGCCGGAGCGGCTCTGCCACACCAGGTCGTACGGCAGGTCGGGAGCGGCGGCCGCGGCCACCAGCCGGGCGGTCTCGCGCAGCTGCGCCTCGTACCGGCCGCCGTGCGGGCCGGCGTTGGCGGCCATCGAGGTAGGGACCGAGTGGGCGCTGAAGACCAGCCGGGTGGTGTCCCGCTTCGCCGGGTCGAGCTGCCCCAGGGCGGCACGGACCGCGTCGACGTGCGGCTCGACGAAGCCGGGATGGTCCCAGAACTGGCGCAGCTTCTCGATGACCGGGGCGTCCGGGCCGACCGCGGCCCGGGCTGCGGCGATGTCCTCCTGGTACTGCCGGCAGGACGAGTAGCCGCCGTACGCGCTGGTGACGAAGGCGAGCGCCCTGGTGACGCCGTCGTCGCGCATCTGGGTCACGGTGTCCGCGAGCAGCGGGTCCCAGTTGCGGTTGCCCCAGTAGACGGGCAGGTCGAGACCGTGTGCGGCGAAGTCGGCGCGGACGGCGGCCAGCAGGTCACGGCACTGCTGGTTGATCGGGGACACCCCGCCGAAGTGCTGGTAGTGCTCGGCGACCTCGGCCAGCCGTTCGGGCGGCACGCCGCGGCCCCGGGTCACGTTCTGCAGGAACGGCATCACGTCCTCGGGCCGCTCCGGCCCACCGAAGGACACCAGCACCACCGCGTCGTACGCCATGGGTCCATTCTTGCCGGTCGGCCGGAACGATCCGGCGACGGCCCCTGCTCCGGAGTGGTCCACGGTGTTAAGAAGGGCCCCCTGCTCTACCGCAGGCGTTAACAAGGGGCCCTTCCTTAAACGTCAGGCGCCGATGGCGTGGTAGCCGCCGTCGACGTGCACGATCTCGCCGGTGGTGGCGGGGAACCAGTCGGACAGCAGCGCCAGGCAGGCCCGCGCGGCGGGCTCCTGGTCGGTGAGGCTCCAGCCGAGCGGAGCCCGCTGGGTCCAGGCGTCCTCGAACTGGTCGAAACCGGGGATCGACTTGGCGGCGATGGTGCGCAGCGGCCCGGCGGCGACCAGGTTGCTGCGGATGCCCTGCTTGCCCAGGTGCAGCGCCAGGTAGCGGGACGCGGACTCCAGGCCGGCCTTGGCCACGCCCATCCAGTCGTAGACCGGCCACGCCTTCGTGGCGTCGAAGGTCAGGCCGACCACCGCGCCGCCGGCGGACATCAGCGGCAGCGCCGCCATGGCGAGCGACTTGTACGAGTAGGTGGAGACGTGCAGCGCGGTCGCCACGTCCTCCCAGGGGGCGTCGAGGAAGCCGCCGCCCAGGCAGCTCTGCGGGGCGAAGCCGATGGAGTGCACTACGCCGTCGAGCCCGTCGACGTGCTCGCGGACGCGGTCGGCGAGGCTGGCCAGGTGCTCCGTGTTGGTCACGTCCACCTCGATCACCGGGGCCGGCTCGGGCAGTCGCTTGGCGATCCGCTCGACCAGGGAGAGCCGTCCGAAGCCGGTCAGCACGACCTGCGCGCCGTTCTCCTGGGCGAGCTTCGCCACCGAGAAGGCGATCGAGGCGTCGGTGATGACACCGGTGACCAGCAGCCGCTTACCGGCGAGCAGTCCGGACATGCAGGGTTCCTCCGTACGTAGTCAGATAGCGCTGGTCAGTGGCCCATACCGAGGCCACCGTCGACCGGGATCACGGCCCCGGAGACGTACCCGGCGGCGTCGCCGGCCAGCCAGGTGACGACCGCGGCGACCTCGTCCGGGTGGGCCATCCGGCCAGCCGGGATGGACTTGCGGATCTCCGCCTTGCGGTCGTCGGACAGGCCGGCGGTCATGTCCGTGTCGATGAAGCCGGGCGCCACCACGTTCGCGGTGATGTTGCGGCTGCCCAGCTCCCGGGTGATCGAGCGGGCCACGCCGACCAGGCCGGCCTTGCTGGCGGCGTAGTTGACCTGACCTGCGCCGCCGGAGAGCGCGACCACCGACGAGACGAAGATCATGCGCCCCCACCTGGCCCGGAGCATCTTTCCGGAGGCCCGCTTGGCGCACCGGAACGCGCCGGTGAGGTTGGTGTCCAGCACGCCGGTGAACTGCTCCTCGGACATCCGCAGCAGCAGCGTGTCGTCGGTGATACCGGCGTTGGAGACCAGCACCTCGACCGGCCCCAGCTCGGCCTCCACCGCGGTGAAGGCGGCGTCGATCGAGTCGGCGTCGGTGACGTCGGCCCGCACCCCGAACAGACCGTCGGGCGCCTCGCCGCTGCGGTGGGTCACCGCAACCCGGTCGCCCTGCTTGGCGAAGGCCTGCGCGATGGCCAGGCCGATTCCCCGGTTCCCCCCGGTCACCAGCACGGTACGGGCCACGATTCCCCCTTGCGAATGGTCAGCACGGACGCGTCGGAGCCTAGGCGTTACCGGCAGGTAAGCGCTAACGGGAGTCGCGTCACACTGGGGTACGACATGGGGATCAACCCCTGGTGGCACGCCCCTCGGAGGTGCCGGCCCGTAGCCTCCCGGTGGTGAACCGGCAACCGATCGCCGTGGCCCTGCGGGCCCTGCGGCAAACCCTGCTGGGCCCGGACGCCCCGCCCGGGCGGCCGCTGCTGGCCCGCTGGCCCAGGCTGGCCCGTCACGCCGCCCCGGTCGGGCTGCTCGCCGCGCTCGGCCTCTTCTGGATCACGGTGGCCGTGGAGAGCGACTGGGGCCTGCCGACGCCGATCGCGGTGCTGTTCGCGGCGATGACCGTGGCGCCGCTGCTGGCGCTGCCCCGGCGTCCGCTGCTGGCCTGGCGGCTGACCGTGCTGGCCCTGCTGGTGTGCACGTTCAACGCGCCCGCCGACACGCCCGGCCCGTGGACCCCGCCGCTGGCGCTCGGGTCGATCGCGGTGGTCGCGGTGGTCGTCGCGCGGGTCGACCGGCCGGTGCTGGTCTGGGTGGTGGCGATCACCACAGTGCCGGTGTTCACCCTGGTCCGCGCCGAGAACCGGGCCGCTGTCCTGGCGCTGCTCGGCGCGCTGGCGATCGTCGGCGACCTGATCCGGCGCAACAGGATGTCCCGGCGCGCGCTGGCCGAGCAGACCGAACTGAGCGAGCGGGAGCACGAGCGCCGCGCGGTGCTGGAGGAACGCACCCGGATCGCCCGGGAACTGCACGACGTGGTGGCCCACCACATGTCGCTGATCGCCGTGCAGGCGGAGACCGCGCCGTACCGGCTGACCGACGTGCCGGCGCCGGTCGCGGCGGAGTTCACCGCCATCGCCGGTTCGGCCCGCGACGCGCTCACCGACATGCGACGGCTCCTCGGCGTGCTGCGCAGCGAGTCGACCGGCCCGCAGACCGCGCCGCAACCCGACCTGGCCGACCTGGAAACGATGGTGGAGGCGGCGCGCAGGGCTGGGCTGCCGGTGACCCTGGACGCCGAACAGGTGCAGGTCGAGCGGGTGCCCACGCCGGTCGGGCTGGCCGCGTACCGGATCGTGCAGGAAGGCCTGGCCAACGCGGCCCGGCACGCGGGCGGCGCCGCGGTGCGGGTCACCGTCCGCGCCGGCCGCTCCAGCCTGGGGGTACGCGTGCAGAACGCACCGCCCGACTCGACCGACGCCCGGCCGGGCACCGAGGCCGGAGCCGGGCACGGGTTGACCGGCATGCGGGAGCGGGCCGTCTCGCTCGGCGGTACGTTCACCGCCGGGACGCTGCCCGACGGGGGTTACGCGGTGGCGGTCGAGCTGCCGTACGACGTGGAGGACGCGGACCGATGATCAAGGTGCTGATCGCCGACGACCAGGCGATGGTCCGGCAGGGCTTCGGGGCGCTGCTCGCCGCCCAGCCGGACCTGCTGGTGGTCGGTGACGCCGCCGACGGCGCGCAGGCCGTCGCCGCGGCCCGCCGGCTCGACCCGGACGTGGTGCTGATGGACGTGCGGATGCCCGTGCTGGACGGGCTGGCCGCCACCCGCAAGCTGCTCGGCGACCGGTCGGCGCAGCGCCCCCGGGTGCTCATCCTCACCACCTTCGACCTGGACGACTACGTGTACGAGGCACTGCGCGCCGGGGCCAGCGGCTTCCTGCTCAAGGACGCCCCGGCGGCCGACCTGGTGCAGGCGGTGCGGGTGGTGGCGGCCGGGGACGCGCTGCTCGCCCCGGCGGTCACCCGCCGGCTGATCGCCGAGTTCGCGGCCCGCCCGGACCGCCACCGGCCCCGCCCCACCGACCTGGCCGGGCTCACTCCGCGGGAGACCGAGGTGCTGCGGTTGATCGCCCGGGGCCGCAACAACACGGAGATCGCCGGCGACCTGGTGGTGGCCGAGCAGACGGTCAAGACGCACGTCGGGCGGATCCTGGCCAAGCTCGGGCTGCGCGACCGGGTCCAGGCCGTGGTGCTGGCGTACGAGACGGGTCTGGTCGCCGCGGGCGAGTAGCTCCACGGAGCCAGCACGGGAACGGCTCCCCGGGACGACGCGCGAGCGCTGCCCACCGGCGCACTGTCCCTTCGGACAACATTCCGGAGGGGGAACATGATGCGACCACGAGGTGCCGGCCGGCTGGCCCTGGCCGCGCTGCTCGGCGTGAACCTGGTTCTGCCGACCCGACCCGAGCCCGTCGCGGCGGCCGGGTTCGTCGAGGCGTACCCGGTCACGGCGGCGGCGATGCGCGCGGCCGGTCCGCCGTACGCGGACTGGGCGGCCGGCGGGCGCCGGTTCCTGGCGTTCGACCCGCACGGCGACGGTCGTGCCGTCGAGGTGTTCGGCGACCTGGCCCACGCCGACCGGATCGCGGTGCTGGTGCCCGGTGTCGGCAGCACCCTCGCCGACTTCGACCGTGGGCTGGGCGGTGTGGCGCGCCGGGCGCCGGCGGCGCAGGCCCGGCAGGTGTACCGGGAGCTGCGGGGGGCCGACCCGGCGGCGCGGGTCGCGGTGCTGGCCTGGCTCGGCTACGACCCACCCGACGGGGTGTTGGCCGCCGTTTCGGGCGCGAGCGCCCGGCGGGGCGGGGACGGCCTGGCCGCACTGCTGCGGGAGTTGGCCGGGCGCCTCCCCGCCGCGACCATCACACTGGTCGGGCACAGCTACGGGGCGCTGGTGGTGTCGCTGGCCGCGGCGGACGCCCCGCCGCAGGTCAGTGACGTGGTCAGCCTCGGCGGGATCGGCGCCGGGGTGCAGCACGCCGACGAGCTGCGCGGCGGGCGGCGGTTCTGGGCGGCCGAGGCGCCCACCGACTGGATCCGGCGGGTGCCGTCGGTGCGGCTGCCCGGCCTCGGGTACGGCCGGCGCCCCGGCGACCCGGCGTTCGGCGCCCGGCCGTTGCCGGTGGATGGGGTCGCCGGGCACGACGACTACCTGGTGCCGGGCAGCGCCACGCTGGTCGCGGTGGCGACGGTCGTGCTGGGCGGCGCCGACGCCGACCGGGCCGGGAACGCCCGGTGAGCCGCGACCGCGCGGTCGACGCGCTGCGGGCGTACGCCATCGGCGGGGTGGTGCTCGGGCACTGGCTGGTCACCGGCCTGGTGCTGACCGCCGACGGCGAGCTGCACCAGTCCAGCCCGCTGACCGCACTGCCCGGCCTGGCCCCGGTGACGTGGGTGTTGCAGACCCTCGGGTTGTTCTTCTTCACCGCCGGATTCGGCTCGGCCCGGTCGCTGGCACGCCACCGGGGCGGGCCGGGCGGATGGCTGGCCCGTCGGCTGCGCCGGCTGGCGCTGCCCGCGCTGGCGCTGCTCGGTGCGGGAGCCGCAGTGCTGCTCGCCGCCACCGTCGCCGGCATCCCGGACGACACCCTCGCCGTCGCGCTGCGGCTCGCGGTCAGTCCCCTGTGGTTCCTGCTACCGCTGCTGCTCCTCGTCGCGTCGACCGGCCCGCTGCGGGCCGCCGTCGCGAGGTGGGGGCTGGTGCGCTGCGCCGCACCGGCGGTGGCCGTGGTGGCTGCGGCCGACCTGGCGGGCCGCCTGCTGCCGACCGGCACCAGCCTGGCGCCGGTCACCGTGGTGGCGGCCTGGGCGGTGCCGTACCTGCTCGGCCTGGCGCACGCCGAGGGGCGGCTGGCCGGCCGGCGGGTGGCCGGCGCGCTGGCCGGCGGCGGCGCCGTCGCGCTGGCCGCGCTGCTGGCGCTGGGCTATCCGGTCAGCGCGGTCGGGGTGCCCGGGGCCGGGGTGTCGAACCTGAACCCGCCGTCGTTGCTGGCGGTGGCGCTCGCGGTCACCCAGGTCGGGGTGGGCCTGCTCGCCCGGCCGGGGCTGGAACGGCTGCTGGCCCGTCGGTTGCCGGGCCGGGCGGTGACCGAGGTGAACCGGAACGCGGTGCGGATCTACCTGTGGCACCAGCCCGTCCTGGTCGCGGTGACCGCGCTCGTCGCCCGGGGTGGGGTGGCCCTGCCGGGGTTGCACACCGCGCCGGACGGTCCGGGCTGGGTGCTCGCCCGGTTCTGCTGGCTGCCCCTGTTCGCCGCGGTGCTTGTCACGCTGGCACGGGCGGGCCGCCGGCCGGCCCGTCGGACCGGGTGGCGACGGCCGGGCGGTGGAGGAGCCGCCAGCCGGTCGGCCGAGTACGTCCCGTCGGCGGCGCGGGTGTACGATGATCGACGTTCCGGCCCGCCCGACGTCAGGAGGTGATCGCTGTGCGAGATAGCGATCCTCCCAGTCGTGGCCGGGCCGATGGTCAGCCCCGCTGAGCCACGACTCAGTCTGGTGAGCTGACCCCGCTCCGCTCCCCCGTCACCCGGCCCACGCCGAGGTGCGCGTGCCGCGCCGTCCGAATCCGGACGGTCGCCGGGAGCCGCCCGGTCACGACTTCGTGTGCGCGTCCCCACCCCCTGCGGTCCGCCCCCGCACGCGGACCGTCCAGCCGCCACCCGGAGCCGTCCATGAGCCGCTACGTCGCCCCGCTGGGCTTCACCCTCGCCGCCGTCTGGGTGGCCATCGTCTTCGTGCTCGCCGGCGGCGGGCACTGACCCCACCGCTCGCGCCCGATCTCGTCACCCGGCCACTGGTGGCGGCGCCCGGGACCAGCCCGGGCACCGCCGGCCTCACAGCATCCGGGACGACCAGAGCAGGCTGAGCGCACCGGCGCAGAGCGCCAGCAGCAGCGCCACCCCGGCGTACCACTGGGTCACCTCGCGCGGCTCCGTGCGGAACCCGATCGAGCTGCCCATGTCCTGGTAGACCTGCTTCAGCTCGCTCACCGAGGCCGCCTCGTAGAAGTAGCCCTCGGTGGTCTCGGCCAGCTCGGCCAGGGCCATCCGGTCCACCGGCACCCGCTGGAGCTGGCCGCCGATGTCGACCTGGCCGGTGTCGGTGCCGAAGGCGATGGTGGAGACCGGCACGTTGGCCGCCTGCGCGGCCGCCGCCGCCTCCTCCACCGACCGGCCGGACGTGCGGAACCCGTCGGAGAGCAGCACGATCCGGGCCGGTGGAATACCCGCCGCCCCGTCGGCCGGCACCGACCGGATCGCCTCCAGGCAGGTGAACACCGCCTCGCCGGTCGCGGTCGCCTCGGCCAGCACCAGCCCGTCGATCGCACTTGTCACCGCCGCCCGGTCCTTGCCCGGTGGCACCAGCACGTTTGCCGCCTTGGCGAACGACACCAGCCCCAGGTTGTAGCTCCTCGGCAACTCGCCGACGAACTGCTTCGCCGCCTCCTGGGCCGCCTCCAGACGGTTCGGCGCCACATCGTCGGCCTGCATGGACAGCGACACGTCGATGGCGAGCATCACTGTCGCCCGCTCCAGCGGCTCCTTGGTGTCCACCGCGGGACGGGCCAGCGCGGTGGCCAGCACCAGCAGGCAGAGCAGGAACGCGGTCGCCGAAACGTGCCGGCGCCAGCCAAGCCCCTTCGGTGCCACGGTGCGCAGCAGATCCACGTTGGTGAAGCGCATCGCGTACGCCCGGCGGTGCAGCTGCCGCCACAGGTAGAACGCGGCGAGGGCGAGCACCGGCAGCACGGCCAGCAGCCACCACGGTTGCATGAAACGGATCATCGTGTCGTCCCCCGGGTGCGGGCGTGCCGCTGCGCGGCCACGAAACGCACCATGTCCAGCAGCCAGTCTCGGTCGGTACGCAGTCGCAGGTGGGCCGCGCCGGCGCTACGCAGCGCGGCGGCGATCGTGGCCCGCTGGGCGGCGGCGGCCTCGGCGTAGCGCTGCCGAAGCCGCGGGTCGGCGGTCTGCACCTCGTGCAGCTCGCCACTCTCGGGGTCGACCACCGGCAGCACACCCACGTCGGGCAGCTCCAGCTCCCGCGGGTCGACCACCTCGATCGCCAGCACGTCGTGCCGGACCCGCAGCTTGCGCATCGGCCGGGCCCACTGCTCGGCCGGCGCGAGGAAGTCCGAGACCACCACCGCCACCCCTCGCCGCCGGGGTGGGCGGTTGAGCATCTCGATCAGGGCGCCCAGGTCACCCCGGCCGGGCTGGATCGCGGCGCCGGCGACGGCGCGCAGCAGGCCCTGCGCCTCCTTGCGGCCGGAGCGCGCCGGAAGGCGGGTGAACACCCCGGGCCCGGTCGGCGGTGGCCCACCCCGCCAGCGCCGGGCCGGGGCGGACGCGCCGCCGCCGGTGCCGATCACCGCGCCGATCCGGTTACCGCCGCGCACGGTCAGGTGGGTGATCGCGGCGGCGGCGGCCACCACCACCTCCCGCTTGAGCCACTGCCCGGTGCCGAAGTCCAGGCTGGCCGAGAGGTCCAGCGCCAGCCAGGTCTCCAACTCCCGGTCAGCCACCGTACGTCGCACGTGCGGCGTTGTGGTCCGTGCCGTGACCGGCCAGTCCATCCGGCGTACGTCGTCGCCGGCCCGGTACTCCCGTGACTCACCCGCCTCGCTGCCCGGGCCGGGCAGCAGGCCGGCGTAGTCGCCCTGGAGCAGACCGTCGAGCTTGCGGGTGACCAGCAACTGGAGCCGGGACAGCACGGCCTCGCTGCGGTCGGGGACGGGGGCGGGTCGAGGGGTGGGTGAGGTCACGGCCGCTGCCCGGGCCAGCCGGCGCCCGGCGGCGTGGTGGTCGACGACGGGCTGGCCTGCTGCCGGGGGGCGACCGCCGGGAGCGGAATGGTGGACATCACCCGGTGCACGATGTGGTCGGCCGGCACGTCGTCGGCGAGCGCGTCGTAGCTGAGCACCAGCCGGTGCCGCAGGATGTCCGGGGCGATGTCCTGCACGTCCTGCGGCAGCGCGTAGTCCCGACCGCGCAGCAGCGCCAGCGCGCGGGTTGCCCGGACCAGGCCGAGCGAGGCGCGCGGGCTCGCCCCGTACTGGATCAGCTGGGCGACGTCGGGCATGCCGTGCTCGGCCGGCGCGCGGGTGGCCAGCACCAGCCGGACCGCGTAGTCGACCAGGGCGTTGTGCACGAAGACCTGGTCCGCCTTGCGTTGCAGGGCGATCAGGTCGGGCGTGTCGAAGACCGCACTCGGCTCCGGCGCGGCGACGCCCATCCGGTAGACGATCTCCCGCTCCTCGGCGTCGGTCGGGTAGCCCACCACGATCTTCATGAGGAACCGGTCCCGCTGCGCCTCCGGCAGCGGGTAGACGCCCTCCTGCTCGATCGGGTTCTGGGTGGCCATCACCAGGAACGGGTCGGGCACCCGGTGGCTCTCCCCGCCGATGGACACCTGCCGCTCGCTCATCACCTCCAGCAGCGCCGACTGCACCTTGGCCGGAGCCCGGTTGATCTCGTCGGCGAGCAGGAAGTTGACGAAGACCGGGCCCAGCTCGACATCGAACTTCTCGCTCGACTGCCGGTAGATCCGGGTGCCCATGATGTCGGCGGGCACCAGGTCCGGGGTGAACTGCACCCGGGCGAAGGATCCGCCGACAACCTTGGCGAGGGTCTCCACGGCCAGGGTCTTGGCCACCCCGGGCACCCCTTCGAGCAGGCAGTGGCCGCGGGCGAGCAGCGCGACGAACATCCGCTCCACCATCCGGTCCTGCCCGACGATGACCCGTTTGATCTCGAACAGCGCCCGTTCCAGCAGGGTGGCGTCCTGCGCGGGTGTGGTCACCGGCGCGGGGTCCGCCGGGGCCGCCCCGTTCGGCGTCGGGGCATCGGGCATGGTCGGCTGGGCCACCGGTCCTCCACAGCGTTGGTCGGTCGTCGCGGCTGGTGCGGTATCAAGACTCGCACGCCTTCCTGAGTGTCGAGGTGGGGAGAAGCCGATTTTCGCCGCGCCGTCCCCGGCAGCCGAATCGCCCTTCACGGGGTGGACAGGGACCGGCTCGCCGCGTGTACCATTCACCCCGTCGCCGGGCGGCTCCCCCCGTGGCCGCCCGGCGCTCAAGCCCTCCGTCCCGCCGCCCTAGACTGGCCGGGATGAGCAACCCCTCCCCCGCCGGCGAGGCCCTGATCTGCTCGGCACGCGGCTGCCGCGCCCCCGCTGTCTGGGCGCTTGAGTGGAACAACCCCCGTCTGCACAACGCCGAGCGGCGCAAGACGTGGCTGGCCTGCGGCGAGCACCGGGGCAGCCTCGGCGACTTCCTGGACGCACGCGGCTTCCTGCGTGCCGTCAATCCGGTGCCCGGATCGCCTACCCTCGACATGTGAGCGAGCGCAGCGGGCGAACAAGTGGGCACAGCAGCGTGACGCCTCGCGCCGCTGCCGCGCAGAACGGATCCCATCGGTGAGCGCGGACGACCGCGTCGACCCACCGGCCTCCCCCGGGCCCGCCTCCCCGTCCCGGCCCCGCACCACAGCCCCACCGCCCGGAGCGTTCCCGGCGCCCGGCACGCTCGGCCCGGATCCCACCCCGCCCGACGCGTCATCGCCCGCCCCGCTGCCGCCGAGCGCCCTACCGAGATCCGGCGGGTACGACGGGGACCCGCGCCCGCCCGACCTGCCGGCGCCCGGCCTGCTGCCCCCCGGCCCGTCGCCCGCCTCCGGCGCACCCGGGCCGCTGTTGACGGACGGGTCCGCGGGGCGGGGTCCACTGGAGCCCTGGCCGGACACTGTCCACTGGCAGCCGATCTCCTCCGACCTGATCTGGGTGGAGCTGATCCGGCTGGCCGTGGTGCTCGCCATCGGGCTGGCGGTGACGGCGATCGGCTGGGCACTGAGCGGTCAGGGCCTGTTCGGGCTCGCCCTCGCCGCCGTGCTGGTGTTCGGCGCGTGGCGGGCCGTGGCGATCGTCCGCGCGGTCCGGGCCTGGGGCTACGCCGAGCGGGAGGACGACCTGCTGGTCCGGCACGGGCTGCTGGTCCGGCGGCTCTCCATCGTGCCGTATTCCCGGATGCAGTTCGTCGACGTCAGCGCCGGGCCGCTGGAGCGCGCCTTCGACCTGGCCACCGTGCAGTTGCACACCGCGGCGGCGGCGAGCGACGCCCGGGTTCCGGGGCTGCGCCCGGCGGAGGCGTCCCGGCTGCGCGACCGGCTCACCGCGCTCGGCGAGGACCGGGCGGAGGGGCTGTGAGCGCGCGACCGGTCGACCGGCCACGCTGGAGGCCGGCCCGATGACCGACCATCCCGCCGAGCCTGGCACCGGCCCGCCCCGGCCGCCCGGTGGCGCGCCTCCCACCGGCCCGCCCCCCGGCGGCGCGGTGCCGCCCTACGCGCCCGGCGGAGCGGTGCCCTACGCGGCGGTGCCGCCCGGGGTGCCCTATCCCTGGCCGCTGCCGGCAACGGGCGGCGACGGCGAGCCGCGTCAGCGACTGCACCCGCTCAGCCCGCTGTTGCACGGGGCCAAGTCGCTGGTCGTGGTGATCGCCGGGCTGTCCTGGTCGACGCTGTCCCGGGTCGGCTTCGGCTGGTTCGCGGCCATGGTGGTGGTACTGGCGCTCGGCGCGACCGTGCTGTCAGTGATCAGCTGGTACAACACCGGCTACCACGTGGTGGGCCGCGAACTGCGGGTGTACGAGGGGCTGCTCTGGCGGCGTACCCGGGCGATTCCCCTGGAGCGGTTGCAGGCCGTGGAGGTGGTCCGGCCGCTGCTCGCCCAGCTCACCGGCCTGGCCGAGTTGCGGCTCGAGGTGGTCGGCGGGGGCAAGACCGAGGCGCCGCTGGCGTACCTCGGGGTGGCCGACGCGGCCCGGCTGCGCGAGCGGCTGCTGGCGCTCGCCGGCCGCGCGTCACAACCGCCCGCGCCGGGCCTCGCGCCGTCCGCGGCGGCCCCCGGGACGGCGCCGCCGCTGGCCGCACCGGGCCGCCCGCTGCACGCGGTACGCAACCAGAGCCTGCTGGTCAGCCAACTGCTCACCCCGCAGGCATTCCTGCTCCCGTTCGGCGTGGCCTTCGTCGTGGTGCAGTTCCTCACCGCGGGGTCGTGGTCGTTCGTCGCGGTGGCGAGCACGCTGACCGCGATGGCCGGTGTGCTGCTGCAACCGATCCGCCGGGTCCTCGACGACTGGAACTTCCGGCTGGCCCGCGACGACGGCACGCTGCGGGTGCACAACGGCCTGCTGGAGACCCGGGCGCAGACCGTGCCGCTGGACCGGGTTCAGACCGTACGGGCCACCTGGCCGCTGCTCTGGCGGGTGAAGGGCTGGCTGCGGCTGCGGCTGGAGGTTGCCGGTTACTCCGTCGCCGAGGCCGACGACCGCAACCGGCCGGACCGCCTGCTGCCGGTCGGTGACCTGCCGACCGCGACGATGATCGTCACCGAGGTGCTGCCAGGGGTACGCCTCGACGCGCTGGCGCTGGCCCCACCGCCACCCCGGGCCCGCTGGCTGCACCCACTGGGCCGGGGCGCGCTCGGCGCCGGCCTGTTCGAGCGGGTCTTCGCCACCCGGTCCGGGCTGCTCACCCGGCAGGTGGCGATCGTGCCGTACGCCCGGATCCAGAGCGTGCGGGTGGTGCAGGGGCCGGCGCAGCGCCGGCTCGGGCTGGCCACCGTCTACGCGGACACCGCGGGCGGTTCGGGCGCGGCGGCACAGGACCGGGATCTGTCGGAGGCGTGGGGCCTGGCAGCCGAGCTGACCTTCCGCGCGCACGCCGCCCGCCGCCCGGCCTGACCCACCCGGCCCCACCCGGCCGGGGCCGGGCCGGGGCTGACGGTGTCAGCGGTCGGCTGGGACTGCGGGCTCGTCGGCGGTGCTCGGGCCGACCGGTGCCGGCTGCCCGTTGGCCGGCCGACCCGGGGGGTCGGTGGCGCCGTCGGGGCCGGTGATACCTCCCGGTGGCGGTTCGGCGGCGGCTTTGGCGGGCCCGGCGCGACGGGCTCGCAGCGCCGCCCACCCACGCTCGGCCAGGCCGACCACCAGGAAGGTCATCCCGACGTACGTCCAGCCGACCAGCACGTCGATCACGTAGTGCTCACCCGAGTAGACCAGGGTGAAGGTCATCGCCAGCGGGTACGCGAGCAGCAGCGGCCACCAGCGGCGGCGGGTGGTGTGCAGGAAGAAGAGCACCACGAACAGCGCCCAAGCGGTGTGCAGCGACGGCATCGCGGCGACCGGGTTCGAGGCGATCTGACCGGCGTTGAGCACGTTGCCGGCGCCGTGCATGCCGAACGCCTTCCAGCCCCGGGTGGAGATCCGGGCGACCTCGGTGAGCAGGCCGTTCTGTGCCGCCCACCACGGCGGCGCCGCCGGGTAGATGAAGTAGGTGGCCAGACCGGCGGCGCAGAGGAAGCCCCAGCGCCGCATGTACGCCGCCCAGCGGTGCCGGTCCCGCAGCCAGAGCACCGCGGCGGCGGCCAGCGCCACCACGAAGTGCGAGAAGTACACCCAGCTCGCCGCGACGTCCCACCAGTGCAGCTGCGGGTGGTAGAGGTGCTGCTGCAACCAGATGGTGGGCACCTCACCGCCGGTGGCCCAGCCGAACATGAACCGGTCCGCGACGATCAACTCCATCGCGTGCGGGGTGGCCCCGTTGTCGGCGAACCCCCGGGAGAGGTTGTACGCGGCGAGCAGGAGCACCACCGGCACCCAGTCCCGGGCGAAGCGCAGATGACTGCGCCACGGCCGGTCGCTGTTCCAGGCGATGGTCCCGGCCCAGATCCACACGAAGGCGTACGCGGGGTCGGTGGGTAGTCCGATGCCCAGCCAGGCGGCCACGAAGGCGACCGCCCAGATCGTCATGGCGACGATGCGCCGACGGCCCCCGTCCGGGGACGCGGGCGGGTCGGTCCGGGCGGGGGTTTGGGGGTCAGTCACGACGGCCATCGCGGTCAAGGTTAACGACGGGGGCGGCATCGACCGACGGCGACCACCCGCCGGGCCGGTCCACAGGTAGCGCGGCGGGTACGGCCGGATCGCCGGGCGCGTGCTCGGCGGGCTCGGCGAGCACCTAGGCTGGCGACCATGCAGGAGCAGCCCGAGCCGGCCTTCGCGCCGGGTCTGACCGCCCGGGTCGAGTTGACCGTCACCGACGCGGACACCGCCCAGGCGGTCGGTTCCGGGGACGTACCGGTGCTCGGCACACCCCGGGTGCTCGCGCTGGCCGAGGCGGCCACCGTCGCGGCGACGGCGACCGCGATGCCGTCCGGGTCGACCACCGTGGGGACCCGGGTCGAGCTGGAGCACCTGGCGCCGACCGTGGTCGGCCGGACGGTCCGGGCGCAGGCCCTGCTGGCGGCCGTCGACGGTCGCCGGCTGTCGTTCGAGGTCACCGTCACCGATGGTGCCGAGACGGTGGCCCGGGGTCGGGTGGACCGGATCCTGGTGGACCGGCAACGCTTCGTCGACCGCGCCGGGCGGGCGTCATGATCGGCGGTTTCGTCAAGGTCGCCGACCGGGTGCACGTGCTGCGCGAGCCGCTGCTGCGGATCAACGTCACCCTGGTCGTCGGCGACGACGAGGCGCTGCTGGTGGACACCCTCTCCTCGGCGGCCCAGGCCACCGAGCTGGCCGCCGCCGTCCGGGCGGTCACCGACCGTCCGCTGACGCTGGTGAACACCCACCACCACTACGACCACTGCTTCGGCAACGCCGTGCTGGCCGGCGACCCGCCCCGCCCGGTGTACGCGCACGCGCTGGCCGCCGCGGCCCTGCGCGAGCAGCCGGAGCGGCTGCGCCGGGAGGCGTACGACGAGGTGCGCGAGGAGCACCCGGCGCTCGCCGCCGAGCTGACCGACACACCACTGCTCGCACCGACCCACACCGTGCACACCGAGACGGCACTCGACCTGGGCGGCCGGCGGGTGCTGCTGCGTCACCCCGGGCGGGGGCACACCGACGCCGACCTGGTGGTGCACGTACCCGACGCGGACGTGCTGGTCGCCGGGGACCTGGTGGAGCAGAGCGGGCCGCCCGCGTTCGAGGACTCGTACCCCCTGCAGTGGCCGGACGCGGTCGCCGACCTGCTCCGGCTGACCACCACGGGCACGGTGGTGGTGCCGGGCCACGGCGACCCGGTGGACGTGGAGTTCGTCCGTGCCCAGCACGCCGAGCTGGCGAAGCTGGCGTGGCTGATCCGGGCCGGGCATACCGGCGGCGCACCGCCGGAACGGGTCGCCGCCGAGGCGCCCTTCGGCGCCCGCGCCGCCCTCATCGCCGCCCGCCGCGGCTACCTCGAACTGGACGGCACGCCCTAGCTCCGGAAGCGACGTTCGACGTCGGCGCGGGTGGGCATGGCGGTGGCGCCGCCGGGGGACTCGCAGACCAGGCCGGCCACCCGCAGCGCGAACGCCACCCGCTCCACCCAGCCCGCCGGGTTGGCCGGCTCGCCGTCGAGGAGCAGATCGGCGATCAACGCCGCCATCACCGAGTCGCCGGCGCCTGTGGCGTCGACCGCGTCGACCCGCGAGGCCGGCACCCGGACCGGGTCGGCGTCGGCGGCGGCCAGCACCGCGCCGGCCGCGCCGAGCGTCACCACCACCGTCGCGGCGCCCAGCTCCCGCAGGTACGCGGCCACCCCCTCGACCGGCTCGCCCGGGTAGAGCAGTTCGGCGTCGGCGGTGCTCAGCTTGACCAGGTGGGCGCCGGCGGCGAACTCGGCCACCACCTCGCGCAGCCCGGCCAACGCGCCCGGCCCGTCCAGGAGCCGGGGGCGCACGTTCGGGTCGAAGACCCGCAGGCCGGCGGCGAGCGCCCAGGCACGCCGGGCGGCCGCCAGCGTGCCGGGGTGGAGCAGCACGACCGAGCCGCAGTAGACCACGTCGGCGCCCTCCAGCAGCGCCAGGTCGAGATCCTCCGGGGCGAGCAGGCCGTAGGAGGGCGGCTCCCCGTAGAAGCGGAAGTCGGGTTCCGGGCCGGCGAAGGTGACCACCGCGAGGGTGGTCGGCGCCGGCACGGTGACCGCGCCGGCCAGCCCGACGTCGGCCGCGGTCAAAAAGGCGCGAATCCGGCCGGCCAGCACGTCGTCGCCGAGTGAGCCGACGAACTGCGCCGCGCCGCCGAGCCGGGCCACCCCGACGGCGACGTTGAGCGGCGCGCCGCCGATCGCCTGCCGGTAGACCCGCTCGCCGTCCCGCTCGGTGTCGAGCAGATCGACGAGCGCCTCGCCGAGCACCACCGCGTATCCCATGCCGGTCCCTTCGTCGTCGCCAGCCACCCACCACCCACGTGTGCGGTCCGCGTGGCACCAGGCTGGCACAGCGCACGACCCGGCGGGCGCCGAAGGCGCGGGTCCGACCGACCGGGCCACCGACGAGGCGTCCGGGGTGCTACCCCGCCTGGTGGATCGGCCCGGCTAGTGCCGTCAGCGGGCGACCGGTCCCGCCCCAGCGGGCCGCGACGATCTGCGCGGCCACGCTCACCGCGGTCTCCTCCGGGGTACGCCCACCGAGGTCCAGCCCGATCGGCGAGGCGAGCCGAGCGAGCTGCTCCGCGCTCAGCCCCGCCTCGCGTAGCAGCTTGTGCCGCTCGTCGTGGGTCCGCCGCGACCCCATCGCGCCGACGTACGCCAGCGGGTGGCGCAGCGCCAGCGCCAGCAGCGGCACGTCGAACTTCGGGTCGTGGGTCAGCACGCAGACCACGGTCCGCCCGTCGACACGGCCGGCGTCCAGCTCCGCCGCCAGGTAGCGGTGCGGCCACCGCACCACCACCTCGTCCGCCTCCGGAAAGCGTCGAGCGGTGGCGAAGACCGGACGGGCGTCGCAGACGGTCACCCGGTAGCCGAGGAACGCGCCGATCCGGGCCACCGCGCCGGCGAAGTCGATGGCCCCGAAGACGATCATCCGGGGCGGGGTGGCGTACGCGGCCACGAAGAGACTCAGGCCGACGCCCCGGCGCTGCCCGTGGTAGCCGTACCGGAGCACCCCGCTGTGCCCGGCGACGAGCAGGCCGAGGGCGTCGGCGGTGGCGGCGGCGTCCAGCCGGTCGTCGCCGAGTGAGCCGGTCACCCGCTGCCCGGTCAGCACCAGCCGCCGGCCCAGCCGCCCCGCCGGGTCGATCGGCACCGCTCTCGGCGGATCGCCGGCGTCGGCCGCCACGCAGGTGGCCACCGCCACCGGTTGGCCGGCCCGGCGCGCCGCGTCGACCGCGTCCAGCTCCATGAGGTCGCCGCCGTCGATCCGCTCCACGAACACGTCGAGCTCACCGCCGCAGGTCAGGCCCGCGGCGTACGCGGCGTCGTCGCTGACTCCGTAGCGGGTCAACTCCGGGGCGCCGGTGTCGAGCACGATGCGGGCCCGTTCATAGAGGTCGGCCTCGACGCAGCCGCCGGAGACGCTGCCGGTGACCGTGCCGTCGGCCGCGACCAGCATGCTGGCGCCGGGCGGCTGCGGCGCGGACCGCCAGGTGGCCACGACGGTGGCCAGGGCGACCGCCTCGCCGGCGCGGCAGCGGCGGTGCAGCTCCTCGAACACGTCGGGCACGCTCGGTCGCCTCTCCGTCTCGCCGCCGCAGCGGCCGCCGGGTACCGGTCGAGCCGCCCGGCCCGGTGGCATCGCCACGAAGCCGTAGGCGGCCGCATGCGAAGAATATGTGCCACGGCACGGGCCGTGGGCCGTACGAGCGTCCGACAACCTGGAGAGGGTGGCCTGACACATCGAGAACGGGCTATTGCGCAACGGCCGGAGGGCGTGGTGGGATGACGCGTACCGGGCGGTGCGAGGGCTGCCGCGCCGCCGGTTGCCGGGTTCGTTCGACGCGAGGGCGCCGGTCCACGACAGGGACCGTTGACGGCACGTGTCCACCGGCCGATTCCCGCCGGGGCACTGACCGTGATCATCGCTTCCGCTCCTTGCAGCGGGGCGACAAGGCCACATCCCACCCGATTGCGGCGGGGCGGCTCGGGCGGCGCGCCCCGCGAGTCAGGAGAACCCGTGAACCGTTCCCGTACGGCCGCGTTGCTCACCGCGGCCGTGACCCTCACCCTTGGCGCCGTCGCCCTGGCGTCCAGCCCGGAGCCGGCCGCCGCGCACGGCGCCGCGATGACCCCCGGCAGCCGTACGTTCCTGTGCTGGCAGGACGGCCTGAGCCAGACCGGCGAGATCAGGCCGAACAACCCCGCGTGCTCCGCCGCCGTGGCGCAGAGCGGCGCGAACTCGCTCTACAACTGGTTCAGCGTGCTGCGCTCGGACGCGGGCGGCCGGACGGTCGGCTTCATTCCGGACGGGCAGCTGTGCAGCGGCGGCAACCCGGGCTACCGCGGCTACGACCTGCCCCGTACCGACTGGCCGTTGACCCACCTGACCGCCGGTGCCCGGTTGGACTTCCGGTACAGCAACTGGGCGCACCACCCGGGCACGTTCTACTTCTACGTGACCAAGAACAGTTGGAGCCCGACCCGGGCGCTGGCGTGGGGCGACCTGGAGGAGCAGCCGTTCCTGACGGTGACCAACCCGCCGCAGCGCGGCGGGGTCGGCACCAACGAGGGGCACTACTACTTCAGCGGAAACCTGCCGTCGGGCAAGAGCGGCCGGCACATCATCTACTCCCGCTGGGTGCGCTCGGATTCGCAGGAGAACTTCTTCGGCTGCTCCGACGTGACCTTCGACGGCGGCAACGGCCAGGTGACCGGCGTGGGTCCGGGCGGCACGCCGCCGCCGAACCCGACGACTCCCCCGCCGAACCCGACCACCCCGCCGCCGAACCCGACGACTCCCCCGCCGAACCCGACCACGCCGCCGCCGAGCGGTGGTGACTGCATGGCGGTCTACAAGGTCGTCAGCGCGTGGCAGGGCGGCTTCCAGGGCGAAGTCATGATCATGAATCACGGCAGTACGCCGTTCAACGGCTGGACCGCGAGCTGGACCTGGCCCAGCGGGCAGTCGATCAGTCAGATCTGGAACGCCACCCAGACCTCGTCCGGCGCCTCGGTGACGGCCACCAACGTCGCACACAACGGCACGGTCGCACCGGAGGGCACCACGACCTTCGGCTTCCTGGGCAGCACCACAGGCACCAACACTCTGCCCACGGTCACCTGCGCCCGCCGCTGACCCAGCGGACCCGGGCCGCTGGCGCGGACCGGAGAACCGGGCGTTAGGAAGGGCCCCCTGCTATGCGGAATGCGATAACAGGGGGCCCTTCCTTACCGGTCAGCGGACCATGGAGCCGACGACGGGCTTGGTGAGCAGGGCGGACTGGTTGCGCTGGATGCCGGGGTCGAGGGTCTTGGCCACGAAGATGGCGTGCCAGATGCAGAAGATCAGCACCGTCCACACCTTGCGGGAGTGGTCGGCCTCCTCCCGCTTGTGCTCGTCGAGCAGCCGCAGCGCGTACGACAGGTCGAGCAGGTCGCCGGCACCCGAGGTGCTCAGCACGTGCCGGGCCCACTCGTACATCTCGCCGCGCAGCCAGACCCGGGTGGGGGTCGGGAAACCCAGCTTCTTGCGGTTGACGATGGCCGGCGGGACGACGCCCTGCAACGCCTGGCGCATCGCGTACTTCGTGGCGTCCGAGCGCGGCGGCAGCTTGAGGTCCACCGGGATCTTCGCCGCGACGTCGAACACCGCGCGGTCGAGGAACGGCACCCGCACCTCCAGCGAGTGGGCCATCGAGATCCGGTCGGCCTTGACCAGGATGTCTCCGCGCAGCCAGGTGTAGAGGTCGACGTACTGCATCTTGGTGACGTCGTCCAGCTCGGTGCACTCGGCGTAGATCGGGGCGGTCACGTCGGTGTAGCGCACCGAGGGGTCGTAGCGGCGCAGCAGCTGCTGCTTCTCCTCCTCGGTGAACATCCGGGCGTTGCCGTAGTAGCGCTCCTCGATCGGGGTGGTGCCCCGCTCCAGGAAGCTCTTGCCCTTGACCCCCTGCGGGATCGCCTTGGAGACCGCGCGCAGCCCCTTCTGCACCCCGCCGGGCAGGCCGTTCACGCCGCTCAGCGACAGGGGCTCCCGGTAGATGGTGTAGCCGCCGAAGAACTCGTCGGCCCCCTCACCGGACAGCACCACAGTGACGTGCTCGGCGGCCTTCTTCGCCACGAAGTAGAGCGGCACCAGCGCCGGGTCGGCCACCGGATCGTCCAGGTGCCAGACGATCTTCGGCAGCGCGTCGATCATGTCCTGCGGACCGATCTTGGTGGGGATCGTGGTGACGTCCAGGTGCCGGGCCGAATCCTGGGCGACGTCGATCTCCGAGTAGCCCGGCACGTCGTAGCCGACTGTGAAGGTGAGGATGTTCGGGTTGAACTCCCGCGCCAGCGCGACCACCGCTGTGGAGTCGATGCCGCTGGACAGGAACGAGCCGACCGGCACGTCGGAGCGCATGTGCATGCGCACGCTCTCCCGCAACGTCTCCCGGATCTCGTGGTACAGCTTCTGCTCGTCGTCGACCGCCGCCGGCCGGAACACCGGCCGGTACCAGCGGCGTACGTCGATCCGCCCACCCGGGGTCCAGGTCAGGTACTCCCCGGAGCCGATCCGGTTGATGCCCTTGTGCAGGGTGCCGGGCTCGGGGACGTACTGCAGGGTCAGGTAGTGACTGAGGTTGGCCGCGTCGACACCCGCGTCGCCCTGGTAGCTGCTGTGCGCGAACGGCAGCAGCGCCTTCTTCTCCGAGGCCAGGTAGAGCCCGTCGGCGGTCTCCAGGTAGTGCATCGGCTTGATGCCGAAGTAGTCGCGGGCACCGAACGCGAGCCGCTCCTGCCGGTCCCAGATGACGAAGGCGAACATGCCGCGCAACCGGGTGAGCACCTGCTCACCCCAGAAGTGGTAGCCGGCGACGATCACCTCGCCGTCGCCGGCGGTGGCGAACTGGGCGCCGAAGTTCCGGACCAGCTCGTCGCGCAGCTCGATGTAGTTGTAGATCTCACCGTTGAAGGTGAGCAGGTAACGACCGTTCGCGTAGGGCAACGGCTCGTGGCTCGACGCGACGTCGATGATGGCGAGCCGCTTGTGGGCGAACACTCCGTCCGCGTACCGCCCGGAGGCGTCGCCGACCACCTCGACCCCTGTCTCGTCGGGGCCGCGGTGGTGCAGGCATTCCAACGCTCCGGCGATGTGGTCGCGGTGCGCGGCGGCGTTGCCGTTCGCGCTGAAGAAGGCCAGGAGTCCGCACATGGTGGTCATCTTCCCACGCGCGCCGGGGGCCCGTCGCAGCCGTCCGTCGATCCGGAGCGCTCCGGCCGGCGCCACCGCGAACCGGGCGCGCGGTACCGTCGGGACCAGCAATGACACGGAGGGAGCGCGCAATGACCGAGGGACGCACCGACGGTACGCCGACGGACGGTACGGAATCGCACGATCCGGACTTCCCGGAGGCGTTCCTGTCCTTCATGCGGCAGGGCTGGCGGGACAGCGCGCTCCCGGTGGCGCCCCGGCCGGAGGCCCCCAACTACGCCAAGCGGCGGGCTGCGCTCTCGGCGGCCTTCCCCGGCGAGACGCTGGTGATCCCGACCGGCCCCGAGAAGGTCCGGGCCAACGACACCGCCTACCCGTTCCGGCCGGGCAGTGACTTCGCCTACCTGACCGGCGACCACGACCCGGACAGCGTGCTGGTGCTGCGCCCGAACGGCTCCGGGCACGACGCCACGCTGTTCATGCGGCCGCGCTCGTCCCGGGAGACCGACGAGTTCTTCCGCAGCCGGCACGGCGAGCTGTGGGTGGGCCGGCGACACACGCTCAGCGAGAAGTCCACCGAGCTGGGCCTGCCCACCGCCGACCTGACCGGCCTGGAGGCGACGCTGGCCGACCTGCCGCCGGGGCGGACCCGGGTGCTGCGCGGGTTCGACGCCCAGGTGGACGCGGCGGTCCGCCCGTACGACGGGGTCCGTGCCGAGGGGCAGCCGCCCCGCGACCGGGAGCTGGCGATCGCCATCTCGGAGCAGAAGCTCGTCAAGGACGAGTGGGAGATCGGTCAGCTCCAGGACGCGATCGACGCCACTGTGCGCGGCTTCGAGGACGTGGCCCGGATCCTGCCGGCCGACCGCGCCGTTTCCGAGCGGCTCCTTGAGGGGATCTTCGCGCTGCGGGCCCGGCACGACGGCAACGACGTCGGGTACGGCTCCATCGTCGGCGCCGGCGAGCACGCCACGATCCTGCACTGGGTGCACAACCACGGCGCGACCCGGCCGGGCGAGCTTCTGCTGATGGACATGGGTGTCGAGGGCCGCAACCTCTACACCGCCGACGTGACCCGGGTGCTGCCGGTGAGCGGCCGGTTCACCGCCCTGCAACGCCAGGTCTACGACATCGTGTACGCCTCGCAGCAGGCCGGCATCGAGGCCATCCGGCCCGGGGTGAAGTTCAAGGATGTCCACCTGACCTGCATGCGGGTGCTCGCGGAGGGCCTGTCGGAGCTGGGCCTGCTGCCGGTGAGCGTGGACGAGGCGATGGACGAGAAGTCCTCGGTCTACCGGCGGTGGACGCTGCACGGCTTCGGCCACATGCTCGGCATCGACGTGCACGACTGCTCGAACGCCCGCAAGGAGACGTACCGCGACGGCACGCTGGGCGAGGGCTACGTGCTCACCGTCGAGCCGGGGCTGTACTTCCAGCCGGAGGACGAGCTGGTCCCCGCCGAGCTGCGTGGCGTCGGCGTGCGGATCGAGGACGACGTGCTGGTCACCGCGACCGGCGCGGTGAACCTGTCGGCCGGCCTGCCGCGCACCTCCGACGAGGTGGAGACCTGGCTGGCCGAGCAGCGCGAGGCAGGGCCGCGCCTGCCCGGCTGACCGGCAGCACCGGCACGACCCGCGACGGACCCCGCCGCCGGGGCGCGACGTTTCGACGTCCGCGCGTCCGGCGGCGGGGTCCGTCGGTGTTTGTGCTGGTCGCGCCCCTTCCTGCCGCCCCGGCCCAGTTCGCCGGCACCTGCCCTAACCTGAGGTGAATGCGGGCTTTTCTCGGATAAGTCCGCATCGCGAGGATGGTTCTCATACGGTGGGGATCAGAGGCTGCAACCGATTTGTAGCTGGTCGCGCGCCTTGGGCGGTGCGATCCCGTCTGGTAGCAGGAAAGGGCGGAAGGCTCTGATGTCCAACGACGTAACGAGTACCGACGGCGGGGCCTCGACGGCTCCGCCGACACGACGACGGCGGGCTCTCTGGGTCGCCGGCGTGGCCGGGCTGACCGGCGTGGTCGGGCTGGCGGCCCTCGGCGGCCTGGCCGCCCGGGACGACAAGCCCAACTCGAACCAGGTGTCCGACGCGCAGCCGTCAACCAACCGGCAGAACGTCAGCGACGACGGTGGCGCGGGCGACAACGCCAAGGAGAACAGCGGCCAGGACCCGGGCGACGAGTGGAGCGGCGGCGACTGGAGCGGCTTCGACGACGCGTCGGGCAAGGACGACAAGCACGACGCCAAGGACCGCACCAAGCAGGTCCCCTGTGACACCGACAAGCTGATCCAGGCCATCACGTTCGCCAACAACAAGCACGGCGGCGTGCTGGAGCTGGCCAAGGGCTGCACCTACAACCTCACGCGCAACGACTACTACGGCAACGGCCTGCCGATCATCACCGAGCGGATCACGCTCAAGGGCGAGCACACCACCATCGGCCGCGACGCCACCGCCGATCACTTCCGGATCCTCAACGTGGGCCCCGGCGGGCACCTCACCCTCAAGGGCCTGAGCATCAAGGGCGGCCAGACCCTCCAGCGGGCGATGACCATGGACCCGGCGGCGGTCTGGGCGCCGTACTCGCCGTCGGTCCGGACGACCTCGGCGGCCAAGCCTGCCACGACGGCGACGCCGAAGCCGGGCGCCGTGGCCGAACCGGCAGCGACCAAGCCCACGGTGGCCAAGTCGGCGGCCCCGGCGGCCAAACCCGCAGCTCCGGCAGCCAAGCCGGCAGCCGCGGCGGCGAAGCCTGCAGCGGCCAAGCCCGCAGCGGCGAGCTCCGACCCCGCCGCCGCGGCGGCGAAGCCGGCGACGGCTGGGCCCGCGGCGGTACCGCTGGTGGAGGAGCCCGGGTTCAACGACGGTGCCGGGGTGCTGGTGCAGCCCGGCGGCCGGGCGGACATCCTGGACAGCGAGCTGCTGTACAACCAGTCCGGCGGCAACGGCGGCGGGCTGGCGAACTTCGGCACCGCCCGGCTCATCAAGACCACCGTGGCGCACAACACCGCCTTCTTCTTCGGCGGCGGCGTCTTCAACGCCGGCGTACTCGAGGTCAACGAGTCGAAGATCAAGGACAACAACGCCATCATCGGTGGTGGCGGCATCGCCAACGGCGCTGCGAGGATCTTCACCGACGACGTCGACGGCGGCTCGGTCTGGGTCTACAAGAGCGAGGTCGCCAACAACCGGACGCTCGGCTTCGGCGGCGGCGTCCTGGACGTCGAGGGCACCACGACCCTGCACGAGACGAAGGTCAGCGACAACACCGCGCTGCTCGCCGGTGGCGGCGTCGCGGTGGCCGACAGCCAGCTCACCCTCAAGCACGCCACGGTGGCCGGGAACAGCACCGCCGGCGTGGGTGGTGGCCTGGCGGTGGCCTTCGACAGCGCCGCGACTGTGGAGAACAGCTGGATCAAGGACAACACGGCAGGGTTCTTCGGCGCCGGCCTCTTCAACGAGGACAGCGTCACCACGTTGCGCGACAGCGAGGTGGTGGGCAACCGGGCCGTCGGTCCGTTCGCCCGTGCCGGCGGCATCTTCAACACCGACAGGGGCGAGGTCACGCTCCACCGGACGAAGGTGGCGCACAACTTCGCCACCCTCCCGCCCGGGGGCATCTTCAACAACCTCGGCAGCACCGTGACGCTGGACGACAAGTCCGCCGTCACCGCCAACCGCCCCACCAACTGCTTCAACGTTCCGGACTGCTTCGCCTGATCGGTGGGGCTGATCCACATAGAGGGTGCGCCCCTCCGAGCCGGTGACGGCGGCGGAGGGGCGTACCTGTTTGGGCAGGTCACAGGGGCCGACGATCGCCTTGGGTGAGCCTGTGCCCGACCGGGGTGTCCGGGCCGCCCACGGCGAACACGAACCGAATGTGGGCTTCTTTCGGATAAGCCCGCGAGGCGAGGATCCTTCTCATACGGTGGTTTTGGGAGCTACAACCGATTTGTAGCAGGGGACGCCCGCCTGAGGGCGGCGACCCTGTCTGGTACGAGGAGAGGGCAGAGAGCTCCGATGTCCAACTACCTAACGAACAACGAAGCCTCCGGGCAGGCGACGGCCAAGCGCCGCCGCAAGCTCTGGCTCGCCAGTGGCGTAGCCGGATTGACGGGCGTGATCAGTCTCGCGGCGGTGGGCGTCGCGGGCAGCGCCGGCGCGGTCGGCAGCCTGAACTGGAACACCGCACAGGTCAGCAAGGACGGCGACCAGCGCGGTGACGAGGGTCGCGAGTGGGACAAGGACAAGGACCGGGACAAGGACCGGGACAAGGACAAGGACCACGAGCGCGGGAAGGAGGTGCCCTGCGACACCGACAAGCTGATTCAGGCGATCACGTTCGCCAACAACAAGCACGGCGGTGTGCTGGAACTGGCCAAGGGCTGCACCTACAACCTGACCCGCAACGACTACTACGGCAACGGCCTGCCGATCATCACCGAGCGGATCACGCTGAAGGGTGACCACACGACGATCAGCCGGGACGCCACCGCCGACTACTTCCGGATCCTCAACGTCGGCAGCGGTGGGCACCTCACGGTGAAGGGCCTGACCATCAAGGGCGGTCAGACCCTCGAGCGGTACCTGCCCGTCCAGCCGGCGGAGGTCTGGGGGGCCTACTCGGACTCCGAGGCGATCGCCGCGCAGGTGAAGGCCGGCGTACCGCTGAACCAGGCGCTCACCACGCGACAGGCCAACCCGAAGGCGGCCCTGAAGGCCGCGCCGAAGGCCACGCCCAAGGCCGCGCCGACCGCTCAGGACGGGGTCGTCACGCCGCTCGTCGAGCACCCGGGCTTCAGCGACGGCGCCGGCATCCTGGTCCAGCCGGGCGGCTCAGCCGACATCCTGGAGTCCGAGGTCGTCCTCAACCAGTCGGGCGGGAACGGCGGTGGCGTGGCCAACTTCGGTACCACGAAGATCTGGCACAGCACAATCACCCGCAACACCGCCTTCTTCTTCGGTGGCGGCGTCTTCAACGCCGGCCTGCTCAAGGTCGAGGAGTCGAAGATCAAGGACAACACCGCCATCATCGGCGGTGGCGGTATCTCGAACGGCGCCGCGAGGATCTTCACCGATGACGTCGACGGCGGGACCGTCGAGCTGAAGAAGACCGAGATCAGCGACAACGAGACGCTGGGCTTCGGCGGTGGCCTCCTCGACATCGAGGGCAACACCACAGCGTACGAGACCAAGTTCGTCTCGAACACCGCGTTCCTCGCAGGTGGTGGCATCGCCGCGGCGGACAGCCAGCTGAACCTGCACAAGGTCTCGGTGGAGAAGAACAGCACCGTCGGCGTCGGTGGTGGCCTGGCCATCGCCTTCGACAGCGCGGTGACCGTCGAGAAGAGCTCCATCAAGGACAACACCGCCGGCTTCTTCGGCGGCGGTGTCTTCAACACGCTCAGCGTCACCACGCTGCGCGACAGCGAGGTCGTCGGGAACCGGGCCATCGGCCCGTTCGGGGTCGGCGGCGGCATCTTCAACATCTTCGGCGAGGTCAACCTGTCGAAGACGAAGGTCGCCCACAACTTCTCCACCTTCGCTCCGGGCGGTGTGTTCACCTTCTTCGGAGACGTGAACGTGGACGACAAGTCCGCCATCACCGCGAACCGTCCGACGAACTGCCTGGCCATCCCGGGCGGCACCATCGAGAACTGCTTCGCCTGATCACCCTGAGGGTGACGTGCGGCCGATGACGGCGGCACGACGGCCAGCACCGGGCCGGCCCCCTTCCGCAACACGCGGAAGGGGGCCGGTTCACGCCCGGACCGGTTACCTCTGCACGAAGACCGCCACGCTGCGTGCCGGCACCGTGAACGTGCCGGACGCCCGGTCGAACGAGGCCGTACGCAGCACCGGGTCGGCCGAGTTCACCAACACCGGGTGCAGGGCCACGTCCGCGCCACGCAGACCGGTCAGCGTCTGCTTCGCCGCCGTCGGCGTGCTGTTGAAGACGACGGTGATCGACTTCCACGTACCGCCCAGCCCACGGGCGTCCAGGGTCATCGTCAGCACGCCCGGGGTCTCCCGCTCCCCGGACAGCGGGAACGCCACCCGCTGCTGCACCTGCTCGGCGGTGCTCAGCCCGAACACCGGCGAGGACGCCCGGATGCGCAGCAGCTCGGCGTACCGGGCGTCGGTGGTGTTGATCGCCGCGCAGTCCGGCACCAGCGCGGGGTCGGCCAGCAGCGGCTTCGCGTACGGCCACTTGTCCTCGTTGTCCTGCGCCGGCGGCAGGCCGGCGCCGAACCCGTTGCCGTTGGCGCAGCCCCAGCGGATCTGGTTGAACCAGTCACCGGAGTTGTACGAGTTGCGGTCCAGCGACTTCGACCGCAGCCGCTCGGTGCCGGCGGTGACGAAGCCGGTGCCCTGGCCCAGCACCACAGTGCCCAGCGCCAGCACCTGCATCCGGGCGCGGTCCGGCGCGGCGGTGGCCTGCGGCAGCTTGTACGCCAGCGCGTCGTACAGGATCTCGTTGTCGTGCGCGTCGACGTAGGTGACCGCCTCGCCGGGCGCGGCGGTGTAGCCGGCCGGCGAGCCGTTGTAGTCCACCTGCGCGCCGGTGACCTGCCGCCCGGCGGAGTCGGTGAACCGGTACCCGCGCAGGTTGCCGGTGAGTCCCACCCTGATCAGGTCGTGGGCGTGCAGCAGCCGGGCCTTCTGCTCGGCCGGTGACCCGTTGACCGGATCGCCGTTCGGGTCGGTGTAGAGCCCGGAGGCGAAGCCCTGCGCCCGAGGGTTGGCGTCGAACGGTCCGCCGCCGCGCACCGCGTCGCGCAGTCGGTCGTTGAAGGTGCCGATACCGGTGCCGGCCATGTTGGCCTGGGTGGCCTGCACGAACCGGGCGTCGTTGGCGACCTCGCCGAAGTTCCAGCCCTCGCCGTAGACCAGGATCGACCGGCCGTCCACGCCGTCGCGGGCGACGGTCAGCCGGTCCAGCGCCCTGCGTACGGCCAGGATGTTCGCCTTCGGGTGGTGGCCCATCAGGTCGAACCGGAAGCCGTCCACCTTGTACTGCCTGGCCCAGGTGACCAGCGAGTCGACCACCAGCTTGCCCATCATGGCGTGCTCGGGGGCGGTGTTGGCGCAGCAGGTGGAGTTGGCCACCGTGCCGTCGTCCAGCAGCCGCTGGTAGTAGCCGGGCACCACCTGGTCGAGCACCGACTTCGCGTCGGTGCCGGCCGCCGACGTGTGGTTGTAGACCACGTCCATGACCACCCGCAGGCCGGCGCCGTTCACCCCGGCCACCATCCGGCGGAACTCGGCGGTCCGCGCCGCGCCGGCCGGGTCGACCGCGTAGCCGCCCTCCGGCACCGTGTAGTGCAGCGGGTCGTAGCCCCAGTTGTAGCCGTCGGCCTCGGCGACCGCCGCCACGCACTTCTGCTGCTCCGCGGAGTCCGGCGGCAGGGCCGCCAGGTCACAGGCCGGCTGGCGCTGGTCGGCCCGCTTCTCCAGGATGGTCGCGAAGTCGAACGCCGGTAGCAGGTGCAGGTGGGTGACCCCGGCGTCGCCGAGCGCCTTCAGGTGGGTCATGCCGGCGGTCTTCGGGTCGGTGAAGGCGAGGAAGGTGCCCCGCCGCTCGGCCGGCACGCTGTCGTCGGCGATGGAGAAGTCGCGCACCGACAGCTCGGAGACCTGCGCCTGCGCCGCCGGCACCGCGGCCGGCTTGCGCAGCGTCCGCCAGCCCGCCGGGGCCAGCGCCGGGTCGTTCAGGTCGACCAGCTGACTGTGCGTCGAATCCGCCGACAGGGCCACCGAGTACGGGTCGGTCACCGAGGCGGTGACCATCCGCTGCGCCGCCGGCTGCCACGCCTGCACCTGGTACCGGTAGTACTTCCCGGTCCAGGCGTGGCTACCGCGCACCGACCAGACCCCGGTGCGGTCGTCCCGGCGCATCGACACCGTCCTCGGCTGCGCGGTGGGCGAGTCGAACAGTTGCAGCGCCACCGTCCGGGCGGTCGGCGCCCAGAGCGCCAGGCTCGGCGTCCGACCGGCGAACGTCGGCCCGAGGGTGGCGTCGGTGGCCCGGGCGTACACGTCGTCGAGTACACCGGGGATCTGCACGCCGGTGGCGGCGAGCAGGGCCCCCTCGGCGTCGCGCTCGGTGACCAGCAGCTGTCCACGCAGCGCCGCCGGCACCCGGGCCAGGTCACCCCGGTCGAGGGTGAAGCCGCGGTACGACCACAGGTGCGGGAACGCGGCGCGCTGGGCCTCGGTCAGCCCGTTGCGTTGCGCCCGCAGCGGCAGGGTGGTGTACGTCCCGGTCAGCTCCCCGTCGACCACGCTCACCCCGCCGGCCGGCGCGGTGACCAGCGCGTACGTCCTGCCGTCGGTCGGGCCGGTCTGCCACGCGACGGTGGACCTGTCGATCCAGTGCGCCTTCTGCTTGGCGATGTCGGTGTCCCGGCCGGCGCCGGTCACGGTCGAGGGCAGCAGCCGGCCCGGGGTGGCGGCGAGCAGCCACACCTCCCGGCCGGCGCTGGCGAAGTCGAGCCGCTGGTCGTCCGGCAGGTCCTTCGTGTCGCCGTGGTGGATGATGTAGTTCAGCCCGGTGGCGCCGGCCGCCAGCGGCACCCGGAACACCGCGCCGAACGTGTCGACGGAGGTCGGCGTGAGCGGCGTGGACCATTCGGTCGGGTTGGCCGCGCCGTCCCACAGGTGCAGGCCCCAGCCGTCGTAGGTGCCGTCGGCCCGGCGGTAGTGGATCACCGCGGTGCCCTCCTCGACAGGCGGGTCCGGTTGACCGGTGGCCGCCTGCCGGGTCGGGTAGATCGCCGGGTCGCCCTGCTTGAGCCAGACCTCGCCGGTCTGCGTGACGTCGACGCTACGGTCCTGGGCGACGTCCTTGGTGCCGTTCTTGTCGACCACCAGGAAGCTCACCGACTTCGCGCCCGGCTTGAGCTTCACCCAGGCGAACCGGCCGTAGGAGTCCTCCCCGGCGAAGGGCTGACCCTTCGGCCACTCGGTGACGTACGCCGGGTCGATGTCGCCCCATGCGTACAGGCCCCAGTCGTCGTATCCGCCGGCGGGGCGCTGGTAGTGCACCACCGCCCACTCCCGGGACCCGCCCTGCTCCGGCGTGCCCACGATGGCGGCGGACCGGGCGGTCGCGGTGCGGCCCCGCCCGTCGCGGACCACCGCCTTGTACTCCACGGGCGTCCCACCGGCCAGCCCGGTGAGGTCGTGCCGCACGGTGTACGGCGCGTGGTCAGCGCTGCCCAGCAGGGTCCACCGACCGCCGGCGACCCGGGCCGCCATGGTGACGGTGGCCAGCGGGTCACCGGTCACCTGGGCGGTGACCGCGGCTCGGGTGGCCACCGGCGCGTCCGGCGCGGGAGCGGTGATGGTGATTGTCGGTTTGCCGGCGGGCTGCGGGACGGGCGTGCCGGCCCGGTGCACCACCGCGGACAGCGGTGGCACGGTCAGGGTCAGCTTGCCGTCGGCGCCCGCGGCGGCGGCACCGGTCGAGCCGTAGATGCCGGTGAAGGTGGCGCCGGCCGACCAGGTGTCCACGGTGACAGTCTGCGTGGTGTCGGCGTTGTTCACGGCCACCACGTACTCGATGCGGTCGGCGGCTGCGATCCGGGAGGCGGCGAAGACTCCCGGGCCGTCGGCGGCGTACCGGGTGACCTGCACGCCGTCGCGCAGCGCGGGGTGCGCCTGGCGCAGCCTGCCCAGCTCGGCGATGGTCCGGTACAGCGGGTGGGTGGGGTCGAACTGGTCACTGGCGTGGGTGCGGTCCGTGCCGAGCAGGTCGTCGTCGAGGTAGTCGGTGACCTTCGACGCGAACATGTCCTGCCGGGCGTCCTTGTCCCCGCCGGGGCCGGTGAAGCCCTGCTCGTCGCCGGAGTAGATCACCGGCTGGCCACGGGTGAGGAACATCAGCTGGTGCGCGAGCTGGTCGCGGCGCAGGTGGCTGGCCGAGTCGGTGCCTCCACCGGCGATGAACGAGCCGATCCGGCCCATGTCGTGGTTGCCGAGGAAGGTGGTGAGCCGGCCCGCGTCGGTGTCCCGGGCGGCGTAGAGGTCGTCGCGGGCGTACACGTCGGCCAGCGCCTTCGCCGAGCCGGCGCCGGCGGTGTAGCCCCGCGCGGCCTCCTGGAACGCGAAGTCGAGGGTGGCTGGCAGACCGCCCTGCCGGACGTAGCTGGAGCTGACCTCCGGGTCGGCGCTGTACACCTCGCCGAACATGAAGAAGTCCTTCTTGCCGGCCTTCTCGGCGGCCCGCTCGATGCCCTGGCTGAACTGCGGCCAGAAGTCCATGTTGACGTGCTTGACGGTGTCCAGCCGGAAGCCGTCGACGCCGGTCGCGCCGATCCAGTCCCCGTACGCCCTGGTCAGACCCTGGACCACCTCGGGGCGTTCGGTCCACAGGTCGTCGAGGCCGAAGAAGTCGCCGTACTCGCTGTTCTCTCCGGCGAACGTGGAGTCGCCCCGGTTGTGGTACATGGTGGCGTCGTTCAACCAGGCCGGGACCTTGACCGTGGCGTCCTTCGGCTCGGCGAACGTCGGGGTGTACGGGAACGACGACTGGTTCACCCGCGGGAATGCGCGGGTGCCGTCGGCGTAGTTGCGGTCCTCGAACGCCCGCCCCTGCGCGTCGGTGTACGGCGAGGTCGCCTTGTCCACGTAGGCGTACTTGTTCTCGGCGTACTTGATGACGTCGGCCGTGTGGTTGACGATCACATCGAGGTAGATCTTGATGCCGCGCTGGTGGGCGAGCTTGACCAGCCGCTTCATCTCCTCGTTCGTGCCGAAGTGCGGGTCGACCTGGGTGAAGTCGGTGATCCAGTAGCCGTGGTAGCCGGCCGAGATGTCGTCACCGGCGCCCTGCACCGGCCGGTTCTTGAAGATCGGGGCGAGCCAGATTGCGGTGGTGCCCATCCCCTGGATGTAGTCCAGCTTGTCGATGACGCCCTTCAGGTCGCCGCCGTGGTAGAAGCCCTTGTCGGTCGGGTCGAGGCCGGTACGCAGCCGGTCACCGGCGAGGCCGCCCCGGTCGTTACGGGGATCGCCGTTGGCGAACCGGTCCGGCAGGACGAAGTAGAACTGCTCGGCGCGGGCGGTGTCGGTGCCCGCCTTCAGCAGCTCCTCGGCGGTGGGCTCACCGCGCCACTGGACGGCGCCGGCGATGGCGAGGGGGTCGGTGCCGGACGGCCGGGGGTCCGCGGCGGCGGGACGCACCGCGACCGGGCTGCCGACGAGTGTGAGGGTGAGCAGGGAGGCGAGGGCGAGCAGGGCGGTGCGCGGTGTCGGCGGGGGTTTCATCGACGGCCTTCCTCTGGTCGTGATTGGCCGCACGCTAACCCTTGCCGAAACGATCTGCAATACCTTGCAAACAAAGTCGTAACAGAGCAGACGACTTGCGGAAGCCCGCTTCACCGGGCGTGCGTCCACCGACGACCGCTCAGGTCACAACCCGGTGCAGCGCACCCCGTCGACCGTGCACGCCTGCGGGCTCGTCGACGCCCGCTCCAGGTGGAACCGCAACGTCGCCGACCCGCCGGCCGGCACGTCCACCCCACTGACGTACGTGAAGCCGCCATCGGTCTGCCGCACAGTCCCCTGTGGCACGCCCTCCACCCAGGCGGTCACCAGGCGCCCACCGCCGAAGTCCAACCGCACCGTCCAACCCCGGTCCTCGGCGGCCCGGTTGACGATCAGCACCTCGCCGATGAAACCCCCGTCGAAGCTCTGCACGACCCGGTACCGGCCACTGACCGTGGGAGCGCCCTGGGTTGGCCGCGTCGCCGGACTGCTCGACGCCGGCCCGTCCGGTCGGCCGGCCGTCGGCGGTCGCGACCCGGCCGGCGCGCTCGGGGACAGCCCGCTCGCGCGCGGGGACAACCCGGGCCGCAACGGCGGCGCCGACGATCCCGAGGGCGTCGGCGCCGAGACGGTGGGCGGGACCGGACCCTGCGGCAGCGCCGGCGGCGGCGCCGATACGTCGTCCGGCGCCGGACTACGTCCCCGGTACGCGCCCAGGGCCATGAAGAGCAGGACCACCATCACCACGACGCCGGCGAACACCACGATCCAGGGCGACGACGCGACAGCGGCCGGACCACGGGACGGTCGCGGGGCGCGACGCATGCCGGACATGTACCTCCCTCAGCGGGCCGTCCGGGCAGGGTAGCCACCGGCGGCCAGACCCGGAAGCTCCGGCGGCGGACCCGCACGGCGCCGGCCGGTCACCAGCTCAACCGAGCTGGCAGTCGACCCCGTTGACCGTGCACCGGTCCGGCCGCTCCCCCGAGTCGTCCCAGCCGAGCCGCAGCCGCAGCGTCCGGCTGTCACCCGGGGCCAGGGAACGCGTGCCGCGCAGCACGAACTCGCCGTCCCCGCGCGCCGACACCGAAACTCCCGAGTCGCCGCTGACCCGCAGCCCCCGCACGTCGTCGTCGTACGACAACTCCACCCGCCAGTCCAGCGCCCCACCCGACGCGTTCGTGACCGACAGCACCGCCTCGTCCCCGTCCCACCCGTCCGTTCCGACCTGGTACCGGGCGTTGACCGTCCCCTCCGCCGGACCCAGCGGCACCGCCGACGCCGCCGGGGCGGACGTCCGGCCCGGAGCCGGCGAGCTGGTGCTGACCCGCGGCGACGGCGTCCGGCTGCCGCGCGACGGCCGCGGCGACGGCGTACGTCGCTCCACCCCGGTCGACGTCGGCGTCGGAGTCGCCGTGGCCGACGCGGTGGCCGGCGCGGTCGGCAGGAACACCGGCGGGCCAGCCTGCGACATGGGCTCCGGCTCCCGGGTACGGAACGACAGCAGCGCGACCACCAACAACACCACAAGCGCGCAGACGCCGAGCAGCACCACGATCCACGGCACAGACGCAAGCACCCGGGCCGCCCGCACACCCTCCGCACCGTCCGGCCGCACCGCCATCAGGTCTCCCCTCGTCCCCGCCGACGCGCCAGCGTAGCCAGCGCAGGCCAGACCAGGAACCGGGCGGGTACTGATCGGGCCGACCAGCCGACCCGGCGCGGAAAACGGCTCGATCGCACCGGTTGGTCAGGCCGTCCGGACAACCGTGGAGATGAGCGGCCCCTCACCGGTGGTGCGCAGCAGGTAGCTGTACCGCTCCCCCGGCACCGCGTGCCCCCGGCTGTCCAGGAACTCCCACTCCACCGCCACCATGGTCAGCAGCGCGGACATCGGCTGCACATCCTCGATCCGGGCGTGCGCCGCCACCAGTTCCCGGTCCTGGTAGTCGGGTGCGGCGCCCACGAAGGACAGCGCCACCGCGGCCGGCGAGTTGAACGAGAAGCTGTAGGTGTCGGCCACCACCAGGCCGGGCAGGGCGTAGCAGTTGGCGATGGCCGGCAGGTCGCCGGAGATCAACGCGACGCCGTACCTGTCGAAGAAGTCGGTGAGCGCGTCGAGATCGGTGGAGGCTTTCACGGCCCAGCAGTTGCCGGTCTCCGGGCAGGTCAAACCTCAGCGCGGCGGAACGTGGACCTCGATCTCGGCACCCAGCCGCGCGTCGGCGGCCAGCCCCAGGTCGTCCCCACTCCAGAACCGCCCGGGGTCGTACCAGTTCGGACGCCGGCCGGCGGGCAGCAGCCCCATCGCCTCGTAGGTCACCGCCACCACCTCGGCGCAGTACGCCGTCTCCAGCGCCCGGTCCCGCGCGGCCGGCGACCCACCCGACGACGAGGCCGACGGCGGCGCGGGCCGACCGGGTCGCGGTAACGCCGGCACCCGACCACGCACCCACCGCCAGGCCAACTGCGCGGTGGACGGGAACGGGGTGCCGTCCAGCCGCGCGATCGTACGCAGCACCGCCCGTTCCATCTCCCCGTCCGCCGGTGGATCCAGCTGCCGCAACCAGGCCCGTTGCCCGTACCGGTTGGCCCAGACGCAGACCGCGTCCCGCAGGTCGTGCAGCTGCACACCACGCTGGTGGGTGCCGGACCACAGATCCCGCAGCGACCTGCCCAGCTCCGCGTGCCACATCAGCGGCGGCATGTCGTCCAGCACCACGGCCATGCCCACATGGTTGACCGGACTGTTGGTGGTGATCTGGATCGCCCGGTCCGGCACGCTGCGACCCCGGAACACCCACACGTCGCCGGTGCGGGTCAACTCGACGGCCTCGTCCAGGCTGATGCTCATGAGGGTCTAGCCTAGGCCGATGCGGCAACGAATGCGGTGGTGGAAGGTCCTCGGGTTGGCCGGCCTCGCCGGCGTCGCGGCCACCGGTGTGGTGATCGCGCGGGCCGAACGACGTCGGCGCGCGTACACCCCGGAGGAGATCCGGCAGCGGCTGCTCGAACGGCACGCCCAGGCGAGCGACTCCGCGAGACCCGCCGACCCGGCCTGACCACCCGCCCCGACACTCCTCCGACAAAAACCGAAACCTGCCGAACGCCTTCCCGACGCGCTGCGTCGGGAAGGCGTTCCGTTTTTTTCGCGCGCGCGAGACCCGAAGCTGTCCGGTACCTGACGTGAGCCGACGACGTCTGCAACCGACGTCGATACCCCGGCGTGTGTGGTGCAACGGCCGCGCAGAGCCGCAAACGGGGAAGAGAGGCGCGTGATGTCATGGTGGCCCCACCGATGGTCCTGACACCGGACGGCACCCAACCGTCCGACTTCGACGAGTTCTACCGCGCCAGGTTCCAGGGCCTCACCCTCCAGCTGTACGCCTACATCGGTGACCTGGCTGAGGCGCAGGACCTGGTACAGGAGGCCTTCTGCCGCGCCTTCGTGCGGTGGAAGAGGATCGGCGCCTACGACGACCCCACGAGCTGGGTGCGCCGGGTGGCGTGGAACCTCGCGAAAAGCCGGTTCCGGGTACGGCGGACGGCCCGCACCTTCCTCCATGGACAGCGCCAGGTGGTCGTGTCCGGACCGGACCCCGACCGGGTCGCGTTGGTCCGGGCGCTCGCCACGCTGCCGCCCCGGCATCGACGCGCGGTGGTGCTGCACCACATGGCCGAGTTGTCCGTCGGCGAGATCGCCGTCCAGGAGGGCGTGGCCGAAGGAACCGTCAAGTCATGGCTGAGCCGCGGACGTGCGGCGCTGGCCGAGCAACTGAGAGGAGACCTGTGATGAGCGAGTACGACGACGAGCAACTCGTCGACCGGGCGTTCGCGAGCTTCACGTCGGACCCGGGTGCCGTTGTTCAGGCGCCGGGCGGGGTGCGGGACACGGTGAGCCAACGACGCAGAATGCGGGTCACGACGGTGCTCGTCTCCGCGGGACTCGCGACCGTTCTGCCGCTCGGGGTGTTCATGGGGACCGGACGCGGGCAGCCCGACACGACCGGGGCGAGCGCGAACGCCACCGCGAGCGCGACCGCGGGGCCGAGCACGCCGGCAGCGAGCCCGTCGCCGACACCGACGCCGACGCCGACTCCGACCGCCGCGCCGACGACCTCGGCGCCACCCGACCGTTCCATCAGCCTCGCTCAGCTGACCGCCGCGCCGGTCGGCGTACCGAAGTGGCCGTGGAGCGGCTCGACGGAGGTCGACTGCACCAGCGGACGGGTCACGCTACGCCCGACGGCGCAGGTGAGCGGAGCCCGGGTCGGCGTCGTCGACCTGCTCCGGACCAACCTGGACGACGACCCGGAGGCGGAGACCGCCGCCCTGTTGCGCTGCGGTTACGGGGCGGAGCAGGTGATGGCATTCGACCGGGACGACCACGGGACGATCATCACCCTCGGTCAGGTCGTCGCGACCGACTTGTTGACGCAGGCCATCGTGAAGATCACCGCGCGGTCGCGGGGTGGCGTGACGGCCACCGTCGCCGACACCCGGGCCCGGGACGACCAGCGGCGCCAGGATCGGTCGTTCGCCTGGAACGGCTCGTGGTTCGCGCAGGTCGGCGGGCCGACGGGGTTTCCGCCGCGGGTGCGTGCGGCTGACCTGGGCCTGACCGTGGCCACCCCGCTGGCGGCGCCGGTGTCCGGGCCCTGCGAGGGGAAGTACCGGAAAATGTCGGTGATCTTCACCGTCATCAACCACAGCACCGAAACCTCGGGGCGGTTCCACCTGGAGTGGCGCGGCGGCATAGACCTGCCGAACGGCACGTACGACTCGCCCTACTGGCTGGACACCCCAGGAGACCCGGCGGAGAACAGCGGGTACCGCGGCCTGAAGCGCGGCGAGAGCGTCCAGCTCACCTACTCGTTCATGACCGACGCGTGCCTGAACAAGTTCGGGTTCACGACCGACATCCGCAGCAACACGCCCGACCCGGACGAGTCCAACAATCACGTCCTCGGGTGGGTGCGAACCCAGTAACCGCCGAACGGTAACCGCACGATCGACGGCCGGTCTCCCGTGACGGGAGACCGGCCCGGTCGCGAGCGGCATCCGCACCGGAGTGCGTGATACCTGAGAGTCATATGTATGCCTCAGAGGTATCACGGCTCGAATGCCCACTGCCCCGGGGCCGGGCGGGTTGAGGCCTTGAGGGTTTGATGTCCGGTTCGTGATGGGGCCGGCTGGGGTGTGGTGTCGGGTTTTGGGGTGGGCGTCCCGTGGTCGGGGCCACCCGTGGGCTGGAATCGGGGGCCGGGCGGGGTGGTTATACCTGGCAGATCACCGCGCCCCCCGTCGGGGCCGGTGCGGCAGCCGCCGGGAACACCGGCCCGGCCGCCGCGGTTACATCCCCCGGACACCCGAGCAGGCCCCCCGGCCGCCGGGCAGATCCCCTTTTCGAACTTCCCGTGCGACACCCGCCCCCGCTTGGGGTGTCACGCGTATCCCCCATCGCAGAGGAGCACGCCATCATGCGTACCGATCTGATCCGTAAGACCGCCCTGACCGCTGCCGGCCTCGCGTTCACCGGCGGCGCCATCGCCGGCCCCGTCACCGCCGCCTACGCCGCCACCGACGCCAAGCCGACCACCCAGACGCAGACCGACCGTAAGCCCGCCGGTGAACGTCAGCTCGGCGTGCGCTACGAGGCCCAGCCCAACTTCTACTACTGCGGCCCCGCCGCCACGCGTAACGCCCTGTCCGTGCAGGGCAAGGACATCAGCGTGGACGCCATGGCCAAGGAGATGGGCACCACCGAGGCCGGCACCAACTCCATCAACGACATCACCCCGGTGCTGAACAAGGAGACCGGCAAGAACAACGCCTACCACTCGGTCGAGATCAGCAGCCCCAACGCTGACGACAAGCAGACCGACACCCTGCGCGCCGACGTCGTGCGCACCGTCAACGACGGCCGGGCCGTGGTCGCGAACATCGCCGGCACCAGCGTCGACACCGACGGTGGCGTGCACTCCTTCGAGGGCGGGCACTACATCAGCGTCGTGGGCTACCGCGACGGCGGCAACATCGTCAAGATCGCCGACTCCGCCGATGCCAACACCGCCTCCTACGAGGTCACCATCGAACACCTCGCCGACTGGATCGCCACCCGCGGCTACGCCACCAGCTGACACCCAACCAACACCGACAAGGGCCGGACCCCCACCAGGGGTCCGGCCCTTTCGTCGCGCCCGGGTCAGTGTTCGCTGCCCGCGCGGACCGGCTCGGCGTCCGGGGTCGGTTCGGTCGCCTCGAACCGGTGGGCCCGTCGGCGCAGCCACCACGTGCTGGCGAGACCGGCGAGCACCGCGAGGGCCAGCCCGGCCCAGGAGATGTCCTTGAGCCAGTGCTCGGCCGCGCGGCCCACGGTGAAGAGCAGGTAGGTGGTGCCGAACGCCCAGACCAGGCCGCCGGCCGCGTTGGCCAGCAGGAACCGCCGGTACGGCACGTGCAGCGCCCCGGCGAGCGGCCCGGCCAGGATCCGCAGCAGTGCCACGAACCGGCCGAAGAAGACCGCCCAGACGCCGTACCGGGCGAAGCTCTGTTCGGCGCGGGCGAGTTGTGCCGGGCCGAGATGTCGGGGGAAGCGCCGGCCCAGCCGGGCCAGCAGCGGGCGGCCACCCCGGCGGCCCACCGCATACCCGACGGAATCGCCGATGATCGCTCCGGCGGCAGCGGCGGTGGCGACCCACTCCGGTTCCACCACACCGGTGGCGGCGAGCAGGGCGGAGCTGACCAGGACGATCTCGCCGGGCAGGGGGACACCCATGCTCTCCACGCCGATCACTCCGGCGACGAGCAGGTAGACCGCGATCGGCGGCAGCGACACGAGCCAGTGCTGAACGTCGAACACCGTCGACCCCTTCCCCGTTCGGCCTCGAACCCTACCGTCGGCCAGCCGCCCTAACCCACCGTCGGGTTGCGCAACTAGCAAGACGGACGTACGGTTTTGTTGAGAGCGGAATCGGCGGTAAGTGTCACCTAACCTCGGCGGCACCCTGCCCGGTGCGACACACTGCTCAGGACTACTCACGGTCGCTGGTGTGAAGGAGTACGACGTGGCGAGCCTCGACACCTTCGGTGCGAAGACCCAGCTACGCGTCGGAGACGCGAGCTACGAGATTTTCAAGATCGACAAGGTGGACGGCCACGACCGGCTGCCGTACAGCCTGAAGATCCTGCTGGAGAACCTGCTGCGGACCGAGGACGGCGCGAACATCACCGCCGACCACATCCGCCAGCTCGGCGGGTGGGACTCCACCGCCGCCCCGAGCGTGGAGATCCAGTTCACCCCGGCGCGGGTGCTGATGCAGGACTTCACCGGCGTGCCCTGCGTGGTCGACCTGGCCACAATGCGCGAGGCGGTACGCGAGCTGGGCGGCGACGCCACCAAGGTCAACCCCCTCGCCCCGGCCGAGCTGGTCATCGACCACTCCGTCATCGCCGACCTGTTCGGCCGCGCGGACGCCTTCGAGCGCAACGTCGAGCTGGAGTACGAGCGCAACAAGGAGCGCTACCAGTTCCTGCGCTGGGGCCAGACCGCGTTCAACGAGTTCAAGGTCGTCCCGCCGGGCACCGGCATCGTGCACCAGGTCAACATCGAGTACCTGGCCCGCACCATCATGGAGCGCAACGGCCAGGCGTACCCGGACACGGTGGTCGGCACCGACTCGCACACCACGATGGTCAACGGCCTGGGCGTGCTGGGCTGGGGCGTCGGCGGCATCGAGGCCGAGGCCGCGATGCTCGGCCAGCCGGTCAGCATGCTGATCCCCCGCGTGGTGGGCTTCAAGCTGCACGGCGAGATGCCGGCCGGCACCACCGCCACCGACCTGGTGCTGACCATCACCGAGATGCTGCGCAAGCACGGCGTGGTCGGCAAGTTCGTCGAGTTCTACGGCCCCGGCGTGAGCGCCGTGCCGCTGGCAAACCGCGCCACCATCGGCAACATGTCCCCCGAGTACGGCTCCACCGTGGCGATCTTCCCGATCGACGCCGAGACGGTCCGCTACCTGAAGCTGACCGGTCGCGACGAGCAGCAGGTCGCGCTCGTCGAGGCGTACGCCAAGGAGCAGGGCCTCTGGCACGACCCGGACGCGGAGCCGGAGTACTCCGAGCGCCTGGAGCTCGACCTGAGCACCATCGAGCCGTCGCTGGCCGGCCCGAAGCGCCCGCAGGACCGGGTGCCGCTGGGCAGCGCCAAGACGCTGTTCCGCTCGGCGTTGACCGACTACGTCGCCGACGACTCCGTCGGTGAGCGTGATCTCAAGCCGGGCGTGCCCCGTGAGGAGCTGCCGCGCGGTGCCAACGGCCCGGCCGACGAGGCCAGCGCCGAGTCCTTCCCGGCCAGCGACCCGCCGGCCAACGAGTTCAGCGACCCGGCCGACGAGCCGCGTGACCTGGAGACCGCGGCCGTCGGCTCCGGCGGTCGGGCCACCGACCCGATCCGGGTCACCGGCGCCGACGGCGTCGAGTACGAGTTGGACCACGGCGCAGTGGTGATCGCCGCGATCACCTCCTGCACCAACACGTCCAACCCGCAGGTGATGATCGGCGCCGCGCTGCTGGCCCGCAACGCGGTCGAGAAGGGCCTGAGCCGCAAGCCGTGGGTCAAGACCACCCTGGCGCCCGGTTCCAAGGTCGTCATGGACTACTACGAGCGGGCCGGCCTGACGCCGTACCTGGACAAGCTCGGCTTCAACCTGGTCGGCTACGGCTGCACCACCTGCATCGGCAACTCGGGCCCGCTGCCCGAGGAGGTCTCGGCGGCGGTCAACGAGAAGGACCTCGCCGTCGTCTCGGTGCTCTCCGGCAACCGCAACTTCGAGGGCCGGATCAACCCGGACGTCAAGATGAACTACCTGGCGTCCCCGCCTCTGGTGGTCGCGTACGCCCTCGCCGGCACTATGGACATCGACCTGGCCAACGAGCCGATCGGCGAGGACCGCGACGGCAACCCGGTCTACCTGCGCGAGATCTGGCCGAACAGCGCCGAGATCCAGGACGTCATCGCCCAGGCGATCGGCGCCACCGGGTTCAGCGCCGCGTACGCCGACGTCTTCGCCGGCGACGAGCGCTGGCAGTCGCTGCCCACCCCGACCGGCGACACCTTCGCCTGGGCGGACGACTCCACCTACGTGCGCAAGCCCCCGTACTTCGAGGGCATGCGGCAGGAGCCGAGCCCGGTCACCGACATCGCCGGCGCCCGGGTGCTGGCCAAGCTGGGTGACTCGGTGACCACCGACCACATCTCGCCGGCCGGCTCGATCAAGCCCGACTCCCCGGCCGGTCAGTACCTCGCCGAGCACGGCGTGCCGCGGCACGAGTTCAACTCGTACGGCTCCCGCCGGGGCAACCACGAGGTGATGATCCGGGGCACCTTCGCCAACATCCGGCTGCGCAACCAGCTGGTCCCGGGGGTGGAGGGCGGCTTCACCGTCAACCACCTCACCGGCGAGCAGACCTCGATCTACGACGCCTCGGTCGCCTACCAGGAGGCCGGCATCCCGCTGGTCGTGCTGGCCGGCAAGGAGTACGGCTCGGGCTCGTCGCGGGACTGGGCGGCCAAGGGCACAATGCTGCTGGGCGTCCGGGCGGTCATCGCCGAGTCGTACGAGCGGATCCACCGCTCCAACCTGATCGGCATGGGCGTCCTGCCGCTGCAGTTCCCGGTGGACACCACCGCCGAGTCGCTCGGCCTCACCGGCACGGAGACGTTCACCTTCACCGGGGTGACCGCGCTCAACGACGGCGAGACCCCGCGCACGGTGAAGGTCACCACCGACACCGGCGTCGAGTTCGACGCTGTGGTCCGGATCGACACCCCGGGTGAGGCGGACTACTACCGGCACGGCGGCATCCTGCAGTACGTGCTGCGCCGCATGATCGCCAGCTGACGCACCGCGTCCAACAGGGCCCCTTCCCGCTCGGCGGGGAGGGGCCCTGCGGCGTCCTGGCCGGTCGTGCTGCCCGTTGTCGGGGTGACCCCCTATGGTGTCGGGGTGGTCGACCGGCGTCAGGTGATGAGGTTCCGCGTCCAGGCACAGCAGCTCGCTCGGGCGCACGGCACGCTGGTGGACACCGCCGTGCTCGACATCGGTGTGCAGGACACCGGCCCCGACGGCGGCGGCTGGGCTCTGGCGCTGCGCGGGGTCGACCGGGCGGCGTCGTCCGGGGCCGACCTGGTGCTGCTGTGGACCGTGCGCGGCGCGCCCCACCTCTACCGCCGCGCCGACGCGGGGCGCGTGGCGTCCGCTGTCGCACCCTGGTCCGACGCCGACGCGGGCAAGCGCATCTACGACGCCGCCAAGCCGTTGAGGGCGGCCGGCATCGGCAACCTGGAGGCCCTCGACACGGTGGCCGCCGAGCTGCGGGCCACCGTCACCGAGCCGATGGTCAAGGGCGACGTGTCGGGCCGCCTGAACGCGGTGCTGCCCGAGCCCTACCTGCGGTTCTGCCGCCCATGCGACGCCACGCACATCTTCGAGATGCCGTTGCGGCTGGCCGCGGTGCGCGCCGGGTTGGAATTGCAGCGCGACACGTCGCCGCCGGTGCTGCGGCGCATCCCCGGGTTCCGCGCGGCGGCCGACGCGGGCGACCGGTTCGACCTCGTGCGCGCGTACCTGCGGCTAATGGGTCCGGCCACCCCCGGCCACGTCGCCACCTACCTCGATGCCCCGGTCCGGGAAGTCAAGGCACGGTGGCCCGAGGACGTGATCGAGGTGACGGTCGACGGCGAGAAGCGCTCGCTGCTGGCCGCCGACGAGCAGTCGCTGGCGTCGGCCGCAGCGGCGGCGACCCGCCTGCTCGGCCCCTTCGACCTCTTCCTGCAAGCCAGGGACCGGGCGACGCTGGTGCCCGACGCCGCGCGCGCCAAGGAGCTGTGGCCGGTGCTGGGTCGCCCCGGCGCCGTCCTGGTCGACGGTGAGCTGGTCGGCACCTGGCGGCCCCGCAAGTCGGGCGCCAGGATGACGGTCGCCGTCCAGCCCTGGCAGAAGCTGCCCGAGAGCAGGCGCAGGGCCGTCATCGAGCAGGCCGAGCGCCTCGCGGCGCACCGCGCCGCTACTCTCGCCGGCGTCGAGTTCCCGGACTGACGACGGACCGGACGCGTCGCGGCCAGGTGCGGCACACGGACCCAACGTCACCCACCTGCGCGAGGATCACCCCTCGGTCGCCGCTTCCGCGTCCGGCTCCTGGCGGGTGGACGTGCGGAGGTCCTTGCGCATCTGCTGGGTCGTCACCTGGTACCCCGACGAGCCGTACAGGTTGAGCGCCGTCGTGTTGTACCCGAACACGTTGAGTTCGAGAGCGTGTGCGCCCTGGTCGCGAGTCGTCCGCTCGGCGGCCGTGAGCAGGGCCCGCCCCAGGCCCTGCCCGCGGTGCTCGGCGACCACCTCGATGTCGTAGAGGTAGGCGCAGTGCGCGACGCCGCGCGGATGCGTCAGCGAGATCCACAGGCGTCCGACCGATGTGCCGTCGGCCAGTACGCCGAGCAGGAAGATCATGCCGGGCGTGGCCATACCCTGCGGCAGCAGGGCCCGGTTGGCTTCCTCGGAGCGGCGGAGAGCCTCGTCGGCCGTCCAGGTGCCGGCCTCGACCTGGTCCTGCGCGTAGGCGGCCACGACGTCGCTCTGCCACCGGTCGAATTCCGCACGGGACATCGGCCGCACATCCAGGTCGATCATGCGCGGAATCCTCTCACGAATCCCCTTCGCGAGGAGGACGTGCCGATCCCGCCGGCCCCGGGGGGCGTGCGCGCGCCAGCCGGCTACGAGGCGAGGCCGGCGGCGCGGTCGAGCAGGGCGTGGCGCTCGGCGGCGGATGTCACCTCGGCCGCGGCCCTCCGGAACAGGGCGGCGGCGCGGACCCGGTCGCCCTGCCGGGCCACCAGGTCCGCCTCCACCGCGACGGCCAGCGGGTATCCGTCCAACGCGCCCCCGGCTCGGGCCACGTCGAGCAGCGCCAACCCGGCCGCCGGACCGTACGCGTAGCCGTGCGCGACCGCGCGGTTGAGCGCCACCACCGGCGAGGGCCGGATGCCGGCCAGCGCGTCGTAGGCCTGGGCGATCGCCGGCCAGTCGGTGGCCTCGGCGGACGCGGCGGTGGCGTGGCAGGCGGCGATCCGGGCCTGCCACGCGTACGGCCCGCCGTGGCGTACCCGAGCCAGTGCTTCCAGGCCCTCGGCGATGGCGACCCGGTTCCAGAGGGCGCGGTCCTGCCGATCCAGGGTCAGCAGGTTGCCGGTGGCGTCGCGGCGCGCGTCGGCGCGCGAGTGCTGGAACAGGAACAGCGCCAGCAGCGCGGCGACCTCGGACTGCTGCGGCATCAGCCGGTCGAGCAACCGGGCCAGCCGGACCGCCTCGTCGGCGAAGGCTGGTTCACCGTCGGCGACGTAGCCCCGGGTGAAGAGCAGGTACAGCACGGCGAGTACGCCAGGCAGCCGCTCGGCCAGCGCCGGCCCGCTCGGCACCCGGTAGGGGATGCCGGCCTGCGCGATGCGGGTCCGGGCCCGGGTCAGCCGTCGGGTCATCGTCGACTCGCTGACCAGGAGGAGCCGGGCGATGGCGCCGGTCGGCACACCGCAGACGGTGCGCAGCGTCAACGCCACCCGGGCCTCGATCGCGAGCGCGGGGTGGCAGCACGTGAAGATCAGTCGCAGCCGGTCGTCCACCACGTCCTCCCCCACCCCGGGCGCGGGCTGCGCGTCGGCTGGCGTGAGCACCGCCAGGTCGTGCAGCTTGCGGCGTTCCACGGCGGCCCGGCGCAGCACGTCGATCGCCCGGTTGCGGGCCACCGTCATCAGCCAGCCGCCCGGGTTGGCCGGCACGCCGTCGCCGGGCCAGCGCTCCAGGGCGACGGTCAGCGCCTCCTGGGCGCAGTCCTCGGCCAGCGCCCAGTCCCCGGTGATCCGGATCAGGGTCGCGACGATCCGTGGGTACGCCTCGGCGCCGGCGGCCGCGACGGCCTCCGCCGCCGCAGCCGCCTCCGTGCCGATCGCCCGGCCGGCGCCGTCGTGCCGCTCACCGGCCGGCGTCTCGGTGCGGTTCACTCGATCAGCCGGGCAGGCCGGCGAACGGGCGCAGTTCCAGTCGTCCGTGCCGGGCCATCGGGTGGGTCCGCGCCACCTCGATCGCCTCGTCGAGGTCGGCGCAGTCGAGCAGGTCGAAGCCCACGATCACCTCCGTGGTCTCGGCGAACGGTCCCTCGGAGATGAGCAGTTCGCCGCCGCGCACCCGGACCGTGGTGGCCGCGGTGCTCGGCGCCAACTCGTCGCCCTGAAGGCGGCGGCCACGGGCGTCGTTCTCGGCCACCCACGCGTGGATGTCGGGTACGTCGGTCGGGTCGGTGTCCGGCTCGGCGTCGGTGCAGACGAACATCATGTACTTCATCTGGGCGCTCCCTGGTGTCTCGGGGTATCGCCAGCATGACGATCGGCCGCGGACGTTCCGGACACCGGGTGCCGGAAAATTCTCGCCGGTGGTCGGTCAGTTCGCGCCGGCGGCGCGGCGGCGGGCCTCCCGGGTCTTCATGGCGTGCTCCATCAGCGTGACGAGCACCTCCTTGCTGGAGGCGCGCTGACGCGCGTCGCAGAGCAGCACCGGGACCCCCGGGTCCAGGTTCAGCGCGGACTGTACCTCGTCGAGCCGGTACTGCCGGGCCCCCTCGAAGCAGTTCACCGCGACCACGAACGGGGTGCCCCGGCCCTCGAAGTAGTCGATCGACGGGAAGCAGTCCGCCAGCCGGCGGGTGTCCGCCAGCACCACCGCGCCGATCGCGCCCAGCGCCAGTTCGTCCCAGACGAACCAGAACCGGTCCTGCCCCGGCGTGCCGAACAGGTAGAGCACCAGGTCGTCACTGATGGTGATCCGACCGAAGTCCATCGCCACTGTGGTGGTGGTCTTCTCCTCCACCCCGGACAGGTCGTCGATGCCGACCCCGGACTCGGTCAGCACCTCCTCGGTGCGCAACGGCCGGGTCTCGCTCACCGCGCCGACCATTGTGGTCTTGCCCACGCCGAAGCCACCGGCGACCAGGATCTTGATCGCGGTGGGCAGTGGGGTCGCTCCCGCCGGCCGGTCAGAGTGCCCGTAGTCCATTGATTACCGCCTCGAAGATGCTGTTGTCGGGAAGACCGGCCGTGGTCTGTGGCTCGCGGACCTGCACCAGGCTGCGGGCCGCCAGGTCGCCGAGGAGCACCCGGATGGTGCCCACCGGCAGGTCGAGATGGGCGGCGATCTCGGCGACGGACTGTATTCGTTGGCACAGTCCGACGATCGCCAGGTGCTCCGGACCGAGGCCGACCTCCGGTGTGACGTCGGCTCGGGTCGCGGTGACCAGGGAGATCAGGTCGAACGTGCCGGTGACCGGGCGGGCCCGCCCACGCGTCACCGCGTACGGGCGGACCACCGGGCCCGCATGGTCATCCACCCACTGATGTTCCGCGGACTCTCCCTGCACCGTCATGGCCGCTACTTCTCGCCGGCCGGCTGGTCGGCGGCGCGGGATGGGGAGGCGACGTACTTGCCGACCCGGGTGACCAGCATCGCCATCTCGTAGGCGATCAGGCCGACATCGGCGTCCTCGCTGGCCAGCACCGCCAGGCAGGCGTTGCGCCCGGCAGCGGTGACGAACAGGAACGACGACTGCATCTCGATGATGGTCTGCTGCACCTGCCCGCCACCGAAGCGCTTGCCGGCGCCCCGGGCCAGGCTCTGGATGCCGGCCGCCATCGCCGCGAGGTGCTCGCCGTCGTCCCGGCTCAGCCCCTGCGAGGAGGCCATCAACAGCCCGTCGGTGGAGAGCGCGACCGCATGCTCGGCCTGCTTCACCCGGCCCACAAGATCATCCAGCAACCACGTCAGGTCGGCACTCGAAGCCGTCTTCTGGGCCACTCGTCGTCCTCTTCTCCCCCGGCTGTTGTCGCCGTACTCGTCTGGGGCTGACCATCACGCCGCGCGGAAACCCGCAGCACCGGCGCCCGGTCAGGTAGTGCGCGGGTCCTCGTCGGTCGGCTCGGGCGTCGCCGCCGGCGGGGCGCCGGAAGCGCCGCCGACCAGTCGCGCCGCGTCGGTCCGACCTCGCCGCGTACCGCTCTGGTAGGAGCTCATCATCCGGCGCACCTGCTCCGGCGGGCGCGCCACGTCCTCCTCGTCGGTCTCCGTCGCCGCCGGGTCGTCGCGCAGCTCGGGCACGATGCTCGCCTGCCGGACCCGCACCGGCAGGCCCGAGTCCGTTCGGTCCGCCTCGTCCCGGGTGGGCAGCGCCCCACCGTCCGCGCCCGGCTCGCCGACGCCGGCGCTGTCCGTTGGTCCGACGCGGTCGACCGAGGGCAGGCCGGTGGGCACCGTCGGGCCGTCAAGGGCCGGCTGACCGAGGGCGCGCCGGGCCCGGCTGGGCAGCTCCGCCGACCCGGCGGCCGGCGTCGTCCGCTGGCGGGTGGGCAGGGAGGAGGCGTCCACATCGGTCCCATCGGTCTGCGCCGTCAGACTGGTGGCATCGGTCGACACCGGCGTGTCGGCCGGGACCGCCGCCGGGGCGGCCGGGGTCACCGGGCCCGGAACGTCCGGCGCCGTCGTACCCGCTGCTGCCGGTGGTGCGGCCAGCGCGAGGGTGGCCGGGCGAGCGCCATCGGCGGCGCCCACGGGGCCGGCGGTCGGCGACGCGGCCAGCGGAATGGCCGGTGACCCGGCCCGCATCGCGCCGGAGTCCTCCGGGGACGCGCCGTTCTCGGTGACCAGCTCCAGCGGGATCAGCACGACAGCGGTGGTGCCGCCGTACGCCGACTCCTTGAGCCGGACCCGCACGCCGTGCCGCTCGGTCAGCCGGCTCACCACGTAGAGACCGAGGCGGGCGGCGTTGGCGAGGTTCAGCTCGGACCGGTCGACGATCCGGTGGTTCGCCGCGGCCAGGTCCTCCTCGCTCATGCCGAGGCCCCGGTCCTCGATCTCGATGGCGAACCCGTTGGCCACCAGTTGGCCACGAACCTCCACAGTGGTGTGCGGCGGGGAGAACGACAGGCCGTTCTCGATCAGCTCGGCGAGCAGGTGGATGATGTCGCCGACCGCGCGGCCGGCCAGCGAGACCGGCCCGAGCGGCAGCACGTTGACCCGGGTGTAGTCCTCCACCTCGGCCACCGCGCCGCGCACCACGTCGACCATCGGCACATTGCGCCGCCAGGCCCGGCCCGGGGTGGAGCCGGAGAGCACGATCAGGTTTTCCGCGTTGCGTCGCATCCGGGTGGCCAGGTGGTCGACCCGGAACAGGTCCTCCAGCTCCTCCGCGTCCTGCTCGCGCCGCTCCATCGCGTCCAGCAGGGTGAGCTGGCGGTGCACCAGCGCCTGGGTGCGGCGGGCCAGGCTGAGGAAGACCTCGCGGACGTTGCGGCGCAGGTCGGCCTGCTCGACAGCGGTACGCAGGGCGGTCTCCTGGACCGCGTTGAACGCCTTGCCGACCTGGCCGATCTCGTCGGTGCCGAACTCCAGCGGCGGCGCCTCCGTGGCCACGTCGACCTCCTCGCCGCGGCCGAGTCGCTCGACCACGCTGGGCAGCCGCTCGTTGGCCAGGCGGAAGGCGGCGCTACGCAACCGCTCCAGCTGCCGTACCAGGGAGCGGGCGGTGGTGATGGACACGACGATCGAGGCGATGACGGCGAGCAGACCGAGGCCGGTGGCCAGCGCCAACCGGACGACCACGCCGATGGCGACCGGGGTCGCCCGGTCGACCACGCCGTCGCCACCGGCCAACACGACCTCACTGATCTCGGTCAGCGCCGGAGCGGTAGTGTCGGTCCACTCCGTCGCGTTCACGGCCGGCCGGCCGGCACCACCGGCGTGCATGACCTGGGTCTCCAGGGCGGTCAGCTGGCTGAAGGTGGCGCCCGTCGACATCGTCTCGTAGCGGCGCTGGTCGGTGGCGGGGAGCCGGACCAGTGCCGAGGCGGCGACGAACTGTCGGGCGCCGACGATCCGGGTGAACTCGGCCCGCTCGGCCGTGGTGATGCGCCCGGCGGCCAGCACGCCGGCCAGCAACGCGTCCTCCTGGGACAGCAGCTCCCGGGACCGGTTGAGGCCGATCAGCGCGGCGGTGTCCTCGGCGACCTGCTCGTCGTCGAGGTTGCCGAGCGCGTCGTAGACCCGGTAGATCGACTCGATCACCCCGGTGAAGGTCGCGAAGGTCTCGGCCCGGTCGATGCTCCGGCCGTCGACCGCCGTACGGGTCTTGTCCAAGTCGTTCAGGCCAGTGATGAGAGCCTTGATCCGCTGGTGGAGGGTGTCGCTGCCCAGCGCGCTGACCTGCCAGTTCTCGGTGGACTTCGTAAACTTCGCCGCCAACTGGTCGGTGCGCTGCCGGGTCTGCGCCAGCGTGGCGCGCTGCTCGTCGTCGGGTCGACCGAGATAGGTCAGCGACGTCCGACGCTCCAACTGCAACTGCAACAGCAGCGGCTCGGTGGGATCGAAGACCTTCGTGTCCAGGGTCTGCACGCCGAGCAGGTTGACCCCGTCCCGGACGGTGACCCAGGCCGTGAAGCCCCAGAGCGCCACGAGTGAGACGAGTAGAGCAACGACCTTGGTACGCAGATTCGTACTGCGGGAACCCATTACACCGTCCCTGGCGCGACCTGTGTGATTGATCAGTCAGAAGTGCGGAGTGAACGCGTCGACCCCGGCGCACGCTAGCAGCGTCCGGGGCCGCACTCAAGCGCCGCTGATCATGGGACCGCCGTACGTGGCCTGACTGGCGCCCGGTCCATGTCGTTGACCAGGTCGGATCTGGTCAGGGCCAACTGCCGGACCGCGAGAATGGCCGCACGGACGATCAGCACGGGTGTGTAGAGATCTTTGTCATGCCACAATGGAGGATGATCGTGGTCATCGGCTGCCTCGGTCAGGTGACGCAACCCGCGACCGATCGCCTCTCGTACGCCCGGCCGGGCTGGTCGATGGACCCCCAGCAGGACGTGCAGGGCGTACGCGGTCTCCTCCACGGTGCCGGTCCAGCGTCCCCACGTCCCGTCCGTCCGTTGGGTGGCGACCACCCAGTCAACGGCGCGGTCCACCCTCGATCCGGCGATCCCGGCCGGGGCGTACCGGTCGAGGGCTGCCACGACGCACGAGGTGGCGTAGTAGGGCGAAGCGTGCCAGCGGTCCACCCAGGAGCCGTCGGGCTGCTGCTCGTCGCCCAGCCACCCGGCCAGCGCCGCCGCACGGCCGCCGTAGCGGCTCGCGGCCGCCGACGTGTGACGGGCGTGCCAGCCGAGTGCCTCCAGCACGTGCGCGTTCGTGGTGACCGACCGCCCGTCCTCCCCCCGCCAGGTGCAGAAGTGGCTGCCGAGGTCGAAGTGGAGCAGGCTCGCCGGGTCCACCGGGTGACCGAGACGGGCGAGAGCGTAGAGAGCGACCGAGGTGGTGTCCGCGTCGGCGGGCAGTCCTGGCCCGGTCGGCGTGCCCTGCGGCCCGAGCGCGGCGGTCAACTCGGCGATGAGCTTCGGCACGGGTCGGACCGGCACCCCCACTCGGGCCAGGCTGCTCAGCGCCCAGGCCCGCTCGAACACCGTGATCGGCGTACAGCAGGGCACCGGTCCGTCGAGGAGGCCGACAGCCGCCCTCAGGTAGGCCAGCGCCTCCGGGTCCGAGCCGGGCGTCGCCGGGTCGCCGATCCAGGCGGCGGTGGCCGCCGGCGAGGCACCCACGGCCCCGGCGACCGGGGACACGCGGCCGTGCCGACGCGCGACCGGTCCGAGCACCTCGAAGGCGTGCAGCAGCTTCTGCGGCACCGGACGTCCGGCGCCCACCAGCGCGTGTACCGCGTCGAGCCGCCGTCGGTCCACGCCGGGCAGGGCGCGGACCCCGTCGACGATGCCCTGACCGGGGCGTGCGGCAAGGAAGGTGAGGTGGTCGTTGATCCGCTGCACCAGGGCCGCCACGATGAGGTCGGCCGCCGGTGTGTCCGGGAGCGGCGTGCCCCTTCCGAGCCAGTCGGCGAGCACGCCCAGCCCGCGGCTCGCCGCGGCGGCCAGCTCGGGCCGAGAGGATCCCTGGGTGCCCCGCAGTGTGCCGAGCAGCGCCTCCACCGCGCTCACCGTCGGCACCACGGCGTAGCCGCCGGCGCCACCCCACCCGCCATCGGAACGCTGTTCGTCCAGCAGGTACCGCAGCCGCCGGTCGTGCCCGGTGAGCCACGGCGCGTCGGCGACGACCCGGCCGGTCTCGTACACCGACGGGGTGACCCGGCCCGCCGGCTCGAGCACCATGGCGGCGAGCAACTCCCGGGCCGATGCGGCCACGTCGGACTCGTCCCCGGCATCGGCGGCGGCCGGTGAGGTGGTCACAGCACGCCCCAGAAGTCGGTCGACCGGTAGAAACCGGTGCTGAAGCCGATCTGGCGGGCGAGGTAGTCGGCCTGCAGCGGGCAGCTTGCGCGCAGCGGGTCGAGCAGCTCGCGGGCGTACGCCACCAGGCCGCTGATCTGGCGCTCGATGTCGGCCCGCTCCGGCACCAACATCAGCGCGTTGAGGTCCCCCCACCGCTGGTCGCGTTCGTAGGTCGCGAGGTCGTTGACGAGTCGGAGGATCCGCTGCACCTGGTCACTGGCCGCGACAAGCGCGTCGAGGTGGGCCAGCGTCGCGGGATCGCCGGAGTGGATCCAGTGCACGACGTTGACCACTGTGCAGGCCAGGTTCGCCGCGTTGGCCAGGTACTCGTCCAGGGTGGGCAGCACGCCAGCGCTGGCGGTCTGCTTCCAGTCCCACTCCCGCGCCATGGCGTCGAGCATCGTCCGCAACTCGTTGCGCCACACCACCCCGTGGGTCGCGTACGCCGGCACGGCGGCCAGTTCGTCGTGCAATTCGGCGAGAAAGCGGCCGAGAGAGTCGTCCTCCGCCGGCTTCCCGCCCTCGGCCACGGCGAGGCAGCCCGCCGTCAACCGGTCGATCTCGGCACGGGTACGCGCCTCGTGGTCGACGAGCCAGTCGACCGCGAAGCCCCACAGCACGGCCCGGTTCGTGACGCGCAACTGGGCGAGGTCACACCAGGGCGCCCCGAACGCGATCGCCATCGCGACGTTGCCGAACAAAGCCGGGTCGAACGGTCGCGCCGGGAAGAGATCGGGGTACGCCGCAGCGCGTTCGGCCAGGTCACGTTGGCCCTTCGCGGCGAGGGCGCAAATCCGGCCCTGCTCCGCGGCCAGCGCCATCTGGTCGCTACCGGTATCCGGCAGCGACGCGAGTTCAGCGGTCATGCGGAGACACTCCGTACCGGCTGCAGGGTCACCTCGACACGCTGGAGGGGCCGCAGCGCGGCGGCCACCTTGATACCAGGCAGAGCCTGCCGCACCAGGCGGAACCGGAACCGGCTCAGGACGGTGGCCACGATCAGCATGGCCTCCAGATAGAACAGGTGCATGCCGATGCACTGGTGTGGGCCGCCGCCGAACGGGAAGTGCGCGTACCGGTGCCGGTTGCGAACCTGCTCGGGGTCGAAGCGGTCGGGGTCGAAGACCTCGGGCCGGTCCCAGAACGCGGACATCCGGTGGGTGATCAGCGGGCTGACCACGAGAGTGGCGCCGGCCTCGATGCGTACGCCGCCGATCACGTCGGCTTCCAGGGCGCGGCGCGGGAAGAGCCAGCCGATCGGGTAGAGCCGTAGCAGTTCATCGAGCACCTGTCGCGTGTAACGCAGCTCGCGCAGGTGCTCGCGCCGGACCGGAGCGTCGCCGACCACCCGGTCGATCTCCTCGTACAGTCGCTCGGCGATCTGTTCGTCCTGCGCGATGTGCGGCCAGAGCCAGGTCAGCACGCTGATCGTGGTCTCCGTGGTGGTGGCGACCATCGAGACGGTGTCGTCACGGACCTGCCGCTCGTCGAGCCGGCCGCCAGCCTCCGTGCGGCCCCGCCACAGCGTGGCGATGATGTCGTCGCCATCGGTCTCGGCCGTTCCCCGGGCGGCGCGGACGATCGGGAGCACAGTGTCGTCGATGAGTTGAACTGCCTGACGGAACGCGCGGTCGCCGGGCATCGGCATGGCCAACGGCGCCCACGGCACCAACAGCCGCGGCATCACCGACCAGGCGATCGCGTCCTGCGCCTCCATGATGCGCATCGCCTGCGGCACCGAGATCTTGTCGGCGAAGAAGACCCGCATGATCGCCGAGCAGACGATCCGGGCCTGCACGGTGCCCATGTCGACGGGCTGGCCGGCGCGGGCCGGCTCGTCCAGTTCGTCGACCACTTCCTCGATCGCCTCGGCCAGCCGGTCGACCAGCGAGTCGACCCGCCGAGCGGTGAACAGCGGCTGGAGCACGTGGCGGCTGTTCTTCCAGTAATCGCCGTCACTGAGAATGCCGTCGCCGAACAACCGCTTCAGCGGACGCCACTGGAGACCGTCGCCGGCACGGACGTAGTTGTCGGACTTCTCGCGCAGTACCCGCTGCAGGTGCTCCGGTCGGGTGATCAGGTAGGGCCGGAACGCACCGAGGCTGAGCTTCACCACCTCGCCCTGCGACCGCTCGCCCAACTCGACCAGGGTGCGGGCCGGATCGCGGAACAGATTGGGCACCACATGACGCAGCGGGACCGAACCCGCCCGTCGCGGCTGAACCGGCACTGTCGGAGGTGCTACCACGGGAACTGTCACTCCCTTGTGGATACTCGGCGTCGCGGAACGACTATGCGGAGTTAGCTATTCGTGGAGCATGCCACCGCTCGGTCGCCTTCCTCTAGGCGCAGTACGTGAAATTTTCACGCGCAAGGATCGCGTCCCCACAGGATTCGGTCGGCGGGAAGTGCGCAGACCACAGATCCCGCAGGTAGCGATGGTCGCGACCACCAGCAGGCATCTGAGGCGCTCAATAGTGGCGAATATCACTCACTACCTGTGGTGCGCGCCCGCCCGGGGACGCGCCGGCTCGGCCCGGAACCGCGTCACTCGTCACCCGCGCCATGCACGCGACTCGGCGGAACGACCGAATCCGGGCGACACCCGGCACCCTGTGCCAGGCTCTTGTCATGGACGACAAGACCATCCTGAACCGGATCTCCGAACTGGTCGATGAGGAACACAAGCTGCGCGCGGCGGCACAGGCCCACGAGTCGGGCACCGAGGGCGAGGCCAGCGAGCGGCTGCGCAACCTGGAGGAGTCCCTCGACCAGTGCTGGGACCTGCTGCGCCGCCGGCGGGCCGCGCGGCAGACCCACGGCGACGCGGATGCCCAGGGCGAACGCCCCAAGCCCGAGGTGGAGCGCTACATGCAGTGACCGGCGCGGAGGGTCGGGCCGCCGGTGGGGCCGCCCGACCCGTCCCGGTCAGCGAACGCCCGCCTCACGCAGCAGCTCCCCGGTAAGCGCGGCGGGATCGACCTGCTCGGCGGCCAGCCCCCGGGCCAGGAACCAGGTGCCGACCACGCGCACGTCGCGGGCCAGGAACTCGGGCCCCTGCGGGTTCGCCACCACGTCGACCACCTGGGGCAGGTCGATCACGACCAGCCGACCGTCGTGTACGAGCAGGTTGTACGGCGACAGGTCGCCGTGCGCGTAGCCGGCTCGGGCCAGCACCCGCAGCGCCTCCACCAACTGGCCCCACAGGTCGCGGAGTTCGGCCGGGCCGGGCCGCAGCTGAGCCAGCCGGGGCGCGGCCTGCCCCGACTTGGCGTCGCCGACGAACTCCAGCATCAACTCGGTGCCCCGCAGCTGCACCGGGTACGGCACGGCGATCCGGTCGTGGCCGGCGCCGATCTCCCAGAGCCGGGTCAGGGCGGCGAACTCGGCCGCTGCCCACTGCCCGGCGATCATCTGCCGGCCGAAGGCCGTCCGGCCGGCCATCGCCCGGTTCTCGCGGGACCGGCGCACCCGCCGGCCCTCCAGGTAGCCGGCGTCGCGATGGAACAGCCGGTGCTCGGCGTCCCGGTAGCGCTTGACCGCCAGCAGGCAGGACCGGTCCGTCTCGGGCACCGCCCGACGGACCAGGTGCACGTCCGCCTCCTTGCCGGTCTTCAGCACACCCAGCTCGGTGTCCTTGGCGGCCAGCTCGGTGACCAGCCAGTCCGGGCACGGCTGCGGACCGTGCACGGCGTCGTCCCAGGACGACCAGCGGTCGCCGGTGTCCGGGTCAGGTTCGCCGTCCGGGTCGGCGGGCGGCTCAGTGGGCCGCCCGCGCTTCAGAAACTGCGGCTCGTCGTCGTCGAAACGAATCTTGCCGCGGGTCCGGCGCTCCAGCGCCGGCAGATCATGATCGCGCACTGTGGTGAGGTTCCCTTGGTCGAGGCTGATGAAGGCAGCTGGAAGCGACCTGCGAAGACGGCCATTACCGACCCCCTCTCCTCGACCGGGCGCACGCCCGGGTGCACGATGCGCCGACCATACTCGCCGTCACCACGGCAGCCGGTCAACCGAATTACCGGAACCCCACTCGGAGCGGCCGGGGCGGCGGCCCGAGCCCGACCGGCGGCGACGCGCGGGGCGGGCCGTCAGCCGCCGAGCACCACTGCGACCGCGGCGATCAGCCCGTCCACGGATCGGCTCGGCGCGAAGCGGGTGTCCGACCAGGTACGGCCCCGGTGCAGCCAGACGCTGGGCAGCCCGACCGCGGCGGCGCCGCCGATGTCCGCCTCCGGGCCGTCGCCGATCACCCAGGCGCCACGCAGCGGCATCCGGACCCGCTGCGCGGCGAGCGCGAAGATCCGGGGGTTCGGCTTGCTCACCCCGGCCTCCTCGGAGATCACCCAGTCGGCGACGTAGCGGTCCAGGCCGGTCTGGCGGATCTTGGCGTCCTCCACGCGTACCGTGCCGTTGCAGACCACCACCGGCACCCAGCCGGCGTCGTCGGCGATCCGCAGGGCGCAGGCCGTCAGCGGGTCGAGCCGGGTCTGCGCCACCACCCCGTCGTGCAACTCCTCCACCAGATCGATCGAGGGGATGCGCAGCTCGTAGCGGTCCCGGATGGCGTCGGCCAGATCCCAGCGGTCAGTCAGCCCGTCGGCGTCGATCGAGATCAGCCAGTCGATGTCGGTGGGGGGCGCGCCGATGCCGTCCAGGAAGCGCTCACCCCAGCGACGGAACGGCCCGGCCCGATCCAGCAGGGTGTTGTCCAGGTCCAGCAGGAGCAGTGGCACTCGGGCACCCTACGGGACCGACGTGTCCGCCAACAGATCCGGCGGGTGTCGACCTGACGGTGGGCTCAACCGGCCATCGACGCCCGCCGGCCGCCCTGGTCCGGCAGGCGATCGGCGAGCATCGAATGGGCGGCGCGGGTGGCGGCGAGCGTGGCCGGGTCCAGCGTCGCCACCAGCACCGCCGTGCCCTCGTCGGCGCCCCGGGCCAGCGCCCTCCCCTGTGGGTCGTAGATCGCCGCGCCGCCGTTGAAGCGCCACGGGTCGACGCCCCCGACCGCGTTGGAGAAGACCACGAACATGGTGTTGTCCAGAGCGCGAGCGGCGTAGTACAGATCCCGGCGGTGCTCGGAGCCGGCCAGGTACCCGCTGGGGCAGAGATAACCGTGCGCGCCGTCGAGGGCGGCGGCGCGGCCGTGCTCCGGGAAGCAGCCGTCGTAGCAGATGCCCAGGCCGAGCCGCCAGTCGTCGACGAGCAACGTGGCACCCCGGGTCCCCGGGCTGAACAGGTCGGCTTCGCTACCCCACAGCTGCTGCTTGTCGTACCCGACACGGACCGCGCCGGCCCGGTCGACCACCAGCGCGGCGATGGTCCGCCGGCCGTCCGGGTGCCGGGCCGCGGCGCCGACGAGCACGGTGACGCCGGCCTCGCGCGCCGCCGCGCGCAGCGGATCGAGCCGCGGGTCGGCGACCGCCCCGGCCGGGTCGACCGTGACGTCGGTGCCGGCCGGGTCGGCGGCGAGGGTTGGTGGGTGGTACGCGCAGAGGTACAGCTCCGGCAGGACGGCTACCCGGGCGCCCTGCCCACCGGCCCGGCGGACCAGGTCGGCGGCGGCGACCGCGTTGCCGGCGACGTCGCCGGGAGTCGGCGTGGCCTGGACGGTGGCGACGGTCAGCGGGGCGGCGGGGGTGCGGGGCGGGGTCACCGGGCGATGGTAGCGGTGCCGGCTCGGGCGATATACCAAGCCGTACGTACGGTTTGCGTGACGCGGGGTGACCTGCGACGATCGACGTGTGCCCAGAGTAAGCCAGGACCAGCTCGACGCGCGCCGGCAGGAGATCCTCGCCGCCGCGCGGTCTTGTTTCGCCCGGCACGGCTACGAGGGGGCGACCGTACGCCGCCTCGAGGAGGCCACCCGGCTCTCCCGGGGTGCCATCTTCCACCACTTCCGGGACAAGGACTCCCTCTTCCTCGCCGTTGCCGAGGACGACGCCGCGGCGATGGTCGAGACGGTGGCCCGCAACGGTCTGGTGCAGGTGATGCGCGACCTGCTGGCCGGTGCCGTCTCCCCCGACACCACCGGCTGGCTCGGCAGCCAGTTGGAGGTCTCCCGCCGGCTGCGCACCGACCCGGCGTTCGCCCGGCGCTGGGCGGAGCGGTCCGCGGCGATCGCCGAGGCGACCCGGGACCGGCTGGCCCGCCAGCGCGACGCCGGGGTGCTGCGCGAGGACGTGCCGATCGACGTGCTGGCCCAGTTCCTCGAGCTGGCCTACGACGGCCTGGTGCTGCACCTGGCAATGGGACGGCCGGCCGGCGACCTGGGCCCCGTGCTCGACCTGGTCGAGGAGGCGGTCCGCCGCCGCTGAACGGTCCGGCCGTCGCTGAGCGTCCAGCCCGGACACCGGGCCGCCGACCATGGCGGCGCTGCTCCACAATGAGGCCGCCGATCCCTCCGGCGACAGGAGCAGCCAATGATCGACCTCGCCGCGTCGGGCGACACCTGGGGCATCCCCGGCCCGACCTTCCTGCGGCTCTACCTCGTGGCGACCGCCGTGGTGGTCGCGCTCGCGGTGTGGCACCGGCTCCGCCGGCCGGCCGGCGCCCCGGGCAGCGTGTCGGAGCCGCTCAGTCCGCAACAGGCCGCGTACCTCAACGGCGGTCCCCGCCTCGCTGTGCACGCCGCGGTCGGCGGCCTGCGCGGTACTGGCGCGATCGGCGTCGGCCCGGACCGCCGGCTGCTCACCACCGGCCCGGCGCCGACCGGGCTCACCCCGCTGGACCAGGCGGTGCACTGGGCCGCCCACCAGCGTGCCCGAGCCGGCGACCTGCCTGGGGACCAACGGGTCCGCACCGCGCTCGACCAGCTCCGCGCCGGGCTCGAACAGCGCGGACTGCTGCTGAGCCACGAGCGGCGCGCCGCCGCCCGGCACTGGACCCTGGGCCTCGTCGGCCTGCTGGCCATCGGCGGATACCGGCTCTTCGCCGGGCTCTCCAACGGGCGCCCGGTCGGCTACCTGCTGCTCGCCATGGTCGCGGTGCTGGCGGCGTTGTTGGTGCTGTGGCGGGTGCCCGAGACCACCCGGGCCGGTCGCGTTGCCCTGCGCGACCTGCGCCGCCAGCACACCCACCTGTCCCCCGCCTCGTCCCCCGCGTTCGCCACCTACGGTGCGGCAGGGGCGGCGATGGGCGTGGCGTTGTACGGCACCGTGTCGCTGTGGGCACTCGACCCGGGCTTCGCCGAGCAGGCCGAGATCCAGCGCCAGGCGGCGGCCAGCGGCGGCTGGTCGTCGGGCTCCAGCGGCGGCACGTCGGGCGACGGCGGGGGCAGCTCGTGCAGTGGTGGCAGCTCGTGCGGCGGTGGCGGTGGATGCGGCGGCGGAGGGTGCGGCGGATGACCGGTCCGTACGGCGTCGGCATCGGCTGGCGCCCGGAGATCGCCGGCTTCGTGGCCGAGCTGCCCGGTCTGCGCTTCGTCGAGGTGGTGGCCGAGTCGGTGCCCGCGACCGGGCCGCTCCCGCCGGGCCTGGCACAGCTTCGCGAGCGCGCGGTGACCGTCGTACCGCACGGGGTGCGGCTCTCCCTCGGCGGCGCCGAGCCGGTCGACCCGGCCCGGATTGCCCACCTGGCCGCGGTGGCACAGCGGGTCGACGCCCCGCTGGTCAGCGAGCACATCGCCTTCGTCCGGGCCGGCGGCCTGGAGGCCGGGCACCTGCTGCCGCTGCCGCGCAGCCGGGAGGCGGTCGACGCGGTCTGCGCCAACGTCGCCCGTGCGCAGGCCGACCTGCCGGTGCCCATCGCGCTGGAACCGATCGCCGCACTGGTGGACTGGCCCGACGACGAGTTGGACGAGGCGGACTTCCTCACCGAGATCCTGGACCGGACCGGGGCGCTGCTACTGCTGGACGTGGCGAACGTGTACGCCAACGCCCGCAACCGGGGCTCCGACCCGCTGGCCCTGCTGGACCGGCTGCCCCTGGACCGGGTCGGATACGTGCACGTGGCCGGGGGCGCGGAGCGTGGCGGCTTCTACCACGACACGCACACCGACCCGGTGCCGCCGGCGGTGCTGGAGCTGGTCGGCGCGCTCTGCGCCCGGCGGCGACCGCCAGCGCTGCTGCTGGAGCGCGACGGTGACTACCCGCCCGCGGCCCAGCTCCGCGCCGAACTGGACGCCCTGGCCGCCGCCGCGGGATTCCCGGCCGTGACATGACCGGCGCGTCACCACCCACCGGCAACGGCCCGTCGGCCGCCGCCGACCCGCCCACGGGCCGGCTCGCCGAACGGCAGGCGGAGCTGGTCGCCGCGCTGGTAGCCGGGGGGCCGTCGCCGGCCGGGTTCGCACCGGCGCCGCTGGCCGCCACCCGGGCGGCGCTGCTACGCAAGCGGGCCGGCGAGGTGGCCCGGCACTGGCCGCTGCTCGCCGCCGGCCTCGGCGAGGGCTGGCCGTCGACCTTCGCCGGCTGGGCCGCCAACCGTCCCACCGCCGGGTCGCTGCGCGACGGCTGGGATCTGGCCAGGACGCTACGCGAGCGGGACGCACTGCCACCGGCGGGCGCGGAGGAACTGGTCACCCGGGAGGCGGGCCTGCGCTACGACGGACGCGAGGCGCCGCGTCTCCGTCGGCTGCCGGCGGTGGCCCGCGCCGGCGGCGCCGTCGCGGTGCAGATCGCCGGCAGGGTACGCCTGCTGCGTCCCGCCGGACGTCCACCGCCGCCGCAGTCCACTGGTGGCGACGGCGTACCGGATGCGGCAGGATCGGCGACATGGATCTCGGACTGACCGACCGGGTGTACGTGCTCACCGGCGCCTCCCGCGGCCTGGGTTACGCGACGGCGCAGTGCCTGGTCGCCGACGGGGCCCGGGTGGTGCTCTCGGCCCGGGACGCCGACGCGGTGGCCGCCGCCGCCGAGCGGCTGGGGGGACCGGAGCGGGCGGTCGGCCTGGCCGCGGACCTGGCCGACCCGCAGACCCCCGGGCAACTCGTCGCGGCGGCCCGGGAACACTTCGGTCGCCTCGACGGTGCGCTCATCTCGGTCGGCGGTCCGCCCGCGGGCAACGCCGCGTCGGTCACCGACGAGCAGTGGCGGCAGTCCTTCGAGACCGTCTTCCTGGGCACCGTCCGCGCGGTACGCACGGTCGCCGACGCGCTGCCCGAGGGCGGCGCGATCGGGCTGGTGCTCTCCACCTCGGCCCGCGGCCCGGTGCCCGGCCTGGGCATCTCGAACGGCCTGCGGCCCGGTCTGGTGGGGGTCGCCAAGGACGTCGCCGACGATTACGGCCCGCGTGGCGTGCGGGTGGTCGGCCTGCTGCCCGGCCGGATCCTGACCGACCGCAACCGGGAACTGTTCGCCATGACCGGCGACCCGGAGCGGGCCCGAACGGAGGCGGAGGCCGGCATTCCGCTGCGGCGCATCGGCGACCCGGCCGAGTTCGGTCGCGTGGCCGCGTTCGTGCTCTCCCCCGCCGCGAGCTACCTGACCGGCCTCACCGTGCCGGTCGACGGTGGCGCGCTGCGCGGGCTGTGACGCCCGACGCGGTCCGACGAGCCAGCGGCGCCGCCGGGCACCCCCGGCCGACCCGGGCGGAGCTGGCCGCCGCCGCGGACCGGACAATCCCCGACGTTCTCGCGCCGGGGTTGGCTGTGCTCTTCGTCGGCATCAACCCCGGTCTCTGGTCGGCCGCGACCGGTTGGCACTTCGCCCGGCCCGGCAACCGGTTCTGGCCCGCGCTGCACAGGGGAGGATTCACCCCTCGGCTGCTGCACCCGAGCGAGCAGGACGAGCTGCCCTCCCTCGGCCTCGGCATCACCAACATGGCCGCCCGGGCCAGCGCCCGCGCCGACGAGCTGACCACCGAGGAACTGCTCGACGGTGCCCGGCTGCTCACCGCCACTGTGGACCGGTACCGGCCGCGCTGGGTGGCGGTGGTGGGTGTGACGGCGTACCGGATCGGGTTCGGCCGGCCCAAGGCCGCCTTCGGGCCGCAGCCGGAGTCGCTGGCCGGGGCACGGCTGTGGGTACTGCCCAATCCGAGCGGGCTGAACGCACACTTCACGCCGGAGACCCTGGGCGCCGCGTTCGCCGAGTTGCGCCTGGCGACCGGCCTACCGGACCGCCGCCCGGGCTGACCCGGTGCGCCGCCGGGGCCGGTGGGTCAGTTCGCCGCGGCCGGCGGCAGTGCCTCGTCGGCGACGTAGGTGCCCAGCGGCATGATCACCGGTTCGGGGCCGGTCGCGTCCACGTACGGGGTGGGCGAGTCGGCGACCGCGAACTGGGTCCGGTACAGCTCGGCGTAGAGCCCGCCGACCGCGACCAGCTCCTCGTGCCGCCCGCGCTCGACGATCCGCCCGCCGTCCAGGACCAGGATCTGGTCGGCGTCGCGGACGGTGGAGAGCCGGTGCGCGATCACCAGAGCGGTCCGCCCGGCCAGCGCCACCGACAGCGCCCGCTGCACCGCCGCCTCGCTCTCCGAATCCAGGTGTGCCGTCGCCTCGTCCAGGATCACGATCGACGGGGCCTTGAGCAGCAGTCGGGCAATCGCGATGCGCTGCTTCTCGCCGCCGGAGAACCGGTAGCCACGCTCCCCCACTGTGGTGTCCAGCCCGTCGGGCAACGACCGGACCAGGTCAGCGACCTGGGCGCCGGCCAGCGCGGCCCAGATCTCGTCATCGGTGGCGTCCGGCCTGGCGTAACGCAGGTTCTCCGCGATCGTCTCGTGGAACAGGTGCGAATCCTGGGTGACGACGCCGATCTCGTCGCGCAGGGAGGCGAGCGTCGCGTCGCGCACGTCCACACCGCCGACCAGCACCTGCCCGTCGCTGACGTCGTAGATCCGTGAGATCAGCATGGACAGCGTCGACTTGCCGGCGCCGGACGGGCCGACCAGGGCGACCATCTGCCCCGGCTCGACGCTGAACGAGACTCCCTTGAGCACCGGCTCGTTGACGGTGCGGTCGAGCGTGGCCACCTCCTCGAGCGAGGCGAGGGAGATCTCGGCGGCGCTCGGGTAGCGGAACCGCACATCGCGGAAGTCGACCCGGCCGGCGCCCCGGGGCACCGGCACCGCGTCGGGCTTCTCCACGATGCCCGGCTTCAGGTCCAGCACCTCGAAGACCCGGTCGAAGGAGACCAGCGCGCTCATCACGTCCACCCGGACGTTGGAGAGCGCGGTCAGCGGGCCGTACAGGCGGGTGAGCAGCAGCGCCAGAGTCACCACGGTGCCCGCGCTGACACCGCCGGTCACTGCGAGCCAGCCGCCGAGGCCGTAGGTGAGGGCCTGGGCCAGCGAGGCAACCAGCAGCATCGCCACGAAGAAGGTCCGCGAGTACATGGCGGACTGGATGCCGATGTCGCGCACCCGCTCGGCCCGGCCGGCGAACCGGCGGGCCTCGATCTCGGGCTGGCCGAAGAGTTTCACCAGCAGCGCGCCGGCCACCCCGAACCGCTCGGTCATCGTCGCGTTCATCTTGGCGTCGAGGTTGTACGCCTCGCGGGTGATGTCGGCGAGCCGCCGGCCGACCCGGCGGGCCGGAATGATGAAGATCGGCAGCAGCACCAGCGAGAGCGCGGTGATCTGCCAGGAGAGGGTGAACATCACCGCGGCGGTGAGCACCAGCTGGATGACGTTGCTGACCACCCCGGACAGGGTGGAGGTGAACGCCCGCTGGGCGCCGAGCACGTCGTTGTTGAGCCGGCTCACCAGGGCGCCGGTCTGGGTGCGGGTGAAGAACTGCAACGGCATCCGCTGCACGTGGTCGTAGACCCGGGTGCGCAGGTCGAGGATGATGCCCTCGCCGATCCGGGCGGAATACCAGCGCTGGGCCAGCGAGAGCAGCGCGTCGGCGACCGCCAGCGCGGCGATGAACAGAGCCAGCTTGACCACCAGCCGGCCGGCCTCGGTGCCGCCCCGGTTGATCGCGTTGATCACGTCACCGGCGAGCACCGGGGTGGCCACGCCGATGATGGCGGCCAGCACCACGGTGGCCAGGAAGACCACTATGTCGCGCCGATAGGGCTGGGCGAAGGCGACGATCCGCCGGGCCACCCCGTGCTTCAGCCGGTGGGTGGAGACCTCGTCCCGGTTACGCATCGACCGGAGCATGCTCCAGCCCGCCATGCCACCGCCGGACATCGGGTTGGACACCGCTCACCTCCGGGTCGTCGGGCAGACCTCATCGTCAGGCCAATTCTCCCGACGACTGTGACAACCTCGGTCGTAACCCGGATCTTCCCGTACGGTCCTTACTATTCTCCCTGGCCGGCGAGGTCGCGCAGCCGGCGGGTCTGTGCCTCCCGCTCGGCGCGCTGCTGGTCGGCGTGCGACCGCCCGGGCGCCCCCGCGAGCAACGCCTTGATCTCCACCACCGCGTCACGGGCGCCGGCGAGCAGGCCGGCGGTCAGGTCACCGACCGCGCCGTCCAGCTCGGTCGGCGGCACGACAAGGGTGGCCAGCCCGATCCGGTCCGCCTCGGCGGCGTCGATCCGACGGCCGGTCGCGCAGATCTCCAGCGCCCGGGCATAGCCGACCAGCTCGACGAGCCGCTTCGTGCCGGCCAGGTCGGGCACCAGACCGAGGGTCACCTCGGCCATCGACAGCTTCGCGTCGGTGGTCAGGACCCGCAGGTCACAGGCGAGCGCGAGCTGGAACCCGGCGCCGATCGCGTGACCCTGCACGGCCGCCACAGAGATGACGTCCGGGCGGTGCAGCCACGTGAAACCGGCCTGGAACTCGGCGATCCGGGCCGCGCACTCCTGCTCGGGCAGCGTGGCCAGCTCGGCGAAGGACCCCGGGCCGGAAGCGCCGGCCACGGAGAGGTCGAGACCGGCGGAGAAGGCACGCCCCTCGCCCCGGACGACGACCACCCGCACGTCACCGGGCAGGTCGCGGGAGAAGTCGCTCATCGCCCGCCACATCGCGGGGGTCTGGGCGTTGAGCACGTCGGGCCGGCACAACGTCACAGTGGCAACCGGCCCGTCGCAGGTCAGCCGAACCCCGGTCGCCTCGGCGGTCACCGGGCGGCCCGGGGAGCGGCGCTGTCGGACGACGCTGGGGGGCGGGTCACGCCTTCTTGCGGCGCCGGGCACCGCCGCGCTGGCGCAGCTGCACCCCGGACTCGGTGAGCACTCGGTGGATGAACCCGTAGGAACGGCCGGTCGAGGCCGCGAGCGCGCGGATGCTCTCCCCCGAGGTGTACCGCTTTACCAGGTCCTTGGCGAGCGTCTGACGCTCGGCTCCGATGATCCGGCGACCCTTCTCAGTGCTGGTGGCTGTGCCAGTGGCTGCCATGCTGTGTCCTCACGTCCCAGACTGTGCGGTTCGGATACGGTCCCACCTATTAGACCGCCTCGAACGATCATGCGCCAGATATCAACTCTTCGCCAACCGACACGCTATGCAATGTCAGCTTCCCGATAGAGTGATCCTGGCGATCGGTCCCGTCGCACCGGCCGGGCGTACCATCATCGCCGTGCGACGATGCCCGTCGACGACCCGTACCCTGCGGTCGTGATCGACCTGTTGGGCACCGCCGCCGGGGCGGCCGTGGTCTTCGCGGCCACCGACATCGACGACATCGTCATCCTGACGCTGTTCTTCGTCACCGCCCGGCGCACCGGCCGACCGCGGGCCCGGCAGATCGTGGCCGGGCAGTACCTCGGCATCGGCACGCTGGCGCTGGCCAGCGTGGTGGTCGCCGCGGGCCTGCTGGTGGTGCCCGACCCGTGGACCGGGCTGCTCGGGCTGCTGCCGATCGCGCTCGGGATCCGCGCCCTCGTCCACCGTGACGGCGACGAGGAACCCGTCGTGGTGGCCTCCACACTCGGGGTGGCGGGGGTGACGATCGCGAACGGCGCCGACAACGTGGCCGTCTACGTACCCGTGTTCCGGGCCCTCGGCCCCGCCGACAGCGCGGTCTTCCTGCTGGTCTTCGTGCTGCTCATCGCGCTGTGGTGCGCCGCCGCGGCCTGGCTGGGCGGGCACCCCGGGACTGTCCGGCTGGTCGAACGCGCCGGCCACTGGCTGGTGCCGGCGATCTTCGTCGGCATCGGGGTGGTGATCCTGGTCGGCTCCGGCGTGCTCGGCCGGCTGGTCGACCTGCTCGGCTGAGCGCGGCCGGTGTGTAAGGAAGGGCCCCTTCTTATCGCGAGGCGATAAGAAGGGGCCCTTCCTTACGTGCGGCGACCGGGAGCGGTCAGGCCAGCTCGACCAACTCGAGCAGGTCGTCGCTCCACGCGTCCTCGTCGCCGTCCGGCAGCAGGATGGCCCGGTCCGGCTTGAGCGCCAGCACCGCGCCCGGGTCGTGGGTGACCAGCACGATCGCTCCCGGGTAGTTGGCGATCGCGTCCAGCACCTGCTCCCGGCTGACCGGGTCGAGGTTGTTCGTCGGTTCGTCGAGCAGCAGCACGTTGGCGCCGGAACAGACCAGGGTGGACAGGGCCAGCCGGGTCTTCTCGCCGCCGGAGAGCACCCCGGCCGGCTTGTTCACGTCGTCCCCGGAGAAGAGGAACGCACCGAGAATCTTGCGCAGGTCGGTGTCGGACTGCTCGACGGCGGCCGCGCGCATGTTCTCCAGCACCGTCCGCTCCACGTCCAGCGTCTCGTGCTCCTGGGCGTAGTAGCCGAGGCGCAGCCCGTGCCCGGCGTGCACCTCGCCGGTGTCTGGCGTCAGCAGGCCGCCGAGCATCCGCAGCAGCGTCGTCTTGCCGGCGCCGTTGAGCCCCAGGATGGCCACCCGGGAGCCGCGGTCCACCGCCACGTTGACGTCGGTGAAGATCTCCAGTGAGCCGTACGACTTGGACAGGCCGGTCGCGGTCAGCGGGGTCTTGCCGCACGGCGCGGGGCTGGGGAAGCGCACCTTGGCCACCCGGTCGGCGACCCGTACCTCCTCCAGGCCGGAGATCAGCTTCTCGGCCCGGCGGGCCATGTTCTGCGCGGCGACGGTCTTGGTGGCCTTGGCCCGCATCTTGTCGGCCTGCGCCATCAGGGCGCCGGCCTTCTTCTCCGCGTTGGCCCGCTCCCGGCGGCGGCGCCGCTCGTCGGTCTCGCGCGCCTCCAGGTACGCCTTCCAGCCCAGGTTGTAGACGTCGACCACGGACCGGGTGGCGTCGAGGAACCAGACCTTGTTGACCACCGACTCCAGCAGCGCGCCGTCGTGGGAGATCACGATCAGGCCGCCCTTGTGGTTGGCGAGGAAGCCCCGCAGCCAGGTGATCGAGTCCGCGTCGAGGTGGTTGGTCGGCTCGTCGAGCAGCAGGATGCCGCCGCCGTTCTCGCCGGCGTCCCGGAACAGGATCCGGGCCAGCTCGATGCGCCGTCGTTGACCGCCGGAGAGGGTGCCGATGGTCTGCGCCAGCGCGCGGTCCGGCAGGCCGAGGTTGGCGCAGATCCGCGCGGCCTCGGCCTCGGCCGCGTACCCGCCCAGGGCGGCGAACTGGTCCTCCAGGGCGCCGTAGCGGCGGACCAGCTTCTCGTCGGCGTCCTCGGCGAGCCGGGCCTCGACCTCCTGCATCTGGGACATCAGCACGTCCAGGCCGCGCGCGGAGAGCACCCGGTCGCGGCCGGTCACCTCCAGGTCGCCGGTACGCGGGTCCTGCGGCAGGTAGCCGATGGCGCTGCGCTGGTCGATGTGCCCGGCGTACGGCTGCCCCTCGCCGGCGAGCACCTTCAGCGTGGTGGTCTTGCCGGCGCCGTTGCGACCGACCAGGCCGATCCGATCACCGGGCTGCACCCGCAGGGTGGTGTCGGACAGCAGGATCCGGGAACCGGCACGCAGCTCCAGGCCGGTGGCAGTGATCATTTCTTCGGGCTCGCTCTCGGGGTCTGGAAGGCTGACTCGGGGCACGCGAAACGGCCGGCGGGCTCAAGGGGCCCGGCGGCGCGGGGCGGTTCAGCCTTCGCAGCGCAGCACCCAACCAGTGTACCGGGCGCTCCCGGGTGCCCCTCCCGGATTACCGATCAAGATCATCGGGTACCGGACCGGATGTCCGGACCCGGTCCGGCACTCGATGGACGAAACGACACATAAAGACACTCACCGGCATACGGCGATCGGGGTCAGCATGGAACTCAACGAGCGGGCCGAAATCGACACCTCCCAGGTCAACGACGTGGGCCGCGGCGGCGGATCTGGCGGCGGCTTCGGCATCCCGATCCCCGGAGGCGGCGGTCGAGGCGGCATCATCGGCATCGTGGTGGCCGTGCTCATCGCGCTGCTCGGCGGCGGCTTCGGCCTCAACGCCGTGACCAACGGCGACGAGGGCGGTCAGGCCGGCGGCACCGACCTGGAGCAGTTGTGCTCCCGCGACAACCCCGAACGTCTCGACGACGCGCGCTGCCGCAACGCGCTCTACGTCAACAGCATCCAGGCCTACTGGCAGAAGGCGTACCCGGAGCTGGGCAACGGAAAGTACGAGCCGACCGACACCAACTTCTTCCAGGCCGCCGTGAGCACCGGCTGCGGGCAGGCCGACTCGGGCGTCGGCCCGTTCTACTGCCCCGCCGACAAGCAGGTGTACATCGACCTGAGCTTCTACGACGAGCTGGCCTCCCGGTTCGGCGCCAAGGGTGAGTTCGCTCAGCCCTACGTGCTCGCCCACGAGTATGGACACCACATCCAGAACCTGCTCGGCACAAACGCGAAGGCCGGCCAGGGCGACCAGAGCGGCCCCCGCTCCGCCTCTGTACGGCTGGAGTTGCAGGCCGACTGCTACGCCGGCGCCTGGGCCAGGCACGCCACCGAGAGCAAGGACAAGACCGGCCAGGAACCGCTGTTCAAGTCCATCACCCAGGCAGACATCAGCGAGGCCGTGCAGGCCGCCGAGGCGATCGGCGACGACAGCATCCAGGAGCGCTCCGGCGGGCGGGTCAACCCCGACCAGTTCACCCACGGCACGTCCGAGCAGCGCAAGCGCTGGTTCACCCAGGGCTACGACCGCGGCGACCCGAAGGTCTGCGACACCTTCGGCACCAACCAGCTCTGACGGTCCGCCGCGCCGACTCGGGCGCCTCGACGGCCGGTACCGACCGTCGGGGCGCCCTTCGCGTGACAAGGTTCTCGGATGCTTCCCGCACCACTCGTCACGGCAGGGTCAGTCGGACGGGGCGGGATCGCGGACCAGGACGCGGACGGCCCGGGCGGCCGCCACCGCGGCGACCAGCACGGCGTGTCGGGGCTCGGGAACGTCGAGCAGCCGGTCGGCCCGCAGCGCGGCGAGCGGGGCCAGGCGCCGATCGGTGAGGATGCCGTCGACCGTGCGCCGGTCACCGCCGGCCACCACGGCGTCGAGCGTGCCGGCCTCCGGCAGCAGCAGCCGTACCGCCAACTCGACCGCCTCGCCGAGAGCGGCCTTCGCCTGGTTGTCCCGCCGACGGGCGAAGCGGTGCTGGGACCAGCCACCAGCGGCGGTACGGCCCTGCACGTAGCGGCTGTCCACCTTGGAGATTACGAGGTCCTCCCCCGCCGCGACGCCCACGGCCACCGCGCTCTTGCGCGCCAGCAACAGGCCGATCCGCCGTGGCGCGGCGGCGGCGGCGAGAAAGCCCGCCAGGTCCCCGCCGACTTTCGTGCCGGCAGACGCACTCAGGTCGCCGGCGGCGCCGGGCGGGGCGTGCAGCTCCGCGGTGGCGCCGTCGGGGGCGGTGAGCAGCAGACCGTACCCCTGGGCAGTCACGGTGGGCGGACCGTGCCGTTCGGCGAAGCCCTCGACCCAGCGACCGAGCCGAGCCGGATCAACCTCGACCCAGCGCCCACCACCGGCAGCAGGTCGGCTAGACATCCCCCGAACCTACGGCACCACCGCCCACCCCCGCGCCGCCCCCTCCGCTGATCATGAAGTTAGCGTCACGACACGCCGGGATCGACGACGCTAACTTCATGATCAGCGGAGGTGGCGGGGGCGTCAGGTGGAGAGGAGGACGGTCAGGGCCAGGATGGTGATGATGGCGCTGGACGTGATGGCGATGGCCCGCCGGCCGCGGGTGCCGGTGAGGATCCGGCCGACCAGGGTGCCGCCGCCGGCGATGAGCAGCTGCCAGCTCGCCGATGCCATGAACGCGCCGAGCACGAACAGCACGGCCGTCGACACACCCGGATCGGCGGCGTCGCCCCGGCCGAGCACCAACGCGGCGAAGTAGACCACCGTCGCCGGGTTGAGCAGTGTCAGCGCCAGAATGCCGGCGAAGGCGCGCAACGGGGTGTCCAGCCCGCGACGGCTCCGCGCACCGGTCACCGGCGCGGGCCGCAGGGCGCGCCACGCGGTGTGCGCGGCCAGCGCGAGCAGCACCGCGGCGGCCACCATCCGCAGTGGGCCGGCCACCGGCTCGACGACGCCCGCCACAGCCGCACCAGCGACGGCGGCGACAGCGGCATACAGGCCGTCGGCGGTCGCGACGCCCAGCGCCCCGGCCGCGCCGACCCGGAACGAGGTACGGGCACTGAGCCCCAGGATGAGTACCGCGATCGCCCCGACCGGGATCGCGACGCCGTAACCGGCCACGAGGCCGGCGAGGAACGCCCCGGTCACGGTCGTCGGCGCCGGGTCGAGGCGCGACGGGGAAGCACGCGCTGTCGGCGCTCGGCAATGGCCGCGCCGACAGGAAGCTGCATCCGGTACGCCTCGATCATGCGCTCATCCTGGGTGGCCCACTCCATCCCACGCCAGCGCATTTCCGCCGCACCACCACGTGCCCCGCACCCGCACCCGCGCGGGGCGCGGCGGGAACGCGTCGAGCGCGGCACCCGTGACGGGTACCGCGCTCGATGCTGCCAACCGGAGTCGGCTCAGACGTTGAAGCCGAGGGAACGGAGCTGGTCCCGACCCTCGTCGGTGATCTTGTCGGGCCCCCACGGCGGGAGCCACACCCAGTTGATCCGGATGTCGTTGACCAGGCCGCCGCCGGGCCCGGTGGTCAGCGCCTGTCGGGCCTGGTCCTCGATCACGTCGGTCAACGGGCAGGCCGCCGAGGTGAGCGTCATGTCCAGGGTCGCGACGTTCTCGTCGTCGACGTGCACCCCGTACACCAGGCCCAGGTCGACCACGTTGATGCCGAGCTCCGGGTCGACGACGTCCTTCATCGCCTCCTCGATGTCGGCGATCATCGCCTTGCTGACGCCGGTCGCCGGGGCGGCGGTCTCGCCGGCACCCGGCGCCGCGACACCGTCGGTCGTCGCGGCACCGGTCTGCGACGCCGTGGCGTCACCAGCCTCGGGCGTCGCTTCGGTAGCCGTGTTCTCGCTGCTCATGCCTTCACCTCCGGGCTCACGCCCACACCGGCGCGTGCCGCGGCGTCCTTGAACGCCATCCACGGCAGCAGCGCGCACTTGACCCGAGCGGGGTAGCGGGCCACACCCGCGAAAGCCACCCCGTCACCGAGCACGTCCTCGTCCGGCGTGACCTGGCCACGGCCGGACATCAACTCGACGAACGCCTCGTGCACCTCGAAAGCTTCCCCGGCGCCCCGACCACGCAGCAACTCGTGCAGCACGCTCGCCGACGCCTGGCTGATCGAACAGCCCATCCCGTCGTACGAGATATCGTGCAGCACCGCGCCGTCGGTGGCCACCCGGACGGTGACCTCGTCGCCGCAGGTCGGGTTGACGTGGTGCGCCTCGGCGACCTGGTCGTCCGCGTCGGCGGCGTCGCGCAGGCCACGCCCGTGCGGATGCTTGTAGTGATCCAGGATGATCTCCTGGTAGAGCTGGTCGAGTTGCATCAGTCGAACACCTTCCGCACCTGCTCCAGACCGGCCACCAGAGCGTCGATCTCCTCGGTGGTGGTGTAGAGGTAGAACGAGGCCCGGGTCATCGCCGGGACACCGAACCGGCTGCACACCGGCTTCGCGCAGTGGTGGCCCACCCGCACCTGCACACCGAGCGAGTCGAGCACCTGACCCACGTCGTGCGGGTGCACGTCACCCAGTGCGAAGGAGATGGTGCCGCCCCGGCCCACCGGCACGGTGGGGCCGAAGATCCGCAGGTCGCGCACCGATCCGAGGGCTTCCAGCGCGTACGCCGTCAGCTCCTTCTCGTGCCACTGGATGGCCCGCATCCCGATCCCGGTGAGGTAGTCCACCGCCGCGCCGAGCGCGACCGCCTCGGCGATCGGCGGGGTCCCGGCCTCGAACCGGGCCGGCGGAGCGGCGAACGTCGACCGGGCCATGGTGACCGTCTCGATCATCGAGCCGCCGCCGAACACCGGTGGCATCGCCGCCAGCAGCTCGGCCCGGCCCCAGAGCACACCGACGCCGGTCGGGCCGCACATCTTGTGCCCGGTGAAGACGATGTAGTCGGCGTCCAGGTCGACCACGTCGACGGGCAGGTGCGGCACCGACTGCGAACAGTCCAGCAGCAGCAGCGCCCCCACCTCACGGACCCGCGCGGTGATCCGGGCCGTGGCGTTGATCGTGCCGAGGATGTTCGACACGTGCACCAGCGAGACGATCTTCGTCCGCTCGGTGACCAGGTCGTCCAGGCCCGACTCGTCCAGCCGGCCCTGGTCGGTGACCGGGAACCAGCGCAGGGTCGCGCCGGTGCGCTCGCAGAGCAGCTGCCACGGGACGATGTTCGAGTGGTGCTCCATCTCGGAGATCACCACCTCGTCGCCGGGGCCGAGGCGGAACCGTGGGTCGGCGTCGGGGCGCAGCGAGGCGTTGGAGAACGCGTACGCCACGAGGTTGATCGCCTCGGTGGAGTTCTTGGTGAACACCACCTCGTCCGGGCTCGACGCGTTGAGGAACGCGGCGACCTTGGCCCGCGCCCCCTCGTACGCCTCGGTCGCCTCGGTGCCGAGGGTGTGCACCGAGCGCGACACGTTGGCGTTGTGCCGCGCGTAGTGCTCCCCGAGCACGTCGAGCACCTGCCGGGGCTTGTGCGAGGTGTTGGCGCTGTCGAGGTAGACCAGCGGGTGCCCGTTGATCTCCCGATCGAGGATCGGGAAGTCGGCGCGCACCCGGGCCACGTCGAAACGCGGCACGTCGTCGTACTGCGGCATCCCCGGGGGGATCGCGATGCTGGTCATCTCGGCAGCGCCTCTCCCGCTCAGGCCTTGGCCGTGCCGGCCCCGGCGGCGTACCGCTCGTAGCCCTCGGCCTCGAGCTTGTCGGCCAGCTCCGGGCCGCCCTGCTCGACGATCCGGCCGGCCACGAAGACGTGCACGAAGTCCGGCTTGATGTAGCGCAGGATCCGGGTGTAGTGGGTGATCAGCAGCACGCCGGTGTCGCCGTTGTCGCGGACCCGGTTGACGCCCTCGCTGACCACGCGCAGCGCGTCCACGTCGAGGCCGGAGTCGGTCTCGTCGAGGATCGCGATCTTCGGCTTGAGCAGCTCCAGCTGGACGATCTCGTGCCGCTTCTTCTCACCGCCGGAGAAGCCCTCGTTGACGTTGCGCTGGGCGAACGCCGGGTCCATCTGGAGGCGCTCCATGGCACCGCGCAGCTCGCCGCCCCAGGTGCGCAGCTTCGGGGCCTCGCCGTCGATGGCGGTCTTCGCGGTGCGCAGGAAGTTCGCCACCGAGACGCCGGGGACCTCGACCGGGTACTGCATGGCCAGGAAGAGGCCGGCGCGGGCCCGCTCGTCGACGGTCATGGCGAGAACGTCCTCGCCGTCGAGCGTCACCGTGCCGCCGGTGATCTCGTACTTGGGGTGGCCGGCGATCGAGTACGCCAGGGTGGACTTGCCGGAGCCGTTCGGGCCCATGATCGCGTGGGTCTCACCGGAGCGGACGGTCAGGTCGACGCCCGACAGGATCGGCTTGAGCTCACCCTCGGGCAGCTTGACCGACACCTTCAGGTCGCGGATCTCCAGGGTGCTCATTATCGGGTCACTCCATTACTCGGCGTCAGGCTGAGGTAGATGTCGCCGTCGCGGACTTCGACGGGGTAGACGGGTACGGGTTCGGTGGCCGGCAACCCGGAGGGCTGCCCGGTGCGCAGGTCGAAACGCGAGCCGTGCAGCCAGCACTCGAGCGTGCAGCCGTCGACCTCACCCTCGGAGAGGGCGACCGAGGCGTGCGAGCACTCGTCGTAGGCGGCGTAGAACTGGCCGTCCTCGCCGTGCACCAGCGCGATCGGGGTGCCGTCGACATCCGCGCTGATCGCGGTGCCCTTCGGCACATCCTCGGTGGAGCAGATCCGGATCATCAGGCGCCAGCCTTGGTCAGCCGGGCCTCGATCGCGTCGCCAAGACGCTCCCGCAGCGACTCCACCGGGATCTTGTTGATCAGCTCGGCGAAGAAGCCGCGAACCACCAGGCGGCGGGCCTCGCCCTCCGGGATACCCCGGGCCATCAGGTAGAAGAGCTGCTCGTCGTCGAAGCGGCCGGTCGCGCTGGCGTGGCCGGCGCCGGCGATCTCGCCGGTCTCGATCTCCAGATTGGGTACGGAGTCCGCCCGCGCGCCGTCGGTGAGCAACAGGTTCCGGTTGATCTCGTACGTGTCGGTGCCGGTCGCCTCGGCCCGGATCAGCACGTCGCCCACCCAGACGGTGTGCGCGTCCTCGCCCTGCAGGGCGCCCCGGTAACCGACGTAGCTGCGGCAGTCCGGCACGCTGTGATCCACCAGTTGCCGGTGCTCCAGGTGCTGGCCGGAGTCGGCGAAGTAGACGCCGTACAGCTCGGCCTCGCCACCGCGGCCGGTGTACTCCACCGACGTGTACTGCCGGACCAGGTCACCGCCGAGGCTGACCTGGACGTGCGTCACCCGGGCGTCCCGACCCAGCTTGATCTTCAGGTGCTGTGCCTGCACCGCGTCGTCGGCCCAGTCCGCGACGGTGACCAGGGTCAGCTTCGCGCCGTCGGCCACGGAGACCTCGACGTTGTCGGCCAGGGTCGCCGAGCCGACGTGCTCCAGCACCAGGGTCAGCTCGGCGAACCGGCCCACCTCGACGAAGGTGTGCCCGAAGGCCACGCCCTCGGCGCTGTCACCGACCACCCGCAGGCTCACCGGCGCACCCACCACCACGTCGCTGGCCACACTGAGCAGCAGCGCCTGGCCGGCACCGCCGTAGGCGAGCGCGCTGACCCGGTCGACCGGGGTGAGCACGCTGCCCACCCGCGGGTCGTCGGTGCCGATCCGCTCGACGGCCACGCCCTCGGGCAGGTCGCCGTACTCGTGCCGGATCGTGCCGGTGGCGGCCTGTGGCTCACCGGCGAGCCCGCGCAGCCGCTTGAGCGGGGTGAAACGCCACTCCTCCTCCAGGCCGGTGAGGGCCGGAAAGTCAGCGACGTCGTACGAGCGCAGCGCCTGCGACTTGGTGCTGGGCGGCGCGGAAGCCTGGGTAGTCATGTCTTCCTTGGTCTGTTCTACGGTTAATCGGAGGGTCGGACGGGCTGGTCGCGACGCGGAGCGGCGGGTGGGCCACCGCGAGAGTCGGCCGGCCGGGGTCAGCCGACCGCGCCCTCCATCTGGAGTTCGATCAGCCGGTTCAGCTCCAGGGCGTACTCCATGGGGAGTTCCTTGGCGATCGGCTCGATGAAGCCACGCACGATCATGGCCATCGCCTCGTCCTCGCTCAGGCCCCGGCTCATCAGGTAGAAGAGCTGGTCGTCACTGATCTTGGAGACGGTCGCCTCGTGCCCCATCGACACGTCGTCCTCGCGGATGTCGACGTACGGGTAGGTGTCCGAGCGGGAGATGGTGTCCACCAGCAGCGCGTCGCACTTGACAGTGCTCCGGCTGTGGTGCGAACCCTCCAGCACCTGCACCAGGCCCCGGTACGAGGTGCGGCCGCCGCCCCGGGCGATCGACTTCGACACGATGGTCGAGGAGGTGTGCGGCGCGGCGTGCACCATCTTGGCGCCGGCGTCCTGGTGCTGGCCCTCGCCGGCCATGGCCACCGAGAGCACCTCGCCCTTGGCGTGCTCGCCGGTCATGTAGACCGCCGGGTACTTCATGGTCACCTTGGAGCCGATGTTGCCGTCGACCCACTCCATGGTCGCGCCCTCGTGGCACACGGCGCGCTTGGTGACCAGGTTGTAGACGTTGTTCGACCAGTTCTGGATGGTCGTGTAGCGGCAACGCGCGTTCTTCTTGACGATGATCTCCACGACCGCGCTGTGCAGCGAGTCGGAGGAGTAGAGCGGCGCGGTGCAGCCCTCGACGTAGTGCACGTACGCACCCTCGTCGACGATGATCAGCGTCCGCTCGAACTGGCCCATGTTCTCCGTGTTGATCCGGAAGTAGGCCTGCAGCGGGATCTCCACGTGCACACCCTTCGGCACGTAGATGAACGAGCCACCGGACCATACGGAGGTGTTCAGCGCTGCGAACTTGTTGTCGCCGACCGGGATCACCGTGCCGAAGTACTCCTTGAACACGTCCTCGTGCTCGCGCAGCGCGGTGTCGGTGTCCAGGAAGAGGACGCCCTGCTCCTCAAGGTCCTCACGGATCTTGTGGTAGACGACCTCGGACTCGTACTGCGCCGCGACGCCGGCGACCAGCCGCTGCTTCTCCGCCTCCGGGATGCCCAGCCGGTCGTAGGTGTTCTTGATGTCCTCCGGCAGGTCCTCCCAGCTGGTGGCCTGCTTCTCGGTGGACCGCACGAAGTACTTGATGTTGTCGAAGTCGATCCCGGTGAGGTCGGCGCCCCAGGCCGGCATCGGCTTGCGGCCGAACAGCCGGAGACCCTTCAGGCGCAGGTCGAGCATCCAGGCCGGCTCGTTCTTCTTCGCCGAGATGTCCCGCACCACCGCCTCGTTGATGCCGCGCTGGGCAACCGCCCCGGCGGCGTCCGGGTCGGACCAGCCGTACTCGTAGCGACCCAGGGCGGCGAGCTGCTCTTCCTGGGTCAGGGGCTGGACGATCTGCTCGGTCATCTATCTGTCCTCACAGTGGTGACGGGATTACCGGATTGAACGCGGCCCGGCTGGGTCGGAATGTGCGTGGTGCACACACCGTCGCCGTGCGCGATGGTGGCCAGGCGCTGCACGTGGGTGCCGACCAGACGGGAGATCACCGCGGTCTCGGCCTCGCACAGCTGGGGAAACTCGGCGGCCACGTGCGCCACCGGGCAGTGGTGCTGGCAGAGCTGGCCGCCGGAGGCGATCGTGGACGCGTTGGCAGCGTAACCCTCGGCGGTGAGCGCCGCGGCGAGTGCCTCCGCTCGCGCGAGCGGGTCGTCGCCGGCGTCCTCCATGGCCGCCTGACAGCGGGACTCGAGGGCGGACACCTGCTCGGTGGCGAACGCCTCGACGGCGTCCGAGCCACCGCTGCGGGCGATCCAGCGCAGGGCGGCGGTGGCCATGTTGTCGTAGTGATGGGTGCCACAGCGGACCCGGGCGGCTTCGGTCAGCAGGAACACCTTGGCCGGACGCCCCCGACCGCGGCTGCCCTGCACGGTCTGCTCGCGGGCGAACACGTCACCGTCGGCGAGCATCGCGTCCAGGTGCCGCCGGATCGCGGCGGGGCTGAGCCCGAGCGCCTCCCCGAGCTGCGCGGCGGTGGTGGCCCCCCGCTCCAGCAGCAGCTGGGTGACCCGGTCCCGGGTGGAGACCTCGGTCGGCGCGGTGCCGCTGAGCGCGGCTGACGTGGTCACGACCGACGCGGACGCGCTCGCCCCGACGGCCGGACCGGCCGTCGGCTGCTGCCCGGAGAGCGCCGCCACGTTTTTCACAACGCCAACGTTACGTAATTACCTCAGGGGCCGCAAACCCGGGCCCCGGTGATCCGAACCACCGAGCCGGCGGAGTCGGACGAACCTCGATCACTACGGTGCGTAGGATTTGCGCCGTGAACCGATACGTCCGTCCGGTCTCCGGCACCCTGCTGCGCCGCCTCGCGCTCACCTCGATCATCGCGAACGTGGGCATCGTCGTCACCGGCGGGGCCGTCCGGTTGACCGCCTCGGGCCTCGGCTGCCCGACCTGGCCCCGGTGCACGGACGCGTCGTACGTCGCGACGTCGGAAATGGGCGGGCACGGGGTGATCGAGTTCGGCAACCGGATGCTGACCTTCGCGGTGGGCCTGATCGCGCTGGCCACCGTGCTGGCCGTGCTGGCCCACCGGCCACGCCGGCCCGGGCTGCTGGCGCTGGCCGTCGCGGTCTTCCTGGGCATTCCCGCCCAGGCCGTGGTCGGCGGTCTCACCGTGCTCACCAACCTCAACCCGTGGGTGGTCGGGCTGCACTTCCTCGCCTCGATGGCGGTCATCGCCGCCGCGTACGCCCTGTGGCGGCGGATCGCCGACCCGGACGGGCCGACGGTCGCCGTGGTCCCGGCGCCGCTGCGCGCGCTGGCCCGGGTCACCACGGGCGTCGCGGTGGCGGTGCTGGTCATCGGCACCTGGGTCACCGGCAGCGGCCCACACGCCGGCGACCAGGGCGCGGCCCGCAACGGCCTGGACCCGGAGTCGATCTCCCAGGTGCATGCCGACAGCGTCTTCCTGCTGATCGGTCTCTCGGTGGCGCTGATCTTCGCGTTCCGCGCGGTCGGCGCACGGCGGGCCACCCGGGCCGCCGTCGTCCTGCTCGCCGTGGAGCTGGGTCAGGGCCTCATCGGCTTCGTGCAGTACTTCACCCACGTGCCGGCCGTCCTGGTCGGCGCACACATGCTCGGCTCCTGCCTGGTGCTGCTGGCCACCCTCTCGGTGCAGTGGTCCACTCGCGAACGCCGCCCGGTCGCCCCCGCACCCTGGGCCGCCGCCCCGGCCGACACCGAAGCAGTCCCGGCCACCGCCTAGCCGCGGCCCCGCCACGCGATCTCGCCGGTCCGTCCGACCCGCGATCCGCGCACCGCCAGGGAAGCGTCGAGGCGGGGACGCCCCGCGAAGGTCAGCCGCGACGGGCCAGGTGGGTGGTGACGGCCTCGGCGAGGCGGTCGGGTGCGCCGTCGGCGTAGCCGAGAAAGAGCGACGGCTCGGTCAGCTCGAGCTCGACCAGGACCGGGGCGCCGTCCGGGCCGGGGATCAGGTCGACCCGGGCGTAGAGCAGCTGCGCCGTGCCGCCCGGTACCACCGCCAGGGTCTTCTCCGCCACCGCCAGCTGCGCCGGGGCCGCGGTGCGGGCGGTGATCTCCTCGGCCTTGTAGAGCCCGTCCGGGCCGGGGTCCGGCCCGGTCAGCATCGGGCCCTTGCGGATCGCGTGGCTGAACGCGAGCCCGTCCGGACCGGCCAGGAAGAGCAGTGCCGTCTCGCCCTCGGTGTCGACCGCCGTCAGGTACGGCTGGACCATCGTCACCCGACGGGCGTCGGAGAGCCGGCGTACGTGCGCCGCGGCGAGTTGCCGGTGCTCCGGGTCGGCCAGGTCGTACCGGCCGGTGTCCTGGCTGCCCGCGCTGACCGCCGGCTTGATCACGTACTCGCCGGTGTCGGCCGGCGGCAGCCAACTCTCCCCGGGCCCGACCCAGGATGTCGGCACGGTCGGCACACCGGCCGCGCTGAGCTCGGCGAGGTAGCGCTTGTCGGTGTTCCACCGCACCACCTCGGCCGGGTTGACCAGCGCCGGTACGGAGGAGGCCCAGGCGACGAACTCGTCGCGGCGCAGCGCGTAGTCCCACGGTGAGCGGAGCACTACCAGGTCGTAGGAGGACCAGTCGACGTCGGCGTCGTCCCAGACGACCGCCTCGGCGGCGATCCCCCGGGCGGCGAGCGGGGCGAGGACCAGCCGGTCGTCCGGGTCGAGGTCGACGAGTTCGGTGCAGGTGACGAGAGCGACCCGGGGTTCCCCCCGGGTCGACTGATAGTGGTTGGTCAATTCAGGTATCTATCTCAGCGGGCCATAGTGCGTCGGGCCATCGACCGCCAGAGGTCGTTGCTCGGACGCATCTGGTCCATCAGTTCACGCTCCCAGGCGTTCTCGACGGTGACTCCCGCCTTGGCGCACGCCTCCCGCGCGGTGACGGTGTCGTCGGCGAACTGGTCGCCCCACTCACCGTCGGTACCTACGAGGACGATTCGCGCGCCACGCTTGCCGACGTACTCGATGACCGCCTTCGCTCCGCCGTGTCCGGCGGCGAACGCCCTGAGGCCCGCGACCAGGCCGTGGGGCGCCTGCTCGCCGGCGGTCTGCTCGGCCGTCAGCGTCGTATCGGAACCATCTGCCATGACGCGAAGCCTAAGCAGAGTTGCACTCGGACGGGCGAGAACCATGCAGCTTTTGTGATGCCAATTACCTACAGGTTTAAGGAACACCACAGGTTAACTGTCCGGTTTTATCCGGACTTTTCAGCGCAGAACACGCGGTTAAATCAGGACCCAATCCCCGCAGGTTGAGCCGATCCGGCTCATGCCGAAAGTTACGCTGATGTGACGTTAAACCCGGACAACTCATCCATGACCGTGATTAGTCGAAGAATTGCCATCCACACTTACGGGCGGAGCCCCGCGGCAGGGCAGGGTCAGATCAGGGCGTCGACCGCGACGGCCACGAAGAGGATGGTCAGGTACGTCGTCGACCAGTGGAACAGCCGCATCGGCTTGACCGCCTCGCCGCGCGTCGCCCGCCGGCAGAGCCGGTGCGCCTCGACCAGGAAGATGGCGCCCACCACCAGGGTCGGCACGCCGTAGATCGCGCTGAGCCCCAGCGGCCAGACCGCGAGGGAGGTGAGCACGGTGAGCCAGGCGAAGATCAGGATCTCGGCGTTCACCCGGCGGGTGGAGGCCACCACCGGCAGCATCGGGATCCCGGCCCGGGCGTAGTCGTCCTTGTACTTCATGGCGAGGGGGTAGAAGTGCGGCATCTGCCAGAAGAAGACCACCGCGAACAGCCCCCAGGCGGCCGGCGCCAGCGAGCCGGTCACCGCCGCCCACCCGATCAGCACCGGCGCGGCCCCGCAGGCCCCGCCCCAGAAGGTGTTCGTCGGGGTGGAGCGCTTGAGCCACAGGGTGTAGACGAGGTCGTAGTAGGCGATCGCGGCGAGGGTCAGCCCGGCGGCCAGCAGGTTGGTGAGCGCCGCCATCAGGGCGACCGAGACCGCCGCCAGCACGAGACCGAAGATCAGCGCGCTCCGCGGCGACACGGTGTGCGCCGGCAGCGGACGGCGCTTGGTACGCCGCATCAACTGGTCGATGTCCCGGTCGATGTAGCAGTTGAGCACGCTGGCCGCGCCCGCGGCGAGCGAGCCGCCGACCAGCACCACGGCCATCAGCCACAGCGACGGCAGACCGCCTTCGGCGAGCATCATCGCCGGGATGGTGGTGACCAGCAGCAGCTCGACGATTCGCGGCTTGGTGAGCGCCACGTACGCCGAGAGGATCGCGCGCACGTCCCGCCGCGCCACCGGACCCTCGACCGCCCGCGCCGGGGGGTGCCCGGCAGGGTTGCTCGCGGGGCGCTCGGTGATCATGCTCACGGATTGCCACCTTCCGGCATCGGCACGGGGAGATCGGATCGGCGGGACCCGCTCGGGGTCCGCATACCGACCCACACACTACGCGTTGTCGTTTTGGCTGCCCGGCCGACCCGACAACGGTGCGGGCCGTCACACCACCGGGTTGAACGACGCGACGCGCCGCTACGTACCGCACACCATGCAGAGATCCCCGGGCGGACGTTTAGTCACGCTCGATAGGGTCACCAGTGAGGGTTCCGCCCATCTGCCGAGGAGCACAACCATCGTGGCTGCCAACCGACCCGAGCACTCCGCACTCAACTGGTCCGACCTCGACCGCCGGGCCGTCGACACCGTCCGCGTGCTGGCCATGGATGCCGTGGAAAAATCCGGCAACGGCCACCCGGGCACCGCGATGAGCCTGGCGCCCGCGGCCTACCTGCTCTTCAACCGGGTCATACGGCACAACCCGGCCGACCCGAACTGGCCCGGCCGGGACCGGTTCGTGCTGTCGGCCGGACACTCCAGCCTGACCCTCTACATCCAGTTGTTCCTCTCCGGTTACCCGATGAGCCTGGCCGACCTGCAGTCGCTGCGGCAGTGGGGCTCGCTCACCCCGGGCCACCCGGAGCACGGGCACACCCCGGGCGTGGAGACCACCACCGGCCCGCTCGGGCAGGGCCTGGGCAACGCGGTCGGCATGGCGATGGCGGCCCGCCGCGAGCGCGGCCTGTTCGACCCGGAGACCGAGCCCGGCGCGTCGGTCTTCGACCACGACATCTGGTGCATCGTCTCGGACGGTGACATCGAGGAGGGCATCAGCCACGAGGCCAGCGCCCTCGCCGGGCACCAGCAGCTGGGCAACCTCACGGTGATCTACGACGACAACGAGATCTCGATCGAGGACGACACCCGGATCGCCAAGAGCGAGGACGTGGCCGCCCGCTACGAGGCGTACGGCTGGCACGTGCAGACGGTCGACTGGCGCAGCGGCGACGCCGACCAGGGCGACTACCACGAGGACGCGGAGGCGCTCTACCAGGCGCTGCTGGCCGCCAAGGCGGAGACCGCGCGTCCCTCCTTCATCGCCCTGCGCACCATCATCGGCTGGCCCGCGCCCAACAAGCAGAACACCGGCAAGATCCACGGTTCGGCGCTCGGCGCCGACGAGGTGAAGGCCACCAAGCGGATCCTCGGCTTCGACCCGGACAAGACCTTCGACGTCGACACGGAGGTGCTCGGCCACGCCCGGAAGGTGATGGGCCGCGGCTCCGCCGCCCAGGAGCAGTGGACCACCGCGTTCGACGCCTGGAAGTCGGCGAACCCGGAGCGCACGGCGCTCTACGAGCGGATGGCCGGCCGGGTGCTGCCCGAAGGCTGGGCCGACGCGCTGCCCACCTTCCCCGCCGACGCCAAGGGCCTGGCCACCCGGGCCGCCTCCGGCAAGGTGCTGGAGGCGCTCGCGCCGGTGCTGCCGGAGCTGTGGGGCGGTTCGGCCGACCTGGCCGAGAGCAACAACACCACCATGAAGGGCGAACCGTCCTTCATCCCGGCCGCGCACGCCACCAAGGACTTCCCGGGCCACGAGTACGGGCGCACGCTGCACTTCGGCATCCGCGAGCACGCCATGGGCGCGATCCTCAACGGCATCGCCCTGCACGGCGGCACCCGCCCGTACGGCGGCACCTTCCTGGTGTTCAGCGACTACATGCGCCCCTCGGTGCGGCTGGCCGCGCTGATGAAGCTGCCGGTGACGTACGTCTGGACGCACGACTCGATCGGCCTCGGCGAGGACGGTCCGACCCACCAGCCGGTGGAGCACCTGACCGCGCTGCGCGCCATCCCCGGCCTGGACGTGGTCCGCCCGGCCGACGCCAACGAGACCGCCTGGGCCTGGCGGCTGGCGCTGGAGCACACCGACCGGCCCACCGCCATGGCGCTGAGCCGCCAGCCGCTGCCGACCCTGGACCGGGACGTCCTGGGCGGCGCGGAGGGGGTCGCCAAGGGCGGCTACGTGCTGGCCGAGGCGTCCAACGGCAAGCCGCAGGTGATCATCGTCGGCACCGGTTCCGAGGTGCAGCTCTGCCTGACCGCCCGGGAGCGCCTGGAGGCCGACGGCACCCCCACCCGGGTGGTGTCGATGCCCTGCCAGGAGTGGTTCTACGAGCAGGACGAGGCGTACCGGGAGTCGGTGCTCCCACGCGGGGTAAAGGCACGGGTGAGCGTGGAGGCGGGCATCGCGATGTCCTGGCGCGGCGTCGTCGGCGACCTCGGCGAGAGCGTCAGCCTGGAGCACTACGGAGCGAGCGCCCCGCACACCGTGCTCTTCGAGCAGTTCGGTTTCACCGGCGACCGGATCGTGGCGGCGGCACACGCCTCGCTGGCCCGGGTGGGCGACATCACCGGTTTCACGACCGGCAACTGAGGGGAGCGTGGACGGCATGACGGACAGGCTGAATGAGCTCACCGCCGCGGGTGTGGCGGTGTGGCTGGACGATCTTTCCCGGGTACGCCTGAGCTCCGGCGGGCTGGACCAGCTGCGGCGGGAGAAGCGCGTCGTCGGGGTCACCACCAACCCGACGATCTTCGCAAAGGCGCTGAGCGACGCCGACGAGTACAACTGGCAACTGCGCGACCTCGCCGCCCGTGGGGTGGACGTCGAGGAGGCCGTACGCATGCTCACCACGTACGACGTGCGGTGGGCCTGCGACGTGATGCGCCCGGCGTACGACCAGAGCGCCGGCGTCGACGGCCGGGTCTCCATCGAGGTGGACCCGCGGTTGGCGCACGAGAGCGACCGGACGGTCGCCGAGGCCAAGGCGCTGTGGTGGCTGGTCGACCGGCCCAACCTCTTCATCAAGATCCCGGCCACCGAGGCGGGCCTGCCGGCGATCACCGCCACGCTGGCCGAGGGCATCAGCGTCAACGTGACCCTGATCTTCGGTCTGGACCGCTACTCGGCGGTGATGGAGGCGTTCCTGGCCGGCCTGGAGCAGGCCAAGGCGAACGGTCACGACCTTTCCACCATCGGGTCCGTGGCGTCCTTCTTCGTCTCCCGTGTCGACTCCGAGGTCGACAAGAGGCTCGAGAAGATCGGCTCCGATCCGGCGAAGGCGCTCAAGGGCAAGGCGGCCATCGCCAACGCCCAGCTGGCGTACGAGCGCTACAGCGAGGTGTTCTCCTCCGACCGCTGGCAGGCACTCGCCGACGCCGGCGCGCACCCGCAGCGGCCCCTGTGGGCCTCCACCTCGACGAAGAACCCGGACTACCGGGACGTCATCTACGTCGAGGAGCTGATCGCCCCGGGAACTGTCAACACCATGCCGGAGGCGGTCATCCACGCGTACGCCGACCACGGTGAGACCCGCGGCGACACCATCAGCGGCTCGTACGACGCGGCCCGCGAGGTCTTCACCCAGCTGGAGTCGGTCGGGGTGGACATGGCCGACGTGATCGCGACCCTGGAGCGCGAGGGCGTGGAGAAGTTCGAGGCCAGCTGGCAGGAGCTGCTCGACGGCGTCCGCAAGTCGCTGGACGCGGCAGCCGCCGGCAAGGGCTCCCCCAACGCGGCCGCCAAGGGCAACGCGAAGGCCGCCCAGCAGGCCGGTGGTAACGCATGAGCGAGCGGAGCGAGCGAAACAGCAGGCTCAGTGTCCGGGAGTCTCGTGCTGCCGCCGCGCGAAGCGGGGCGGCAGCATGAGCGACTTGTTGGCCGGGCCGGTGGAGGCCGCCGCCGGGCTCGCCGTGTACGGCGCGGACGCTGTCGACAAGTCCGCACCCGCCTCGACCCGGGACGCGCTGGTCAGGGCCGAGGTCCCGGGCCGGCTGGCAGCCAAGGACCCGAGCCTGTGGGGGCCGGACGCCGAAGCCGAGGCGAAGATCCGGCTCGGCTGGGTGGACACCCACCGGCGTAGCCGGGAGCTGCTGGCACAGCTTGCCGAGTTGACCGCGGAGCTGGCCGACCTGGACCACGTGGTACTCGCCGGCATGGGTGGCTCGTCGCTGGCCCCCGAGGTGATCGCCCGCACCATGGGCCGGCCGCTGACGGTGCTGGACACGACCGACCCGGGCCAGGTCCGGGCGGCGCTGGGTGACCGGCTGGAGCGCACCGTGGTGGTGGTGGCCAGCAAGTCCGGCTCGACGGTGGAGACGGACAGCCACCGACGCGCCTACTGGCAGGCGTTCCTGGACGCCGGGATGACCGAGGCGGAGGCCGGTCGACACTTCGTCATCGTCACCGACCCCGGCTCGCCGCTGGAGGCCACCGCCACCGAGATGGGCGCGTTCACCGTGCTGGCCGATCCGAACGTGGGCGGCAGGTACTCGGCGCTGACCGCGTTCGGGCTGGTGCCCTCGGCGCTGGCCGGGGTCGAGGTGACGGAGCTGATCGACCAGGCCGACGAGCTGGCCGCGTCGCTCGCCGGGGATCGGGACAATCCGGCACTCGCACTGGGCGCCGCGCTGGGCGCCGCCGCCACGCTGGCCCGGGACAAGGTCGCACTGATCTCCGACGGCACCGGCATCGAGGGGTTCGGCGACTGGGCCGAGCAGTTGATCGCCGAGTCGACCGGCAAGGCCGGGGTGGGCATCCTGCCGGTGGTGGTGGAGTCTCCACAGAGCGCCGGCGCCACCGGCCCGGACGTGCTGACCGTCAGCTACGGCGGCGCACTGGCCCCCGGCGACGCACCGGGCGGCGGAGCCAACCCGGACGTGGCCGTCAACGGCCCACTCGGCGCGCAGTTCCTGGCCTGGGAGTACGCCACCGCCGTGGCCGGGGTGGTGCTCGGCATCGACCCGTTCAACCAGCCGAACGTCACCGAGTCCAAGGAGAACACCAACAAGATCCTGGCCTCGGGCCTGCCGGCGGAGACGCCGTCGTTCACCGAGGGCGCGATCGAGGTGTACGCGCCGCAGGGTGCCCCCGGTGACCTGGCCGGCGTGCTGCGCTGGCTGCTCGACGGGATGGGCGACGACGGCTACCTGGCGGTGATGGCGTACCTGGACCGGTTCGCCGACGCGGACGCGGGCCGGCTGCGTACGCTGCTGGCCGAAGCGTCGGGCCGGCCGGTCACCTTCGGTTGGGGGCCACGGTTCCTGCACTCCACCGGCCAGTACCACAAGGGCGGCCCACAGGTGGGCAGCTACCTGCAGGTGACCGGCGCGGTCGCCGAGGACCTGCCGGTGCCGGGCAAGCCGTACACCTTCGGCGAGTTGCAGGCGGCGCAGGCCGCTGGCGACCGGGAGGCCCTCGTTGGCCGGGAGCGGCCGCTCCTGCGGCTGCACCTGACCGACCGGGCCGCCGGCGTCGCCCAACTGCTCGACGCGGTCGGTGAGCTGCGGGCGTGAGGATGGACGACGTGACGCAAGCGGAGCGAGGAGGCGGCGTGAACCCGCTACGCGACCCGCAGGACCGCCGGCTGCCCCGGATCCCCGAGCCGTGCGCTCTGGTGATCTTCGGGGTGACCGGCGACCTGGCCCGCAAGAAGCTGCTCCCGGCGGTCTACGACCTGGCCAACCGGGGGCTGCTCCCACCTGGTTTCGTGGTGCTCGGCTTCGCCCGCCGCGACTGGGGCGACGGCGACTTTGAGACGTTGGCCTGCGAGGCGGCGCGCAAGCACGCGCGTACCCCGTGGCGGGACGAGATCTGGGCACGACTGGCCGGCAACATCAAGTTCGTCGGCGGGTCGTTCGACGACGACGCCGCCTTCGACCAGCTCGCCACGACGCTGGACGAGCTGCGGCAGAGCCACGGCATCGCCGGCAACGCGGCGTTCTACTTCTCCATCCCCCCGGCCGCGTTCCCGGTCGTACTCAAGCAGCTTGCCCGCACCGGAATGGCCGACAACGAGAAGTCCGGCGGCTGGCGCCGGGTGGTGGTGGAGAAGCCGTTCGGCAACGACCTGCCCTCGGCTAAGGCGCTCAACGACCTGGTCGACGACGTCTTCACCCGCCAGGACGTCTTCCGGATCGACCACTACCTGGGCAAGGAGACGGTCCAGAACATCCTCGCCCTGCGGTTCGCCAACAACCTGTTCGAGCCGCTCTGGAACTCCAAGTACGTCGACTCGGTGCAGATCACGATGGCCGAGGACGTCGGCATCGGCAGCCGCGCCGGCTTCTACGACACCGTCGGCACCGCCCGCGACGTACTCCAGAACCACCTGCTCCAGCTCCTGGCCCTGGTGGCGATGGAGGAGCCGACCAGCTTCGACGCCGACGAGATCCGGACCGAGAAGCTGAAGGTGCTCAAGGCGATCACCCTGCCCAAGGACGTGGCCCGGGACACCGTGCGCGGCCAGTACCTGCCGGGGTGGGTCGGCGGTGAGCGCGCGGTCGGCTACCTGGAGGAGCAGGGCGTCCCCGGCGACTCCACCACCGAGACGTACGTGGCGGTGCGGCTCGGCATCCAGAACCGCCGCTGGGCCGAGGTGCCGTTCTACATCCGGGCCGGCAAGCGGCTGCCCCGGCGGGTCACCGAGGTCGCCATCATGTTCAAGAAGGCGCCGCACCTGCCGTTCAACGACGCCGACATGGAGTCGCTGGGCAACAACCAGCTGGTCATCCGGGTGCAGCCGGACGAGGGCGTGGTGCTCAAGTTCGGCTCCAAGGTGCCGGGCACCACGATGGAGGTCCGCGACATCGCGATGGACTTCCAGTACGGCGAGGCGTTCACCGAGTCCAGCCCGGAGGCGTACGAGCGGCTGGTGCTGGACGTGCTGATCGGCGACCGCACGCTCTTCCCGGACGCGGCGGAGGTCGAGCAGAGCTGGCAGGTGATCGACCCGCTGGAGCATGCCTGGGCGGGCACCAAGCCGGAGCCGTACCGCTCCGGCGAGTGGGGGCCGCGGGCAGCCGACGAGATGCTGGCCCGCGAGGGCCGCGCCTGGCGGCGCGCGTGAGCGAGCGAACCAGCGGGCACACGAGCGGGCGCGGCGAGCACACCAGGAGGCTCCAGTGATCGGGCTGTGGGACACCACCGGCAACGAGGTGGTCAAGGCGCTCGCCGCCGAGCGGCGCAGCGCCGGCGGGGTGGCCAGCGGCATGGCGCTCACCCTCATCGTGGTGGTGGACGAGAAGCGGGTGCGGGAGGCGGAGGCGGCGGCGACGATCGCGGCGGCCGCCCACCCGTGCCGGCTGGTGGTGGTGGTCCGCTCCGAGATCGAGCGGGACCGCAACCGGCTGGACGCGGAGATCGTGGTCGGTGGCCGGCTCGGCCCGTGCGAGGCGGTGGTCACCCGGATGTACGGGCGGCTGGCGCTGCACGCCGAGTCGGTCGTGATGCCGCTGCTGGTGCCGGACGTGCCGGTGGTGACCTGGTGGCACGGCGAGCCGCCGGCCGAGATCGCCACCGACTTCCTCGGCGTCGTCGCCGACCGGCGGATCACCGACACGGCGCAGGCCGCCGACCCGGTGGCGGCGCTGCGGCAGCGGGCCCGGGACTACGCCCCGGGCGACACCGACCTGGCGTGGACCCGGATCACCCCGTGGCGGACCCTGGTCGCCGGGGCGTTCGACACCACCGAGGCGCGGGTCACCGAGGCGACCATCGTGGCGCCCCCCAGCGACCCGACGGCGGAGCTGATGGCCGGTTGGCTGGGCAGCCGGCTCGGCATCACCCCGCGCCGGGTGGCCACCGACGAGTTCCCGCGGATGCGGGAGGTGGAGCTGACCTGCGCCAACGGCGACCATCTGACGCTGACCCGCGAGGACAGCATGGCGGTGTTCCGGCGGACCGGTCAGGACGACCGGGCCCTGCCGCTGGTGCGTCGGCCGCTCGGTGACGAGCTGGCCGAGGAGCTGCGCCGGCTGGACGCCGACCAGGTGTACGCGGAGGCGTTGGGCGCGACCGCCGGGCTGCGTGGCCTGGAGCAGCGCCCGCCGCAGCGGGTGCACGTCTGGAAGGATCCGGCCACCGCACAGCGCGCCGAGGCGGGGATCACCGCCCACGCCGGCACGAGCGGCGAGCGCTGAGCCCGCCGGCGACCGAGGCACCACATGGGGCAGGGCCGGGTGAGCCTTGTCCCTGCCCCGGGACCTCCGGGGCACCCCGCCCCGCCACGTCCGGGCACCGGCCCGGGCACGACGCGACAGCGACCGCCCCGCGGTCGGGAAACGAAGGCACAACCAATGAGTGAGGCGAGTGTCGCCGTCCACGCCGACGCCGATCTGCTGGCGCAGGCCGTGGCGGCCCGGCTGCTGGTGAAGCTGCTCGACGCCCAGGCCGACCGGGGCGAGGCCTCGGTGGTGCTCACCGGCGGGCGGATCGCCGCGGCCGTGTACCGGGCGGTGGCACACCTGCCGGCCCGCGACGCGGTGGACTGGTCCCGGGTCGACGTGTGGTGGGGCGACGAGCGGTTCCTGCCCGGCGGCGACCCGGAGCGCAACGAGACCCAGGCCCGCGCCGCCCTGCTGGACGTGGTGCCGCTGAACCCGGCCCGGGTGCACCCGATGCCCGCCTCCGACGGCCCGGCCGGCAACGACCCCGAGGCGGCCGCCGCCGCGTACGCCGAGGAGCTGGCGCGCGCCGCCCGCCCCGGGCACGCCGTGCTGCCGCACTTCGACGTGCTGATGCTGGGCGTCGGGGAGGACGGGCACGTCGCCTCGATCTTCCCCGAGCACCCGGTGCACTACGAGAGCCGGCCGTGCAGCGCGGTGCGGGGCAGCCCGAAGCCGCCGCCGGTGCGGACCACGCTCACCCTGCCGGCGATCAACACCGCCGAGGAGGTCTGGCTGGTGGCCGGCGGCGCGGACAAGGCGCGGGCTGTGGGTATGGCGCTGGCCGGGGCCGGGCCGGTGCAGTTGCCGGCCGCCGGGGTGCACGGCGTGGGCCGTACCCGCTGGCTGCTGGACCGGGCGGCGGCAGCCGACGTACCGGCCCGGCTGCGCAGCCTGCGCTGAGCGCGCCGCGCGCCCCGCGCGGAAGGAAGGGCCCCTTATTAACGCGTACGCGTTAATAAGGGGCCCTTCCTTTCATTCGCCCCGGCGGCGGCGCAGCGCGTCGAGCGCCTCGGCCAGCAGCGCCTCGCCCTCCTCGGCGGTACGCCGCTCCTTCACGTACGCCAGGTGGCTCTTGTACGGCTCGGCGCGGGCCCGCCCGGGCGGGTTCTGCGCGTCCTGCCCCGCGGGCAGGCCGCAGCGGGGACAGTCCCACAGCGGCGGCGCCACGGCGTCCGCGGCGATCCGGATGCTGGTCCGGTGGTCGTTGCGGCACCAGTAGGTGACGTCCTGTCGGGGGGCGGGAGGGTGTCGCTCGTCCGGACGGACCGGTGCGGACCCGATCCGGGCGCCGCGGATGACATTGCCACTCGGCACGGCTGCTCGCTCCTGTCGTCGGAGGGACCCGCCGTCTTCAGGGGTGGGCGGCGGGCGACGCGGTGCAGCGGAGAAAAGCCTGCGCGCGGCCCGTCTGGTGACGGACCGCGCGCAGATTGTACGACTTTACGGGCCTGCTCAGGCGCCGCTGTTCATCTGGAGCCGGAGCCAGAGCCCCAGCCCGATGATGGCGGCGAACCAGACGACACTCACCAGAACGGTGTAGCGGTCCAGATTCTTCTCCGCCACGGAGGAGCCGGCGAGGCTGGAGCTGACGCCACCGCCGAACATGCTCGACAGACCGCCGCCCTTGCCGCGGTGCAGCAGGATGAGCAAGGTGAGCAGGACGCTCGTGATGATCAGCAACACGATCAACGTGTATGCGAACCAGATCGGCATGGCTGGGGTCAGTCCTCTCGTAGCGATCCTCGCCCGGTCTGATCGGGCACGGCGGCACCGACCGGCGGACGGGCGGGGTCAAGGATACCGAGCGATCAGCGGGCGATGTGCTCCGGGAACCGGCAGATCTGCGCGAATTCCTCCGCGTCCAGGCTGGCGCCACCCACCAGGCCCCCGTCCACGTCCGCCATCGCCATGATCGTGGCGATGTTGGACGCCTTGACCGAGCCGCCGTAGAGGACCCGGACCTGGTCCGCGGTGTCCTGGTCGAAGCGCACCGCCAGCCGCTGACGGACCGCACCGCAGACCTCCTGTGCGTCGTCCGGCGTCGCGGTCTTGCCGGTACCGATCGCCCAGACCGGCTCGTACGCGATCACCACCTGCCGCACCTGCTCGGCGGTGAGCCCGGCGAGGCCACCGTCGAGCTGATCGGAGCAGTGCGCCACGTGGCCGCCCTGCTCGCGGACGTCCAGCCCCTCCCCCACGCACAGGATCGGGGTCAGGCCGTGCGTCAGCGCCGCCTTCACCTTGGCGTTGACCAGCGCGTCGTTCTCGTGGTGGTAGGCCCGCCGCTCGGAGTGCCCGACGACGACGTACGAGCACCCGAGCTTGGCCAGCATCGGGCCCGAGATATCCCCGGTGTACGCGCCCGAGGCGTGCGGCGAGAGGTCCTGCGCGCCGTACCCGATGAGCAGCTTGTCCCCGTCCACCGCCGTCTGCACGGTGCGCAGGTCGGTGAAGGGCGGCAGGACGACCGTCTCCACCTCGGTGAGCTGCTTCTCGGTGAGGCTCGCGGCCAGCTTCTGCACCAGCAGGTTGGCCTCGAGGTGGTTGAGGTTCATCTTCCAGTTGCCGGCCATCAGTGGCCGGCGGGTGGTGCTCGCCATTCAGTTCTCCAGGGCCGCGATGCCGGGGAGGGTCTTGCCCTCGAGGTATTCCAGGGAGGCGCCGCCGCCGGTGGAGATGTGCCCGAAGGACGTCTCGTCGAGGCCCAGCGCACGGACCGCGGCCGCGGAGTCGCCGCCACCGACGACGCTGAACGCGTCGGCCTTGGTGATCGCCTCGGCGATCCCCCGGGTGCCCGCCGCGAACGCCGGCATCTCGAACACGCCCATCGGGCCGTTCCAGAAGACCGTCTTCGCCTGGGACAGCGCGGCGGCGAAGCCGGCCACCGTCTCCGGGCCGATGTCCAGACCGAGCCGGTGGCTCGGGATGCCGTCGACGCGGACCGTGTCGTGCGCGGCGTCCGGGGCGAAGGCGTCCGCGACCACCACGTCGACCGGGAGCATGATCTTGCCGGCGGCCCGCTCCAGCAGGTTGCCGCAGGTCTCGACCATGTCCTTCTCCAGCAGCGAGGTGCCCACCTCCAGGCCCTGGGCCTTGAGGAAGGTGAAGCACATTCCGCCACCGATGAGCAGCCGGTCGACAGTGGGCAGCAGGGCCTCGATCACCGCCAGCTTGTCGGAGACCTTGGACCCGCCGAGCACCACCACGTACGGCCGCGCGGGGTCACTGGTGAGCGTGGAGAGCACCTCGACCTCACGCAGCACCAGTCGGCCGGCCACGTGCGGAAGCCGCGCCGGCACGTCGTACACGCTGGCGTGCTTGCGGTGCACGGCACCGAACGCGTCGTCGACGTACGCGTCGCCGAACGCGGCGAGCTGGTCGGCGAAGGCGCCCCGCTCGGCGTCGTCCTTGCTGGTCTCACCGGCGTTGAAACGCAGGTTCTCCAGTAGGGCGACCTGGCCGTCGGCCAGGCCCGCGACGGTGGAGCGGGCGGAGTCACCGACCGTGTCGGTGGCGAAGTGCACCGGCGCGCCGAGCAGCTCACCGAGCCGCCCGGCGACCGGACGGAGGCTGAACTGCTGGTCCGGCGTGCCCTTCGGGCGACCCAGGTGCGAGCAGACGACCACCTTGGCACCGGCCTCGACCAGCGCGCCGAGGGTCGGCAGCACGGCGCGGATGCGCCCATCGTCGGTGATGGCACCGGTCTGCTTGTCGAGCGGGACGTTCAGGTCGGCGCGCACCAGCACGCGCCGACCCGACACCCCCTCGGCGAGCAGGTCGTCGAGGGTACGGATGCTCACAGCGACGAACCCACCAGCTTGACCAGGTCGACCAGGCGGTTGGAGTAACCCCACTCGTTGTCGTACCAGCCGACGACCTTGACCTGGTTGCCGACCACCTTGGTCAGCGGCGCGTCGAAGATGCACGACGCCGGGTCGGTGACGATGTCGGTGGAGACGATCGGGTCCTCGTTGTAGACCAGGATGCCCTTGAGCGGGCCGTCCGCGGCGGCCTTCAGCGCGGCGTTGACCTCGTCCACGGTGGTCTCGCGACCCACGTTGACGGTGAGGTCGGTGACCGAGCCGGTCGGGATCGGCACCCGCAGGGCGTACCCGTCGAGCTTGCCCTTGAGCTCCGGCAGCACCAGGCCGATCGCCTTGGCGGCGCCGGTGGAGGTCGGCACGATGTTCAGCGCGGCGGCCCGCGCCCGGCGCAGGTCCTTGTGCGGGGCGTCCTGGAGGTTCTGGTCCTGGGTGTACGCGTGGATCGTCGTCATCAGACCGTGCTGGATGCCGAACGTGTCGTGCAGGACCTTCGCCATCGGCGCGAGGCAGTTGGTGGTGCACGAAGCGTTGGAGATGATGGTGTGCTTCGCCGGGTCGTAGGTGTCGTGGTTGACACCCATGACGACCGTGACGTCCTCGTTCTTCGCCGGGGCGGAGATGATGACCTTCTTGGCCCCGCCGGCGATGTGCGCCTTGGCCTTGGTGGCGTCGGTGAAGAAGCCGGTCGACTCGATGACGACGTCGGCGCCGACCTCGCCCCACGGCAGCGATGCCGGGTCCTTCTCGGCGTACGCCTTGATGGTCTTGCCACCGACGGTGATCTCGTCGGCGGTCGCCTTGACCTCGTAGGGCAGGCGGCCCAGGATGCTGTCGTACTTGAGCAGGTGGGCGAGCGTGGCGTTGTCGGTCAGGTCGTTCACCGCCACGACCTCGATGTCGGCGTCGGACGCCAGCACTGCCCGGAAGAAGTTACGGCCGATCCGGCCGAAGCCGTTGATGCCAACCCGGATGGTCACAGGTCCCATCTCCTCGCGTTCTGGTCCGCCGGCTTCAGACAACGGGCCGGCGGAGTGGTGTGCGCCGACCGTTGGAGCCGGCCGTTGACGGTTCATCTCGGCACCCCGCCGCGGTCTGAGGACCTGACCGCCCGAGGCGGTGGGCACGACGAGGAGTGCCTGTGTCGGCCCCCTTGCCGTACGCAGCGACCATATCCGAGCGTGCGCGGCCACGCTGCGCCGGGTGGTGTTCCCGGGCGCACCGTGCGGCCCCACCGTCCTATCAGACCACGAGCATGTCGGGCGTGACGGCTGCTTCGGTATCCGGGATGCCGAGGTCCCGGGCCCGCTTGTCGGCCAGCGCCAGCAGCCGGCGGATCCGCCCGGCGATGGCGTCCTTGGTCAACGGCGGCTCGGCCAGCGCGCCCAGCTCCTCCAGCGACGCCTGCCGGTGCTCCAGGCGCAGCCGACCAGCGTCGGTCAGGTGGTTGGGCGCCTCGTCGGCGAGGATCTCCAGCGCCCGGGTCACCCGGGCGGCGGCGGCCACAGCGGCGCGCGCCGAGCGGCGCAGGTTGGCGTCGTCGAAGTTGGCCAGCCGGTTGGCGGTGGCCCGTACCTCACGGCGGACCCGGCGCTCCTCCCAGGCCAGCACGCTGGAGTGCGCGCCGATCCGGGTGAGCAGCGCCGCGATGGCGTCACCGTCCTTGACCACCACCCGGTCCACCCCGCGCACCTCGCGGTTCTTGGCGGTGATCCCGATCCGGCGGGCCGCGCCGACCAGCGCCAGCGCCGACTCCGGCCCCGGACAGGTGATCTCCAGCGCGCTGGACCGGCCGGGCTCGGTGAGCGAGCCGTGCGCCATGAACGCACCCCGCCATGCGGAGACCGCGCAGCAGACGTTCGCCGCCACCACGTGCGGGGGCAGCCCACGCACCGGCCGGCCGCGTACGTCCAGCAGGCCCGTCTGCCGGGCCAGGGCCTCGCCGTCCTTGACCACCCGCACGATGAAGTGGCTGCCCTTGCGCAGCCCACCGGAGGCCAGCACGTGGATCTCGCTGGGGTAGCCGTAGACCTCGGCGATCTCCCGGCGCAACCGCCGGGCAACCGCCCCGGTGTCCAGTTCAGCCTCCACCACCACGCGGCCGGAGACGATGTGCAACCCGCCCGCGAAGCGCAGCAGCGCGGCCATCTCCGCCCGCCGGCAGCAGGGCTTGGGCACGTCGACCCGACTCAGCTCGTCCTTGACCGCGGCCGTCATCGCCATTGTGCGTCCCCTCACGGACCTGTTCCGGCGTGTCGCCGGAGATTACGTACGTGTCTAACGATCGGCGCCCAGGACAGGCACCAGCGCGGCGCCCAGGGCAGCCGGATCATGGCGGGGAGTCCCGTCGACAACGGCGACGGGGGCGAGGACCAGGCGGGCACCCAGCGATTCTGCCGCACGTTCGACCGGTTCGGGGTCACCCACCGCCTTGGCGTCGGCCAGCACAAGATCCACCTTGAGCTCGGGAAGGTACCAGTGCAGCGCCGCGAGGTGATCGGCGACGGAGAGCCCGAGGGTCTCCTTCTCCGCGGCGAGGTTCAGGGTGACCAGTCGCCGGGCCGGGCTGGACACGATCGCGTCGGCCAGCTGCGGCACCAGCAGGTGCGGCAGCACACTGGTGTACCAGCTGCCCGGCCCGAAGATCAGCCAGTCCGCCGCGCCGATCGCGGCCAGCGCCTCGGCGCAGGCCGCCGGGGCGGTCGGGCTGAGCCGCAGCGACTCGACCCGCCCGGTGGTGACCGCCACCTGGTGCTGGCCGCGTACGGTGCGCACCTCGTCCGGCACGGCCGGGTCGGCGCCCCGCACCTGGGCCTCGATGCCCACCGGTTCGCGGGACATGGGCAGCACCCGGCCGACCGCCCCGAGCATGGCACCGGCGTGCTCCAGCGCGGCCACCGGGTCACCGAGCAGCTCCATCAGGCCGCAGAGCACCAGGTTGCCGACCGCGTGCCCCGCCAGCCCGTCGGCCCGGGCCGCCGCCCGGCCGGCGCCACCGTCGGGGTCACCCGCCGCCGGGGCCGCGAACCCCGGTGCGTCCGCCGGCGCGGCGGCGAAGCGGTGCTGGAACAGCCCGGCGCTGCGGCGCGTGGCGGGATGGTCGCCGGCCAGCGCGACAAGCGCCTGCCGCAGGTCGCCGGGGGGCAGGCCACCCCGCTCGGCGCGCAGCCGGCCGCTGGAGCCACCGTCGTCGCCGACCGTGACCACCGCGGTGATGTCCAGATCAAGTTCGGGAGCGCAGTGGCGCAGCGCACGCAGCGAGGCGGAGAGACCGTGCCCGCCGCCGAACGCCACCACCCGGCGGGCCGTCATTCCCGCCCCAGGTCGCGGTGCTGGGCGTTGGCCGCCAACCCGGACTGGCGCAGCCGTCCGGCCAGCTCCTCCGCGATGGCCACGCTGCGGTGCTTGCCGCCGGTGCAGCCCACCGCGACGGTCAGGTACCGCTTGCCCTCCCGCTCGAAGCCGGCGGTGGTGGCGTTTACCAGGTCGGCGTACGAGGCGACGAAGGCGTCGGCGCCCTCCTGGCCCAGCACGTACGCGCTGACCGCCTCCTCCCGCCCGGTGTGCTCGCGCAGCTCCGGCACCCAGTACGGGTTGGGCAGGAACCGGGCGTCCAGCACGAAGTCGGCGTCCGGCGGCAGCCCGTACTTGAAGCCGAACGACAGCACGGTGACCCGCAGCCGGCGGGCGTCCTCGCCGCCGAACAGTTCCTCGATGCGCCGGCGGAGCTGGTTGACGTTCAGGTGGCTGGTGTCGATGATCACGTCGGCCTGGTCGCGAGCCTCCTCGAGCAGCCCACGCTCCACGGCGATGCCGTCGGCCAGCCGTCCGTCGCCCTGCAAGGGGTGCGAACGCCGGACGCTCTCGAACCGCCGGATCAGGACCTCGTCGTCGGCGTCGACGAAGACCACCCGGGGTGAGAAGCCGCGCTCCTTGAGCTCCCGGATCGCCCCAACCAGGTCGGTGGAGAAGGCGCGCGAACGGACGTCCAGCACCATCGCGGTACGCCGTGCCGCGCCGCCGGCCTTGAACGCCAGTTCGGCCATGTCGAGCATCAGCGCCTGCGGCAGGTTGTCCACCACGTAGTACCCGACGTTCTCCAACGCCCGGGCGACCGTGCTGCGGCCGCCGCCGGAGAGCCCGGTGACCACCACGAGTGTGGTCTCCGACTCGGCCGTCGGCTGCCCGTCGATGGCCTCCGGGACGTCGATCCGGTCACTGGCTGTGCGCGCCTCGCTCACCCGTACCCCCAGCCGTGGCGCCGCGGCCGCCATCGGCCGCGATTGGTCAATCAGCGACTCTATCCCGCCGCCCGGCCGTGGTCGGGCACCCGTCACCGGTCGGCCCGGCCCGGCGGTCCACCTGTCCGGGTGCGTCGGGCGGGCGCTGTCGGGGTGGGCTCGTAGACTCCGCGGATGGCTTCCCCCACCGACCTGCGTACCGAGGACGCGCTGCCGGTGCTGCGCCGGGTGTTCGGCTACGACGCCTTCCGCGGTTTCCAGCAGGAGGTGATCGACCACGTGGTGGCCGGCGGTGACGCGCTGGTGTTGATGCCCACCGGCGGCGGCAAGTCGCTCTGCTACCAGATCCCGGCCCTGGTCCGCGAGGGCGTCGCGGTCGTCGTGTCCCCGCTGATCGCCCTGATGCAGGACCAGGTGGACGCGCTCACCGCGGTCGGCGTGCGGGCCGGCTTCCTCAACTCGACCCAGAGTCTCGAGGCCCGGCGCCGGGTCGAGGCGGCCTTCCTGGCCGGCGAGCTGGATCTGCTCTACCTGGCCCCGGAGGCGCTCGGCGTGCGGTCCACCCTCGCCCTGCTCGACCGGGGCCGGATCGGGCTGTTCGCGATCGACGAGGCGCACTGCGTGTCCCAGTGGGGGCACGACTTCCGCCCCGACTACCTGGCGCTGTCGATGCTGCACGAACGGTGGCCGGACGTGCCCCGGATCGCGCTGACCGCCACCGCGACCAGCGCCACCCGCACCGAGATCGCCGGCCGGCTCAAGCTCGACGACGCCCGGCACTTCGTGGCCAGCTTCGACCGGCCCAACATCCAGTATCGGATCGTGCCCAAGCGCGAGCCCCGTAAGCAGTTGCTGGCCCTGCTGCGCGATGAGCACCCCGGCGACGCCGGGATCGTCTACTGCCTGTCCCGCGCCTCGGTGGACAAGACGGCCGAGTTCCTCACCGCCAACGGGATCGCCGCGCTGCCCTACCACGCCGGCCTGGACGCGGCCACCCGCGCCGCCAACCAGCAGCGCTTCCTGCGCGAGGACGGTCTGGTGATGGTGGCCACCATCGCCTTCGGCATGGGCATCGACAAGCCCGACGTCCGGTTCGTCGCGCACCTCGACCTGCCCAAGTCGGTAGAGGGCTACTACCAGGAAACCGGCCGCGCCGGCCGGGACGGGCTGCCGTCCACGGCCTGGCTGGCGTACGGGCTCCAGGACGTGGTCCAGCAGCGCAAGATGATCGAGACGTCCGACGGCGACCTCGCGCACCGCCGCAACCTGGCCGCACACCTGGACGCGATGCTCGCACTCTGCGAGACGGTGCGCTGCCGGCGCGTCCAGCTGCTCGAATACTTCGGTGAGCCGGCAACGGCCGCCTGCGGCAACTGCGATACCTGCCTCAACCCGCCGGAGTCCTGGGACGGCACTGTCGCCGCACAGAAGTTGCTCTCCACAGTCTTCCGTCTCGACCGCGAACGCAACCAGCGGTTCGGCGCCGGGCACTGCATCGACATCCTGCTCGGCAAGCAGACCGACAAGATCAGCCAGTACGGCCATGACGCGCTCACCGTCTTCGGCATCGGCACCGAGCTGAGCGACGCCGAGTGGCGGGGCGTGGTCCGACAGTTGCTCGCCGAAGGGCTGCTCGCCGTGGAGGGCGACTACGGCACGTTGGCGCTGACCGAGGCGAGCGCCGAGGTGCTGGGGCGTCGCCGCACCGTGACGATGCGCCGCGAACCGGAGAAGCCCGCGTCGAGCCGGTCGACGAAGCCACGCGGTGCGGCCACCGTGGTCGCGGACCTGGGCCCGGCCGCCACTGCGGTCTTCGAGCGGCTGCGCGGCTGGCGGGCGGCCACCGCCAAGGAGCAGGGCGTCCCGGCGTACGTGATCTTCCACGACGCCACGCTGCGGCAGATCGCGAGCGACGCCCCTGGCTCGCTGGCCGAGCTGTCCCGGGTCAGCGGGGTCGGCGAGAACAAGCTCGCCAAGTACGGCGAGCAGATCCTGGCGGTCCTCGCCTCCGACGCCGCCCCGGCCTGACGCCGAACTGGGCATGACGAAAGGGCCGGGCCCCTGGTGGGGTCCGGCCCTTGTCGGTGCTGTCTGGGTCAGCTGGTGGCGTAGCCGCGGGTGGCGATCCAGTCGGCGAGGTGTTCGATGGTGACCTCGTAGGAGGCGGTGTTGGCATCGGCGGAGTCGGCGATCTTGACGATGTTGCCGCCGTCGCGGTAGCCCACGACGCTGATGTAGTGCCCGCCCTCGAAGGAGTGCATCGCGCCGTCGGTGTCGACGCTGGTGCCGGCGATGTTCGCGACCACTGCCCGGCCGTCGTTGACGGTGCGCACGACGTCGGCGCGCAGGGTGTCGGTCTGCTTGTCGTCAGCGTTGGGGCTGCTGATCTCGACCGAGTGGTAGGCGTTGTTCTTGCCGGTCTCCTTGTTCAGCACCGGGGTGATGTCGTTGATGGAGTTGGTGCCGGCCTCGGTGGTGCCCATCTCCTTGGCCATGGCGTCCACGCTGATGTCCTTGCCCTGCACGGACAGGGCGTTACGCGTGGCGGCGGGGCCGCAGTAGTAGAAGTTGGGCTGCGCCTCGTAGCGCACGCCGAGCTGACGCTCACCGGCGGGCTTACGGTCGCTCTGGGTCTGGGTGGTCGGCTTGGCGTCCGACGCGGCGTAGGCGGCGGTGACGGGGCCGGCGATGGCGCCGCCGGTGAACGCGAGGCCGGCAGCGGTCAGGGCGGTCTTGCGGATCAGATCGGTACGCATGATGGCGTGCTCCTCTGCGATGGGGGATACGCGTGACACCCCAAGCGGGGGCGGGTGTCGCACGGGAAGTTCGAAAAGGGGATCTGCCCGGCGGCCGGGGGGCCTGCTCGGGTGTCCGGGGGATGTAACCGCGGCGGGCCGGCGGGTGTTCCCGGCGGCTGCCGCACCAGTGCCCGGCGGGGGCGCGGTGATCTGCCAGGTATAACCACCCCGCCCGGCCCCCGATTCCAGCCCACGGGTGGCCCCGACCACAGGACGCCCACCCCGAAACCGGACACCGGCACCCAGCCGTGCCCACCGCGAACCGGACAGTCAGGTCGTCGAGGCTTCAACCCGGCGGGCTCCACGGGGGCGCACTTCCCGGACAGTGCTGTGCGGCGTGGCCACAACCTGCCGCGAGGTCGCGACCGCGTTGCGGGCGGGCCGGGGGCCAGTAGGCATGCGAGCCCGATACCTGTGAGGCATAAATATGGGTCTTGTGTCGTGTCTGTGGGTGGTTGGGCGCGTCGTTTGTGGCGCACGCCGTTGTCCTGCCTAGGTTCTGGCTTGTCGAAGGTCAGAACTGGATGGGCGGGAGAACGGCGTGCGTTCTGCCAGGGTATGGGCTGTGCTGCTCGGGGTCGAGCAGGCGGTGGTGGAGGGTGTGGAGTTCGATCCGGTCGAGTCGGTGGTGGTGGCTCGGGTGCGGGTGCGTAAGGGCGCGTCGCGGCGGTGTCCGCATTGCGGGCGGCGGTGTGCGCGCTATGACGCCGGGGTGCGGCGTCGGTGGCGGACGTTGGATCTGGGTGTGGTGCGGGCGGTGGTCGAGGCGGACGCGCCGCGGGTGTCGTGTCCGGTGCATCAGGTGGTGGTCGCGGCGGTGCCCTGGGCTCGTCATGGGGCGGGGCATACGCGGGCGTTCGACGCGACGGTGGCGTGGCTGGCGGTGCACACAGCGAAGTCGGCGGTGTCGCAGGTGATGCGGATCGGGTGGCGCACCGTCGGGGCGATCGTGGCCCGGGTGTGGGCTGACACCGGTGGCCTTGAAGACCGGTACGACGGGTTGCGTCGTATCGGCATCGATGAGGTCAGCTACAAGAAGGGCCACCGGTATCTGACGGTGGTCGTCGATCACGACACGGGTCGGCTGGTGTGGGCGGCGCCGGGCAAGAGCGCAGCCACGTTGCAGGAGTTCTTCGACCTGCTCGGTTCTGATCGGGCCGCGAAGATCACGCACGTGTCGGCTGACGGCGCGGACTGGATCACCACGGTCGTGCGTCGCCGCTGCCCGAACGCGGTGCGCTGCGCCGATGCGTTCCACGTCGTGGCCTGGGCCACTGACGCCGTGGATCGGGTTCGCCGCCAAGCCTGGAACGAGGCCACCGGGCGTGGGGCAGGCCGTCGCGGCGTCGCTGTCGGCGCGGCCCGGCAGTTGAAGAACACCCGCTGGGCGTTGTGGAAGAACCCGCAGAACCTCACCGACGCCCAGCACGCCAAACTCGCCTGGATCGCCAAGACCCATCCCCGCCTGCACCGGGCCTGGGCGTTGAAGGAAGGCCTACGACTGGTGTTCACCCTGGCCAAGACCAGCCCGACAGCGGCGGTCGAAGCCCTCGACCGGTGGATCGGATGGGCCCGACGCAGCCGCATCGACGTCTTCGTCGACCTGCAACGACGCGTGACGCGTCACCGCGACGCCATCGTCGCGTCCATCGAACACGGCCTGTCCAACGGCCGCATCGAGTCCGTCAACGCCAAGATCCGCCTGATCACCCGGATGGCCTTCGGCTTCCACTCACCCGACGCCCTCATTGCCCTGGCCATGCTCAGCCTCGGCGGCCACCGACCCCAACTACCCGCAAGATGATCACCAACGACCCACTAACTCGACACAAGACCCATAAATATGACTCTGAGGTATCACGCTCTCCGGCACGGATGCCGCCCGCGTCGACAACTCGCTGTGCGCCGTCGAGCCACTCGTCCCGCCCACCGCGAGCGCGCCGGCCAGGGCCGTTGAAACCTGTCTGTGGCACTTCCGACGCCTCGTCCGGGTCAGCGCAGGCTGATCGACTCGGTTTCGCTGAGATCGGGGCATCCCCGGCGCCGGGACACCGCGATATCAGCCCCCGGGGACGGGCGAGGACGCGCGCCCACATCTGGGGCAGCTCGACAGGGAGCGCGGGGATGCGGCCGGCCGACTCACGAGCTGGGGGTGGCCTCGGCGCCCTCGTCGGCCCTCGTGGTGCCCTTGCTGAGGGCGGCCAGGATCGACTCGGCGGTGCGCCGGCCCACCCCGGGCACCTCGGTGATCTCCTCGACGGTGGCGGCGGAGAGCCGCTTGAGCGAGCCGAAGTGCCGCAGCAGCGCCTTGCGCCGCACCTCGCCCAGGCCGGGCACATTGTCCAGCGCCGACTCGGTCATCCGCTTGGAACGGCGCTGCCGGTGGAAGGTGATGGCGAACCGGTGCGCCTCGTCGCGAATCCGTTGCAGCAGGTAGAGCCCTTCCGAGGTGCGCGGCAGGATGACCGGGAACTCGTCGTCCGGGAGCCAGACCTCCTCCAGCCGCTTGGCCAGCCCGCACAGCGCCACGTCGTCGATGCCGAGCTCGGCGAGGGCCTGGGCGGCGGCGGCGACCTGCGGCGCGCCACCGTCGACGACCACCAGCTGCGGCGGGTACGCGAACTTGCGCGGCCGGCCGGTGGTCGGATCGACCAGGATGCCGACCTGCGGCTCGTCGATGTCACCGAGGCCACCCGGTGCGGCCGGATCGTCGGCCGGCTCGACCCCCGCCTCGCCAGTCTCCGCCCGCGCGTCGAGGTAGCGGGCAAAGCGGCGGCGCAGCACCTCGGACATCGCGGAGAGGTCGTCGGTCGCGCCCCGGACGATGAACCGCCGGTACTCGCTCTTGCGGGGCAGCCCGTCCTCGAAGACCACCATGCTGGCCACCACGTCGGTGCCCTGGATCTGGGAGATGTCGAAGCACTCGATGCGCAGCGGCGAGGTGCGCATGCCCAGCGCCTCGCTGATCTCGTCCAGGGCCTTACCCCGGGTGGTCAGATCACCGGACCGCTTGAGCTTGTGCCGGGCCAGCGCGTCCTTCGCGTTGCGCTCCACCGTCTCCATCAACGAGCGCTTGTCGCCACGCTGCGGCACCCGCAGCGAGACGCGGCTGCCACGGTGGGTGGAGAGCCAGTCGGCCAGCGCATCGGCGTCGGCGGGCAGCTCGGGCACCAGCAGCTCGCGGGGCACGTCGGCCTCGCCATGCTCGCCGCCGTACACCTGGGTGCAGAAGTGGTGCACCAGGTCGCCGGTGGTCAGCTCCTCGGTCTTCTCCACCACCCAGCCGCGCTGGCCGCGGACCCGGCCGTCGCGGACATGGAAGACCTGCACGGCCGCCTCGAGCGGGTCGTCGGCGAACGCGACCACGTCGGCGTCGGTGCCGTCGCCCAACACCACGGTCTGCTTCTCCATCGCCCGGCGCAGGGCGGCCACGTCGTCGCGCAGCCGGGCGGCCCGCTCGAACTCCAGCTGCTCGCTCGCCTCGGTCATCTCGCGTTCGATCTTCCGAACCATGGAGTCGGTGCGCCCGGCCATGAAGTCGCAGAAGCCGTCGACGATGGCCCGGTGCTCGTCGGCGGAGACGCTGCCGACGCAGGGCGCCGAGCACTTGCCGATGTAGCCGAGCAGACAGGGCCGGCCGACCTGGCCAGCCCGCTTGAAGACCCCGGCGGAGCACGTCCGGGCCGGGAACACCCGCAGCAGCAGGTCGAGGGTCTCCCGGATCGCCCAGGCGTGCGAATACGGCCCGAAATAGCGCACGCCCTTGCGCTTCGCGCCGCGCATCACCTGGAGCCGCGGGTACTCCTCATCGAGGGTGACGGCCAGATAGGGGTACGACTTGTCGTCGCGGTAGCGGACGTTGAACCGCGGGTCGTACTGCTTGATCTCAGTGAACTCCTGCTGGAGCGCCTCGACCTCGGTGCCGACGGTGATCCAGTCCACCGACTCGGCGGTGGTGACCATCTGTCGGGTGCGCTCGTGCAGGTTCCAGATGTCGCCGAAGTAGGAGTTGAGCCGGCTGCGCAGGTTCCTCGCCTTGCCGACGTAGATCACCCGACCGGTGCCGTCGCGGAAGCGATAGACCCCCGGGGACTCCGGGATGGTGCCGGGGGCGGGACGGTAGGTCGAGGGGTCAGCCACACTCCGAGACTAGCCGCCGGCCCTGACACCCCAGATCGTCCCCGCCGACCATTGGGGCGACAGCGACACCGCCCGGGCGAACCACGCAATACACGTCATTTCAGCGCCGATGCCTAGGCGAACGAAATCTGGTCGCCGACCACCTTGACGGGCTTCGAGGCCAGCGGCGCGGTAGCCGGCCCAGCCTTGACCGATCCGTCCTCGATCGAAAACTTGCTGAAATGGCATGTGCAGTTGATGGTGCCGCCGTCGACGTTCGACACGGGACAACGCTGGTGCGTACAGATAGGGTCGAACCCCTTGAACTGACCCGGGCTCGGCTGGGTGATCACAACACCCTCGGCCGCGAGGACCTTGCCGCCGCCCACCGGGATGTCGGCGGTGCTGGCCAGCGACTGGGCGCCCTGCCGATCGCCGCCGCCGGCGTCACCGGTGCTGGGCACCGCCGGACCGCCGCTGGTCGGGGCCGCGCCTCCGTCGCCGGTGTCGTCACTGCCACAGGCAGCCAGAACGACGGCCGCGCCCGCCGCCCCGACACCGGTGAGCAGGGCCCGACGGGTCTGCGTACCCGGACCGGTCAGCGCCTGATCGTCGCTCATGCCTCGCCTCTCTCTAGGCCGCTGTGCCGGTCCCGATCTCCCGGCCACACAGGTCAACACGAGCAACTGTGCCGGATGGTTCACGGTGGCACGGCCTCGACCCAGGAAATGGGAACGCCGGCGATGCCCGATGGGCATCGCCGGCGTCGGGTCGGCTCAGCGCGCGGCGGCGGTCGCCTTACGCGGGGCCCGGGTCTTGGCGGCGCCGTTGGCCTTGGCGGTGCCGTTGGCCTTGGCGGCCCGGGTGGTGGCGGCCGCCGCGCCCTTGGCCTCGCCGTCGAGCTTGAGCACCTGGCGCAGGAACTGGCCGGTGTGGCTCTCGGGCACCTCGGCGACCTCCTCCGGGGTGCCGGTGGCGAGCACGCTGCCACCCCGGTGCCCGCCCTCCGGGCCCATGTCGATCAGCCAGTCGGCCGTCTTGATCACGTCGAGGTTGTGCTCGATGGTGATCACGGTGTTGCCCTTGTCGACCAGCCCCTCCAGCACCATCAGCAGCTTGCGGATGTCCTCGAAGTGCAGGCCGGTGGTCGGCTCGTCGAGCACGTAGACCGTCCGCCCCGTGGAGCGCTTCTGCAGCTCGGAGGCGAGCTTGACCCGCTGCGCCTCACCACCGGAGAGGGTCGGCGCCGGCTGGCCGAGGCGGACGTAGCCGAGGCCGACGTCGACCAGCGTCTTGAGGTGACGGTGGATGGCCGGGATGGCGGAGAAGAACTCCGCGGCCTCCTCGATCGGCATCTCCAGCACGTCCGAGACGGTCTTGCCCTTGTAGTGCACCTCGAGGGTCTCCCGGTTGTACCGGGCGCCCTTGCAGACCTCACACGGGACGTACACGTCGGGCAGGAAGTTCATCTCGATCTTGATGGTGCCGTCGCCGGAGCACGCCTCGCAGCGCCCGCCCTTGACGTTGAACGAGAACCGGCCCGGACCGTACCCGCGCACCTTGGCTTCGGTGGTCTCGGCGAACAGCTTGCGGACGTGGTCCCAGACCCCGGTGTAGGTGGCCGGGTTGGAGCGCGGCGTCCGGCCGATCGGCGACTGGTCCACGCCGACGACCTTGTCCACGTGCTCCAGACCGCCGACCCGGGTGTGCCGGCCCGGCACCAGCCGGGCGCCGTTGATCTGGTTGGCGAGCACCGCGTACAGGATGTCGTTGACCAGTGTCGACTTGCCCGAGCCGCTGACCCCGGTGACCGCGATCAGCTGGCCCAGCGGGAAGGAGACGGTCAGGTTGCGCAGGTTGTGCTCGCGCGCGCCGTGCACCACCAGCTCCCGGTCCCGGTCCTGCGGGCGGCGCTTCGTCGGCGTCGGGATCGACCGGCGCCCGGACAGGTACGCCCCGGTGACCGACTCCGGGTTCTCCAGCAGCGCCGGCACCGAACCGCTGTGCACGATCTTGCCGCCGTGCTCACCGGCGCCCGGCCCGATGTCCACGATCCAGTCCGCGGTGCGGATGGTGTCCTCGTCGTGCTCCACCACGATCAGCGTGTTGCCCAGGCCACGCAGCCGGATCAGGGTCTCGATCAGCCGGTGGTTGTCGCGCTGGTGCAGGCCGATCGACGGCTCGTCGAGCACGTACAGCACGCCCACGAGCCCGGAGCCGATCTGGGTCGCCAGCCGGATGCGCTGCGCCTCGCCGCCGGAGAGGGTGCCGGCCGGCCGGTCCAGGGAGAGGTAGTCCAGACCGACGTCGAGCAGGAACCGCAGCCGGGCATTGATCTCCTTGAGCACCCGCTCGGCGATCATCTTCTGCCGGTCGGTGAGCTCGATGCCCGCGAGCAGGTCCGCGCACTCCCCCACGGACAGGTTGCAGACCTCGGCGATGCTCTTGCCGGCCAGGGTGACCGCGAGCACCTCGGGCTTGAGCCGGGCACCGCCGCACGCCGCACACGGCACGTCGCGCATGTAGCCCTCGTACTTGTCGCGGGACCACTCGGACTCGGTGTCGGAGTGCCGGCGCTCGATCCACTGCACCACGCCCTCGAAGCCGGTGTAGTAGGACCGCTCGCGGCCGTACTTGTTGCGGTAGCGCACGTGCACCTGGTCGTCGGAGCCGTGCAGGATCGTCTTCTGCGCCCGCGCCGGCAGGGCCCGCCACGGGGTGTCGACGTCGAAGTGCTGGGCCTCGCCGAGCGCCTCCAGCAGGCGCAGGAAGTATTCCAGGTTGTGGCCGGTGGCCCAGGGCTGGATCGCGCCCTCACGCAGGGTGCGCTCCGGGTCGGGCACCAGCAGCTCCGGGTCGACCTCCTTCTTCGTGCCCAGGCCGGTGCACTCCGGACAGGCGCCGTACGGCGCGTTGAACGAGAAGACCCGGGGCTCGAGGTCCTCGATGGCGAGCGGGTGGTCGTTGGGGCAGGCCAGGTGCTCGGAGTAGCGACGCTCCCGGTCCGGGTCGTCCTCCGGCAGGTCGACGAAGTCGAGCAGCACCAGGCCGCTGGAGAGGCCCAGGGCGGCCTCGACCGAGTCGGTCAGCCGCTGCTTGGCGCTCGGCTTGACGGTGAGCCGGTCGATCACCACCTCGATGGTGTGCTTCTCCTGCTTCTTGAGCTTCGGCGGCTCGGTCAGCGGGTGCACCACGCCGTCGACGCGGGCCCGGGCGTAGCCCTTGGCCTGCAGCTCGGAGAAGAGGTCGACGTACTCGCCCTTGCGGCCACGGATGACCGGGGCGAGCACCATGAACTTGGTGCCCTCGGCCATGGCGAGGACCCGGTCGACGATCTGCTGCGGGCTCTGGCGGGAGATCCGCTCGCCGCAGACCGGGCAGTGCGGCTCGCCGACGCGGGCGAACAGCAGCCGCAGGTAGTCGTAGACCTCGGTGATGGTGCCGACAGTCGAGCGCGGGTTGCGCGAGGTCGACTTCTGGTCGATGGAGACGGCGGGGCTCAGCCCCTCGATGAAGTCGACGTCGGGCTTGTCCATCTGGCCGAGGAACTGCCGGGCGTACGACGAGAGCGACTCGACGTAGCGCCGCTGCCCCTCGGCGAAGATCGTGTCGAAGGCCAGGCTCGACTTGCCCGACCCGGACAGCCCGGTGAACACGATGAGTGCGTCCCGGGGCAGGTCGAGACTGACGTCACGCAGGTTGTGCTCGCGCGCGCCACGGATGATCAGTCGGTCGGCCACGGTGCGTGTACTCCCGGGTGAAGACGAAGCGAAGGATGTGTCCCGCTCTGGCAGGGTCTGAGCGGTCGTGCGGGCGCGGAAAACTCGCCTCGGCAACTCTAGCCCCGAGGTATGACAGTTTCCCCCGCCCGCACATTCCCCCAGCTCAGCCCGGTCGGCCGGCCGGCCGGTCACCAACCCCCGGGCAACGGCGGCCGGGTCGCCCGACGCCGGGCGGACCGCCACCCGCCACGCCGCTCCGCGGCCAGCCGCGCCTCCCGCCGCCGGCTCTCCTGGGCCACCTCCCCCTGCAGCCGTCGCCAGCTCTCCCAGCGGCGGGTGGAGAGCTCCCCGGTGACCAGCGCGTCGCGGACCGCGCAGGCCGGCTCGCCGTCGTGCCCGCAGTCGGCGTACCGGCAGCCCTCGGCCAGCCCGGCGATGTCGGCGAACGCCCGGTCGAGACCGGCCACGCCGTCCAGCAGGCCGACCGCCCGCACGCCGGGCGTGTCGATCACCGCGCCGCCGCCGGGGATCGGCACCAGTGCCCGCCAGGTGGTGGTGTGCCGGCCCTTGCCGTCGACCCGCCGGATCGCCTGGGTCGGCATCAGCACCGCGCCGGCGAGCGCGTTGACCAGGCTCGACTTGCCGGCGCCGGACGGCCCGAGCAGGCCGAGGGTGCGGCCCGGCGCCACCTCGGCGCGCAGCGGTTCCAGGCCGAGGCCACCCTCGGCGCTGACCGGCAGCACCGGCACACCGGGGGCGACCGCGGCCAGCTGGCGGGCCAGCGCGTCCGGGTCGGCCGCGAGGTCGGCCTTGGTCAGCACGACCAGTGGCCGGGCACCGGACTCGTGGGCCAGGGAGAGCAGCCGCTCGATCCGGCCGACGTCCGGCTCCGGGTGCACCGGCTCCACCACGGCCGCGGCGTCGAGGTTGGCGGCCAGCACCTGGCCGCTGGCGTCCTTGCCCGCGGTACGGCGGATCAGCGCGGCCCGCCGGGGCAGCACCGTCTCCACGGTGGTGCGGCGGTCCGGCCAGTGCGCGAGCAGCACCCAGTCGCCCGCACAGGGCAGCGCGGAGGGGTCCCGAACGGCGGTGGCCAGCACCGCCCCACCCAGGCTGGCCCGCACCGGGCCGGCCTCGGTGAGCACTGTGCAGACCCCCCGGTCCACCCGGGCCACCCGGCCCGGGTGCCGGTCGCCGCGTCGCCCGGCGTACGCCGCCCGTTCGGCGTCCCAGCCGAGGGCGGTCAGATCGATCGTCATGGCATCCTCATCGGTGTCGAAGTTGGTGATGGCGGAACACGCGTGCCACGTCCGGCATGGTCATCACCTCCGTCCGACGTCCCGGTGCCGCGTATGCCGCTGACGGTAGGGCGCGCGCCGACGCGCCGAAAGCGATTTCCCCGGCGACGCCGCGACGGCGGACCGCTAGGGTCGACGCGTGACCACCGATCCGCTCCTGCTGACGGGCGAGGTGGACGACGCGACCAGTCGACTCCTGCGTACCGCGGCCTCCTTCGACGGCGCGGATCTGGCGGCCGCGTCGCTACTGCCGGGCTGGACGCGCGGCCACGTGCTGGCGCACCTGGCGCGCAACGCCGACGGCTTCGTCAACCTGCTCACCGCGGCCCGCACCGGCGAACCGCTGCCGATGTACGCCTCGCCGGAGGCACGCACGACGGACATCGAAGCCGGCGCGGGCCGCCCACCGGGCGAGCATCTGGACGACCTGCGGCGTACCGCGGACCGCTTCACCGAGGCGGTCGCGGCCATGCCGGTCGAGGCGTGGGCGGCGACTGTGCAGACCCGCCGGGGCCCGTGGCCAGCGGCGCTGCTCGTCTGGGGCCGGCTGCGCGAGATCGAGGTGCACCACCTCGACCTGGCCGCCGACTACCGGCCCGCGGACTGGTCGGAGGCGTTCGCACACCGGCTGCTGCATGACGTGGCCGCGCACCACGGCGACCGGCCGGCGCCGCCGTCGATGGTGTTGCGCTTCGACGGCAGCCGACACGAACTGGTGATCGGCGAGCGCGCGGGCGCACCGGTCGTCGCCGGTCCCGCCCCCGACCTCGCCGCCTGGCTGATCGGCCGGGACGGCGGCGGCGCGCTCGCCGTCACTCCCGACGGCCTCCTGCCTACTCCACCGGAATGGATATAGACACAACATGACCTACAGCGGAGACGTCACCCCCGGCGAGGCGCCGGCGGTGCGGGACCTGAGCGGGCTCACCATCAGCAAGCTGTCGGTGGGTCCGATGGACAACAACGCCTACCTGCTGCGCTGCACGTCCACCGGCGAGCAGGTGCTGATCGACGCCGCCAACGAGGCGCCCCGCCTGCTGGACCTGATCGGCGACGGCGGGCTGACCGCCGTGGTGACCACCCACCAGCACATGGACCACTGGGTGGCGCTGGAGGAGGTGGTCGCCAAGACCGGCGCCCGTCCGCTGGTGCACGCCGACGACGCGGCCGGGCTGCCGATCGAGGCGGAGCGGCTCGCGGACGGCGACACAGTGCCGGTCGGCGACTGCGCGCTGGAGGTCATCCACATCAAGGGGCACACCCCGGGCTCGATCGCGCTGCTCTACCGCGACCCGGCCGGCACTCCGCACCTCTTCACCGGGGACAGCCTCTTCCCGGGTGGGGTTGGTAACACGGACCAGGACCCGGAGCGCTTCGCGGCGCTGATCGACGACGTCGAGCACAAGCTGTTCGACCAGCTGCCGGACGAGACGTGGTTCTATCCCGGTCACGGCAAGGACAGCACGCTCGGCGCGGAACGGCCGGCCCTGCCCCAGTGGCGCGCCCGCGGCTGGTGAGCCAGGCGGGGCCGGCCCCCCGGCCGGCCCCGCACCACCCACCCGACCGCGCGGGCGCACCCCCGCACCCGCCGTCGGGCCGACCCGGTCAGGGCGTCGGCGCCCCGGTGACCGCGCGCAGCCGGCGCCGGGTGCCCAGCAGCACCACGGCGGTCAGCAGCAGCCCGACACCCATGGTGACCAGCAGCGGGCTGGACTCTCCCGGCAGCAGCCCGGCCAGCGAGCGGGACGCGGTGCCCAGCGCCAGGTAGAGACCGGCCCAGGCCGTCGCGCCGAGCGCCGCGCAGCCGAGGAACCGCCGGTACGACATCCGCAGCCCGCCGGCGGCCAGCGGCAGCAGCGCGTTGAACACCGGCAGGAACGGCGCGACCACCACCATCCGGCCCCCACCGCGACGCAGCAGACCCTCCGCCGCCGTCCAGCGCGCCTCGCCGATCCAGTCGCCGACCCGACTGCGTCGCAGCCGCTCCCCGTACCGGCGGCCGACCAGGAAGCTCAACGACCAACCGGCCAGGCAGCCGACCAGCACCGCGGTGAAGGTGGCGAGCCCGGTGGCCGGGCGGCCCACCCCGACCGCGGCCAGGATCGCCACGTCACCGGGAACCAGGACGCCCAGCAGCGGTACGGCGTCGAAGAGCATGACCAGCCCGAGCGTGCCCATCAGCAGCAGGATGGGTAGTTCCCCGACCTGAGCCAGCCATTGCGTCATGCCCCGTACGCTATGGCCACCGCACCACCGTGGACATCCGGTCGCATCCCCCAGCGACCCCTGGTATCCACCTCGGGGTCGCCCCTGAGACGGCCCCCGGCCTCAGGCGGGTCGCAGCACCTGCACCCGGCGCAGCGACGAGTCGACCGAGGGCTCGGTGGTGGGCACCGGATAGTCGGCCAGCACCGTCAACCGGTCTGTCGGCAGGTGGCCCCGGCCGGGATCGCCGACCAGCACCTCGGCGCCGCCGGCGGCGGCCCGTTGGAGGAACGGCAGCATCCGGTCGGCCATCGTGCGGCTGTAGAAGACGTCGCCGGCGAGGACCAGGTCCGCCTTCGCGTCGGCGCTGTCGAGCAGGTCGTCGCCGGTGGCGTCGACGGCGACGCGGTTGGCCCGCGCGTTGACTGTGACGGCGGCGACGGCGTACGGGTCGATGTCGTTGGCGACCACCGTCGCCGCGCCGGCCAGCGCGGCGGCGATGGCCACCAGCCCCGACCCGGCGGCGAGGTCGAGCACCCGCTGGCCGGCGACGAGTTCCGGATGGTCCAGCAGGTGACGGGCGAGGGCCTGGCCCCCGGCCCAGGCGGAGGCCCAGTACGGCGGCGGCAGGGCGTGCCCGACGGCCGCCTCCATCCGGGCCCACCAGACGATCGCGTCCTCGGCCAGGTGCAGCCGCACCTCCGGCACGAACGGGGTGGGCACCAGCCGGAGCCGGTCCAGGCCGGCGCCGGGCGCGTCGATCTCGCGCTCCAACTCGGACAGCGCGGCGGCTGCGGCACCCCTCATCGGCGCAAGCATGCCGCAGCGGAGGGCCGCCGGGGCGGGTTTCGCGTGCCGGCACGCAGAGTTCACCCGACTTCACTCGAAGACCTACGGCACTTCGGCCGGCGGATCCGCGTTTCGACCGTTACTGTCGGACAGGTACGGGCGATCATCGGCCACAGGCCGAGGGTCAGCCGCTTTGAACAGGGAGAGATGCATGGCAACCGGCACGGTTAAGTGGTTCAACTCGGAAAAGGGCTTCGGTTTCATCGAGCAGGACGGTGGAGGGCCGGACGTGTTCGTCCACTACTCCGCCATTGCCTCGAGCGGCTACCGGGAGCTCAACGAGGGCCAGAAGGTCGAGTTCGAGGTGACCCAGGGGCAGAAGGGTCCGCAGGCGGACAACGTCCGCCCGATGTAGCTCCGTGCCGGTGACGGCGGCCGGTCTCCGGCCGCCGTCGCAGCGCACTCAAGACGCCGCCGGGGCGGCGGGCAGGTCCCGCCGCCGCCGGAGCGGCCCGATCAACAGAATCAACGGGGTGAGCGCCAACCAGGCGGTCATCACCCCGATCGCGGTCCCGACGCCGTAGCGCGCGCCGAGGGCACCGGCCAGCACGGCCGCCAGCGGGATGGTGCCGTAGTTGAGCAGCTGCATGCTCACGGTCACCCGGCCGAGCAGGTGGTGCGGGGTGTACGTCTGTCGGAAGCTGCCCTTGACCACGTTGCCGATGGCCACACCGAGGCCGATCAGCACCCCGCCAAGGGCCGGCCAGACCAGCCCGGCACCGGGCGCGGCCAGCGGGATGAGCAGCGCGGGCGGCCCGGTGAGGGCCGCGCCGAGCAGCAGTGCCCGCGCGGTGCCGCAACGCCGGGCCAGAGCCGTGGCCAGCAGCGCGCCGAGGATCCCCCCGGCGCTCATCACCGCGACCAGGACGCCCACCAGGCCGGGCGCGAGCCGCAGCTCGCGAACCAGGAACACCACCAGGACGGCCTGGTAGCCGATCAGCCCGATGTTGCTGGCGGCGCCGAAGACCGTGAGCACCCGCAGGTACGGGTCACGGATGACGAAGCGCAGCCCTTCGGCGATGTCCCGGCGCAACGACGGGGACCGGTCGGTCCGCGGGGTACGTGGTTCGGCGGTGCGGATCCGTAGCAGGCAGGCCGCGGAGAGCAGGAACGTGACCGCGTCCAGCAGCAGCGCGGCGACCGCCCCGGTGAGCTGGGCGATCAGACCGGCGAGGCCGGGCCCGACGACGTAGCTCACGGTCTGGGTCGCCTGCAGCTTCGCGTTGCCCTCGGGCAACTGCTCGGCGCGGAGCAGCACCGGCAGGTACACCTGGTCGGCGGTCTCGAAGAAGACCCGCGCGGTGCCCGCGCCGAGCGCGACCAGCAGCAGGTGCCAGACGGTGAGCCGGTCCAGTGCGGCGGCCAGCGGAACGCTGAGGAAGGCCACCGCGCAGAGCAGGTCGCAGGCGACCATCACCGGCCGGCGCGGCAGCCGGTCGACCCACGCGCCGGCCGGCAGGCCGATCAGCAGCCACGGCAGCCAGGCCGCGGCGGTGAGCACCGCCACCTGGAAGGTGCCGGCGTCGAGCACGGCCACCGCGACCAGCGGCAGCGCGACAGTGGTGACGTTGCTGCCGACGCTGCTGACCGCCTGACCGGCCCAGAGCAGCCGGAAGTCGCGGTGCCGCAGCAGTCCGCCGCTCGGCTGGACCGGGCTCGGACCGGTGTGAACGGCCGCGGTCACGGACGGGCCGGGACGCCGTGGGCGAACACGAAGACCGGCTGGCGCTCGCGCCCGTCGTCGGGCGTCTCCCGGTCGGCCCAGCGGGTCAGCAGGTCGATCACCTCGCGGCTCAGCTCGGTCAGCTCGTCGGGGGTGAGGTGCAGCCACTTGTCGGTCGAGAAGGGAGCGTCGTCCCAGGCGGCCTGGGCCGCGTCGTCCGCGGCATGCCATGCCCTGGCCAGGGCGACGTGCCGGTCGAGGTCGAGCGACATGGCGGCGTCGGCGACGGCGCGGGTGGCCGGGTCGGCAGCGAAGTCGGTGGTGGACCAGCGCACCGACCGGGTGGTCAGCCGCCACCACCGCTCGCGCCGGTCCCGGGCCAGCTCGGGGGCCTCGGCGACCAGTTCGCCGGCGGCGAGCACCTTGAGGTGGTGGCTGACGTTCGCGGGCGCCTGGTCGGTGCGCTCGGCGAGCATGCCGACCGTCGAGGGGCCGTGCACCTTGAGCACGTCCATCAGCCGCCGGCGCAGCGGGTGGGCCATGGCGGCCAGCACCCGTGAGTCGGTGACCTGGCGTACGTCGGGGTTCTGCATGCCGCCCAGCCTGCCATCCGCAACAGCGGTTACGCAACAACTATTGCGTAACCGCTGTTGCGGAATGGGTGGTCCGCCCAGGCTCAGGCGACCAGCCGGCGGGCCAACTCGTCGGCGACCTGCTTGGCCATGCTGGGCGGGATGGCCGCAGCGATCTTCTCCGGGGTCAGCCCGGCCAGCACGCCCTGGATGATCGCCGGCTCGTCGGTGAAGTCCCGGTTGCCGAGCGCCTCCAGTTGGGCGGGTAGTCCGTTCAGCACGATGGCGTGCGCGGACGTCTTGCCGCCGTGGTCGGCGGGCAGGAACTCCCACGGCGCCCGCCGTAGGACCTCGCGGATGACCGGGTCGCTGGTGACGCCCTTCCGCAGCGCGGCGATGATTTCGGCTTCGGTCATGTCGTTCTCCTCCAGGAGTCCGATGGAGCTGAGATAGCGGCGGAACATCGGCCGCTGGTCGCGGCCCGCCTTGATGGCGTCACGGAAGAAGCTGAAGTGGGTGTGCCAGCGGTGCGAGCTGTCGCCGCTGCTGCGCTTGCCGAGCCGGTCCCACCGCCGCACCGTGTTTCCGTCGGGGCTGTAGATGATCTCGCGGATGTCCCGGGTGTCGGCCGCGTTCGCGACGCACTGCCCGACGCACCAGAGCGAGAAGCTGGGCAGGGTGTGCGTCCGGCCACCGACGCGGACCTCGAAGCCGCCGACGTCAAACGCGGCCGCGTCCAGGGTCAGGCCGGCCCGGTCCCGGGGTGACTCCACCACCGAGTAGTCGTTGGTGACGACCCGGTCCGATCCGCAGTGGTAGCCGCCGCGGTGCGCCGGATCGCCGACGATGCCGACCTCCGCCGGCTCCAGATCGTCCGGCCCGGGGGCGTTGTCGAGGTGGGCCAGCAGCAGGGTGCGCACGGCCAACAGGTTCGCCGGGGCCCGGGTCATGGGGTCCCCCTTTCCGATGGGCGGGGGGCCGGGCGCGACGTGACACCGTGTACGCGGTGCGGGACTACGGACGAGCCCGGCCTACTGGTGCACAGCGCCGGGCGTTGACCCAACGATAGCCCGCGTCAACCGCTAATGCCCAGCTCAGAGGCGATCTGTTCACCTTGGAGATCGCTAGGCGCCAGAGTGGACGATCGGTAACCGCAGTGCCGAGGGGTACGCGGGCTCGTGCAGAACCTGCCGCCATCCGGCACGCAGAGTCACCGCCGTACCGAGGGGTTCGCCGGTGCCCGGGTTGCGCGCCCAGTGGGGATGGGCGCCACCGGCGACCTGCACCCGCAGCCGGTGCCCGGCGGCGAACCGGTACGCCGTCGGCCAGAGCGGCACCGGGACCCGGCGCACCCCGGACGGGTCGGCCGGGAAGCGCCCGGGCGCGACCCGGACCAGACCGTCGCACACGTTCCACGAACGACCTCGAAGGTCCACATCGCACAGTCGGACGAAGACGTCCAGGTGCGCGAGTTCACCGCGGACGTGGATCTCGGCCCGCACCGGGCCCATCACCTCGATCGGCCGGGTCAGCGCGGCGCTGGTGTACGTCAGCACGTCGGGGCGGGCCTCGACGCTCCGGTTGTCCACCGGGCCGGCCCGCTGCGCCACCAGCAGTGGCCCGCCGAGCGAAGGGGTGGGGTCGGCCGGGTCGTACCGGAACTCGTCCGCCGGCGAGGGGACCGGCGGGCGCACCGCCAGCTCGCCACCGGGATGCAGGTGCCAGGCGGTGTCGACGGCCGGCGGCGGCCAGTCCGGCAGGTCCCGCCAGCCGCCGCCGGCGCCGCCGACGTACAGCCGCACCGGGCCTGAGCCGGACCGCCCGGCGCGGCGGGGCCGCTCGCCCGCCTGAGCCGCCCCGGTCAGGTGCTCGTCGAGCCAGGCCAACCCCTCCCGCAGGGCGGCCACGAACAGGCCGGGGCTGCCATGCGTCCAGGGGCCGATCACCAGGCGCGGACGGGCGCCGCCGGCGCGCAGGGTGGCGTAGTCGTCGAGCTGGGCGGGCAGGAAGATGTCGTGCCAGCCACTGACCATGATCACCGGCGCGCGCAGCCGGGCCACCCGGTCGGCGAAGACCCGGGTCCGCCAGTACTCGGCGTCCGGGGTGTGGTGGCGCAGCCACTCCTGGAAGAACGGGATTGTCACACCGGTGGCCACCCGGTCCGCCTCGACCAGGGGCAGGTGCTCCAGCGCGGCGGCCAGCCGGGGCTGCCCGCGCTTGAGTTCCCGCTGCCGGGCCAGCCACGGCACGGTCTGCGCGTGCAGCAGCTCCGCCCAGGTCAGCACGGTGTCCAGGGCGAACGACTCCCCCGCGTACGTCGAGTCCCGGGTGGCCGAGGCGGTCACCACCGCGACCATCGCTTGCAGATCGTCGCCGGCGTCGGCGGCCAGCGCCCACTGCGCGAAGCCCTGGTAGCTGACCCCGAACATGCCGAGCGCCCCGGACCACCAGGGTTGGCGGCGCAGCCAGTCCAGGGTGTCCACGCCGTCGTCGCGTTCGTGCACCAGCGGAGCGAACGTCCCCCCGGAGCCGCCGGTGCCCCGGCAGGACTGGATCACGGCGTGCCGCCCGCGGGCGGCGAGCAGCCGGCCGAGCAGCCGCAGCGGTCCACCCCGCCCGTACGGGGTGCGGATCAGGACGGTGGGCGCGTCCCGGACGCCTGGGGCGTAGTGGTCGGTGCGCAGCACCACGCCGTCGCGGACCCGGACCGGGATGTCGCGGGTGACCCGCACCGGGCCGGGGCGGGTCGCGGGAAGCCGCAGCGCGGCACCGGCGAGACGGGCGAGGAGCCGGTCCGGCACGGGTCAGCCCGTCGGGCGGCGGGTCGACTCGGGCCGGGCGGCGCGCACGGCGTCGCGGTGCGCGCGCAGCGATTCGCTCATCCGCGCCATGAACCGGTGCACCACCTCCAGCTCGTCCTCGCCGAACTCGGCCATCACCGAGTCGGTGCGGGCGCCCAGCGGCTGGAAGAACTCCATGGCCAGGGCGGCTCCCTGGTCGGCGTAGTGCAGCAGCACCTTGCGCCGGTCGACGGTGTCCCGGTCCCGGCGAATGTGGCCGGCTCGCTCCAGCCGGTCGATCAGGGCGGTGACCGAGCCGGAGGAGAGGTTGAGTTGCTCACCGAGGCGGCCGGGGGTGATCGGGTCCCCGAGGATCTCGGCGTCCATCACCGCGAGCAGTGCGTTCAGGTCGGTCGGGTTGAGACCGTGCAGGTTGGCGAAGGCGTGGCCGACCTGCTGGGCGTCCACCGCGTACCGCCGCAGGTTGTTGGTGATCTCCGCGACCAGCTGCTCCCGGCGCGTGTCGCGCCGCCGGTACATGCCGTGAGTCACCACCTCGCGCCGCTTCTTCCCGTCGTCGGTCCCTCGGGTTGCAGCATAGAACAGCCGCCGATAATCTCGGCTATCAAGATACTCTCCGATCGAGAGGCCCTGAGGTTCCCCTGATGTCTGCCTTCACCAGAGTCGCCCGCGGCCGGTTGGCCGCCTGGCTCACCGTGGCCGCTGCGATCGTCGTCGGCGCGGCCGTCTTCGGGCTGCCCCGGCCGGACAACCCGGCGCCGGTCTCCGCCACCGGCCTGTCCGCACGGTGGCAGTCGACTCAGGTGCAGCGGTTGCAGGACCAGCTGCCGTCCAGCGGGGTCCAGCCGGCCATCGTGGTGGTCAGCCGCGGTGACGGCGGCGCGCTGACCGAGGCCGACCGGGCCGCCGTCGCCGGCCGCTCCGCGGACCTGGTTCGCTTCGCTGTGGGCGGGCGGGTCAGCCCCCCGCAGCTGTCCCCGGACGGGACGGTCGCGCTGGTCGCCGTGCCGCTCAGCACCGTCGGTGGACAGGACGAGGTGACCGAGACGATCGCCCAGCTCCGCGCCGCGCTGGCCAACCTGCCCGACGAGCTCGCCGTCGAGGTCACCGGCGCCCCCGCCTTCACCGCCGACCTCGCCTCGGTCTTCGAGGGCGCTGACGTCACCCTGCTCGCGGTGACCGCCGCCGTGGTCGCGGTGCTGCTGCTGATCACCTACCGCAGCCCGTTCCTGTGGATCGTGCCGCTGGTCGTCGTCGCGGCGACCGAGCAGCTCACCCTGCGCGCGGTGGACACGATCGTGCCGGCCGTCGGCATCCACCTCCAGCCGGGCCAGGTCACCGGGATCGCCAGCGTGCTGGTCTTCGGCGCCGCCACCGACTACGCCCTGCTGCTCATCGCCCGCTACCGGGAGGAGCTGCGCCGCGAGGAGGACCGGTACGCGGCGATGCGCGCCGCGCTGCGCCGTACGGCCGAGCCCATCCTGGCCAGCGGCGGGACAGTGGTGCTCGGCGTCCTCACCCTGCTGCTCAGCGAGCAGGAAACCAACCGGGCGCTGGCCGTGGCCTGCGCCACCGGGGTGGTCTTCGCCGTGCTCTCGGCGCTGTTCGTGCTCCCCGCCGTGCTGGTGCTCTTCGGGCGCGGCCTGTTCTGGCCGTTCGTACCCCGGGTCGGCGGCGCGATCCGCGAGGGCCGGCTCTGGGGCCGGCTCGGCGCCGCCGTGCAACGCCGTCCGGTACCGGTCGCGGTGCTGGCCACGCTCCTGCTCGCCGCCCTCGCGCTGGGCGGGCTCGGGATCCGCACCGGCCTGTCCGAGACCGAGCGGTTCCGGGCCCAACCCGAGGCGGTGACCGGTGCGCAGACCCTGGCCCGGGCCTTCCCCGCCGGCACCACGCAGCCGGTCGCCGTGCTCACCACCCCGGCGGCGGTGCGGACCGTCACCGACGTCGCCGCCGCCGTTCCCGGGGTCGCCTCGGCCCGCCCCGGGGACGCGGGCCAGGGCATCGCACAGGTCGACGTGGTGCTGGAGCCCGAACCGGGGACCACCGCGTCCGACCGCACGATCGAGGCGCTGCGCGACGCGGTCGCCGCGGTCCCCGACTCCGCTCCGCCCGCGGTCGACGGCGCCGACGCGCCGTCCGGGGCGATCGTCGGCGGCACGGTGGCCGGCACCTACGACTCGGAGGACGCCAACGACCGGGACCTGCGGCTGATCCTGCCGATCATCCTGCTGCTGGTCGGCGCGGTGCTCGTCCTGCTGCTACGGGGTCTGGTCGCGCCGGTGCTGCTGGTGCTCACCGTGATCGCGTCGTTCTTCGCCAGCCTCGGCGCGGCGTGGCTGCTCTTCGACCACGTGCTGGGCTTCCCCGCACTGGACAGCGGTGTGCTGCTGCTCGCCTTCGTGTTCCTGGTGGCGCTCGGTGTGGACTACAACATCTTCCTGGTCACCCGGGCCCGCGAGGACGCCCGCAGCGCCGGCACCCGGGAGGGGATGCTCTCCGCGCTGCGGGTCACCGGCGGCGTGATCACCAGCGCCGGCGTGCTGCTCGCGGCGGTCTTCGCCGTGCTCGGGGTGCTGCCCCTGATCACGCTGACCCAGATCGGCATCATCGTCTGCATCGGCGTCCTGCTGGACACCCTGCTGGTCCGCACCGTCCTGGTGCCGGCGCTGGCGTTCGTGCTCGGCGACCGCTTCTGGTGGCCCGGCCGAATCACGGGCGAGAACGCGGCGGACACCCCCGTGCCGCCCGAGCCGGTGGCCGCCCGCGACTGACCGATCGGCTCGCTCAGTAACCCAGGCAGACGCACTCGGTCATCAGCGCGCGCACGTTGCGCACGTAGGACGGGTTGGGGATGGCCAGCGGCTTTCCCTCCTGCGCCACCGCCCCGTGCCCGAAGTTGTACGCGGCGATCACCGCGTTGAGCAGACAGGAGTTCAGCTCGGAGGTGCACAGGTTGGCGTCGAGCCGGAAGTCGGACTCGAAGTACATGTCACCGATGTACTTGGTCAGCCAGGCCAGGTAATTGGCGCCCAGGTACGCGTTGTCCCGGTAGTCGTCGATCTCGTAGCTCTGCTCGAACCGCTGGTTCATCCAGGTCGCGGTGCCCGGCATCACCTGCATCAGCCCGACGCCGCCGTCGCAGGCGTAGATGTTGGACTGCCAGCCGCTCTCCTGCCAGGCGGTGGCCTTGAGCAGCTTGAGCGGGATCTCGATGGTCGGTGCGGAGGTCGGCCAGTAGACGCGGGCGGCCGCGTCGGCCAGCGCCGCCTTGGTCTCCGCCCGGGTCGCCTGGGTGCCCTTGTAACTGGGCTTACAGGAGGTCGGTGCCGGCTTCGGGGGCGCCGGCGGGACCTTGATCTCGGTGGGCGGCTTCGCCACCGGGCGCGGCTTCGTCGCCGGGCCGGACGGGCGGGTCGGCTTCTTCGTCGGCTTCGGGGTCGGGGTCGCGCTGCGACTCGGCGCGGCACCCATGGCCGCCACCCCGCTCACCGACGGGCTCGGCTCCACGGCGGCCTCGTCGACCGCGGCCTCCGTCGGCTCATCGGTGACCGCGACCGGCGCCGCCTGGCCCTGCGGGCTCTCACCGCGGTCGGCACAGCCGGCCATCGCGCCCGCAAGCAGAAGCCCGGCGAGCACCACAGCACCCACCCGACCGGTCCGTCCACGCATGCCGTTCCTCCCCCGTGTGACCGTCGCCGCAGCACCCTAGCAAGGTTCGACCGGGCGGCGAGGCCCCTGCGACCGCGGCCGGACCGGGTCCTGCGGCTGCTCCCGCTCCCCCACCGCCCGGTCCCGGGTGGCCCAGGCGACCATGAACACCAGCGTCCAGAGCACCCCGAGCAGCACGGCGGCCGCGGTCCCGCTCGCCGTGTCCAACCCGAGGTAGAGCCGGGCGGCGCCGACGCCGAGCACCCCGGCGGCGGCGGCCGTCCAGGCGGCCACCGCCACCGGCCAGCGGGCACCCCGGGACACCAGCCAGGCCAGGGTGCAGAAGCTCGCCGCGACCACCGCGTTCTGCGTAGGAAACGGGACCCCCTCGCCGCCGCCCGGCCCCGCCCCCGGCGACCCGGTCAGCTCGGCCACCACGGCCAGCACCAGCAGCGGCACGAACGCGCCCACCGTGCCGACCACGCTGAGCAGGTCCGCCCGCCAGGGCCGGTTCCGCCACGCCAGCACCGCCGCCACCAGCGCCACCAGGACGATCAGCACCCACCCCCGCACCAGCGACACCAGGGCCAGCGTGGCGTCGGCGGCGTCCGGGGTCCGCCGGGCGGCGAACCAGCCCCCGATCGCCCCGTCCAGCGCGGCCAGCCCGCTGTTGCGGACCACCACGGCGAGCAGGCCGGCGATGGCGAGCCCGGCGGCGAAGAGCAGCAGCAGCCCGGCGGCGAGGTTGAGCAGCAGCGTCCAGGCCGGGCCGATCCGCATGGCCACCAGGAAGAACAGCACCCCGTAACGGGCGCTGAGCCAGCGCACCGGCGGCAGCGCGCCGGCCCGGGAGAGCAGCGCCCGGACCGGGTCCGGGTTACGGCCCAGCCACCGGCCGGCGAGCACCACCCCCAGCAGGCCGGCCAGCAGCACCAGCACCGCGCCGGTGGCCCGGCCGAGGAACCGGGAGACCGTGTCGTACGACTCACCGGCGACGTGCCCGAGCAGTACCGAGCCCCCCACCCAGGTCGCCACGCCGGCGAGGTTCCACGGCGCGAACCGCCGGTACGGCATACCGGCCGCGCCGGCCAGCCGGGGCACCAGAGTGCGGGCGAAGGCCACCCAGCGCGCGGCGAACACACCCCGCCCGCCCAGCCGGGCGAGCATGGCGTCGGCCCGGCCCCACCGCTCGGGCCCGACCCGGTGGCCCAGCCCGGCACGCAGCCGCGAGCCGTACCGCCGGCCGGCGCGGAACGCCAGCGCGTCACCGAGGACCGCGGCGGCGATCATCGCCAGCAACGCCGGGCCCAGCCGCAAGGTACCGTTGTAGGTGAGGAAGCCGACGAGCAGCAGGGTAGCCTCACCCGGCACCAGCAGGCCGAAGATCACCGCGGTCTCGCCCGCCACGATCAGCGCGGCGACCAGGTAGATCCACAACGTGGGCAGACCCTGCACAAAGGTCAGCAGGTCATGCACTCAGGCCCCCGGGACACGGGAGCCAGCATGCCAGCCGGGAGAACGACCCGGACAGCAGTTTCACCAGAGATCAGGGGCACCTGGGGGTGACCCCGACGCGGCCTGCGCGAGCGCAGGCGGAAGGATAGAGGGTATGCAGCTTCGCACCGACCTCCGCAACGTCGCCATCATCGCTCACGTCGACCACGGCAAGACCACCCTGGTCGACGCCATGTTGCGGCAGGCCGGCGCGTACGGCGCCCGCGGTGAGACGACCGAGCGGGTGATGGACTCGGGGGACTTGGAACGGGAGAAGGGCATCACCATCCTGGCCAAGAACACCGGCGTGCGCTACCTGCCGGCGGATGGCTCCGACCCGGTCACCATCAACATCATCGACACCCCCGGCCACGCCGACTTCGGTGGCGAGGTGGAGCGCGGCCTGACCATGGTCGACGGCGTGGTGCTGCTGGTCGACGCCAGCGAGGGCCCGCTGCCGCAGACCCGCTTCGTGCTGCGCAAGGCGCTGCGCGCGCGGCTGCCGATCATCCTGGTGATCAACAAGGTGGACCGCCCCGACGCCCGGATCAAGGAGGTCGTGGACGACACCTACGAGCTCTTCCTCGACCTGGACGCCGACGAGGAGCAGATCGACTTCCCGATCGTCTACGCCTGCGCCCGCGACGGCATCGCCTCGCTGACCCAGCCCGCCGACGGCTCCGTGCCGGACGACAGCAGCTCCCTGGAGCCGCTGTTCCGCACCCTGCTGGACACCATCCCGCCGCCCGCGTACGACGAGGGCGCGCCGCTGCAGGCGCACGTGACCAACCTCGACGCCTCGCCGTTCCTCGGCCGGCTGGCGCTGTGCCGGGTCCGGCAGGGCACGATCAACAAGGGCCAGACGGTGGCCTGGTGCCGCACCGACGGCAGCACCCAGCGGGTCCGCATCTCCGAGATGCTGATGACCGAGGGCCTGGAGCGCAAGCCGGCCGAGTCGGCCGGCCCGGGCGACATCATCGCGGTCGCCGGCATCTCCGAGATCATGATCGGTGAGACGCTGGCCGACGCGGAGAACCCGGTGCCGCTGCCGCTGATCACCGTCGACGAGCCGGCCATCTCGATGACCATCGGCACCAACACCTCGCCGCTGGTCGGCCGGGTCAAGGGCTCCAAGGTCACCGCGCGGATGGTCAAGGACCGGCTCGACAAGGAGCTGGTCGGCAACGTGTCGCTGCGGGTGCTGCCCACCGAGCGCCCGGACGCCTGGGAGGTGCAGGGCCGCGGTGAGCTGGCGCTTGCCATCCTGGTCGAGCAGATGCGCCGGGAGAGCTACGAGCTGACCGTCGGCAAGCCGCAGGTCGTCACCCGCGAGATCGACGGCAAGACCTGCGAGCCGGTCGAGCGGCTGACCATCGACGCGCCCGAGGAGTACCTGGGCGCGATCACCCAGCTGCTGGCCACCCGCAAGGGCCGGATGGAGCAGCTGGTCAACCACGGCACCGGCTGGATCCGGATGGAGTGGCTGGTCCCGGCGCGCGGCCTGATCGGCTTCCGCACCGAGTTCCTGACCGACACCCGGGGCACCGGCATCCTGCACCACGTCTTCGAGTCCTACGAGCCGTGGTTCGGTGAGCTGCGTACCCGCAACAACGGCTCCCTGGTCGCCGACCGGGCCGGCGCGGTCACCGCCTTCGCGATGATCAACCTGCAGGAGCGCGGCCAGCTCTTCGTCGAGCCGACCACCGAGGTGTACGAGGGCATGATCGTCGGCGAGAACTCCCGCTCCGACGACATGGACGTCAACATCACCAAGGAGAAGAAGCTCACCAACATGCGGGCCTCGACCTCCGACGAGACCGAGAAGCTGATCCCGCCGCGCAAGCTGTCGCTGGAGCAGGCGCTCGAGTTCTGCCGCGAGGACGAGTGCGTCGAGGTCACCCCGACCGCGGTGCGCATCCGCAAGGTCGTGCTCGATCAGCAGCTGCGTGGCCGGGCCGCCGCCCGCCGCAAGCACGCCGGCTGACCTCACCAGCACCCGGCACCGGGCGCGTCGACCGCTTGCGGTCGGCGCGCCCGTCCGCTTTCCGGCGGGGTACGCGGGCCTGCCCGGCCCACCCGCCGGTGATCCGCTACGGTCACCGGCATGACCTGGGATGATCTCGACGCCCATCTGGACAAGGTGCCGGGCACCGTCTCGGCGTACGTGGGCCGCCTCGACGCGCCGCCGGCCTGGACCCGCCATGCCGACGCCACCCACTACGCCGCCAGCACCATGAAGGCGGCGGTGCTCGCCGCGCTGCACCGCGCCGCCGAGGCCGGCACGCTGGAGCTGGACGCCCCGGTCCCGGTGGTCAACGAGTTCGACTCGGCCCAGCCCGGCGCACCCCGCTTCTCCTGCGCGCAGCACTACGACAACGACGACGCGGTCTGGGACCGGGTGGGCGGCACCGCGCCGCTGCGCTGGCTCGCCGACCGGATGATCGTGCGGTCCAGCAACCTGGCCACCAACCTGGTCATCGGCCACGTCGGCCTGCCCGCGGTGGCCGAGGTGTGGGCGCTGGCCGGAGCCCGGCACAGCATCACCGGCCGCGGCATCGAGGACTTCGCCGCCCGCGAGGCCGGCATCACCAACCTGGTCACCGCCCACGACCTGGCCGCCCTGCTCGGCGCGCTCGCCACCGGGGCGACCAGCCCCGGCCGGCTCGCCTCGCCGGCCGGCTGCGCGTCCATGCTGGACGTGCTGCTCGCCCAGGAGCACCGCGAGGACCTGGCCGCCGGCCTGCCCGAGGGCACCCGGATCGCGCACAAGAACGGTTGGGTACGCGGCGTACGGCACGGCGCCGGGGTGGTCCTGCCCGACGACGCCCCGCCGTACGTCATCGCCGTCTGCACGACGACCGACCTGGCCGACGGCGGCCCCAGCGGCGACGAGGTCGAGGACGACGCCTGCCGACTGATCGCCCACATCTCGGCGCAAATCTGGGCGGCCCGCCACCACCTCTGACCCCACACCCACCGCCACGTCGATCTAGGGCAAATCGCCGTGAGTTGATCTACGATCACAGCGATATGCCCTAGATCGACGCTCACTCCAGCAGTTGGGCCCGCAGCGCCTTGAGGACCTCGTCGGGCAGGTTTAGGCCGTCGCGCAGGTAGCCGTCGAATGAGCCGTGTACCCGGTGGACCTCCTCGTAGCCGGCATCCAGGTACTCGGGGCGGACCTCCAGCACCGGCAGCACCGCGTCGACGTCCAGCTCGGGCTGGCGGCGCCGCATCGCCTCGACGATCACCGCGCGCAGGCTGTCGGTCAGCGCGTTGTTGCGCAGGTACTCGGCGCGGATCGTCGCCTCGTCCACCCCGAGCGCCGTCAGCAGGATGACGGTGAGCCAGCCGGTGCGGTCCTTGCCGGCCGAGCAGTGGTAGACCAACGGCAGGTTCTCCGCCCGGGCGGCCAGCCGCACCGCCTCGGCGAAGCCGACCCGCGCCGACTCGCCGGTGACGAACCACCGGTAGATCGCGGCCATCGCCGCCGCCGTGCCCTGCCGGGCCAGCTCGGCGTACGCGTCGAGGTCATGGCCGAGCAGCACCGCCGAGACGTACGTGAAGACCGGGTGCTCCGGATCGTGCACCGGCAGGTGCACCACCCGGGGCTCGCCGACCAGCCGGTCCGTCGGGGCCACCGCGATCTCCGAGCCGTCACGAAGGTCGACCACGCACGCCGGGCCGAGCTTCGCGAGCACCGGCAGGTCCTCGTCGGTGAGCCGGCCCAGCGCCGGGGTCCGGATCACCAGCCCGGTGCGTACCCGCCGGCCGTCCGCGCCGACGAGGCCGCCCAGGTCGCGCGCGTTCGGTGCGCCCACCATCTCCCAGTCCCGCCCGGTCATCCGGTCTCCCCTCCCACCGCGTGCCTACGTATAGGGTGCCCGACATGACGATCTCGGCGGTACGCACCCACCGGGTTTCCGCCCCCTTACACACCCCGTTCGTCACCGCGCTGCGCCGTACCACCACTGTGGACACACTGGTCGTCGAACTCATCGACGCCGACGGCCGGTCCGGTTTCGGCGAGGCACCGCAGGTCTGGCAGGTCACCGGCGCGTCGGTCGGTGGCGCCGAGGCGTGCGTACGGGAGCTGCTCGGACCCCTGTTGACCGGGCGCGACCCGGACGACCTGGTGGCCCGCTGCGCCGAGGTGCAGCGCGCGGCGGTCGGCAACGAGGCGGCCAAGGCAGCGGTGGACGTCGCCCTGCACGACCTGGCCGCCCGACGGTTGGGCGTACCCCTGGTGCGATTGCTCGGCGGCACCACGCTGCGGGTCCCCACGGACGTCACGCTGGCCGCGGGCGACGCGGCGGACCTGGCGTCGGCCGCGCGGCAGCGGCGGGCCGACGGCTTCGGCGTGCTCAAGCTCAAGGTCGGCACCGACGCCGCCGGCGACCTGGACCGGGTCCGGGCGGTCCGCTCGGCGGTCGGTGCCGGGGTGCGGATCCGGCTCGACGCCAACCAGGGCTGGACGCCCCGGGAGGCGGTACGGGTCATCCGCGGCATCGAGGACGCCGGGCTGGACGTGGAGCTGGTGGAGCAGCCGGTGGCCCGCTGGGACCTGGACGGGTTGGCGTGGGTCAGCGACCGGGTGTCCGTGCCGATCCTGGCCGACGAGGCGGTCTTCGGGGTCCGTGAACTGGTGGAGGTGATCCGTCGACGGGCCGCCGACCTGGTCAACGTCAAGCTGGCCAAGTGCGGCGGACTGCAACCGGCGCGCACCCTGCTGGAGCTGGCCGCCGCGCACGGGCTCGGCACGGTGGTCGGGTCGATGATGGAGACCCAGGTCGGCATCGGGGCGGCGGCGAGCCTGGTCGGCGCGTACGGCACCACAGCCGTCGCCGACCTGGACGCCGCCTGGTGGCTGGCCTGGTCACCGGTGCACGGCGGGCTCCGCTACGAGGGGGCGACGGTGGTGCTGCCGGACGCTCCCGGCCTGGGCATCTCGGGCCTGGCTGAAGCAAAGATGCAGCCCCGCAGTTGATGATCGTTGGTTTCTTTCATAGGGTTCCAGGGACAGCGGGCACGAGCTGGGGGTTGACGTGGAGCTGCAGCCGGGCCGCGAGGCCGTCGTCCGGGTCGCGGTGGCGACGCTGTGGACCTCCCCCGAGGCGGTCCGCCCGGTGGATCAGCCGGCGCTGACCGCACGCGCCGACATTTCGACCTGGGTCTCCGGCCTGGACAACGACCAACAGGTCGGCGACTGCGTGCTGAGCCAGCTACTGCTGGGCGAACGGGTGCTCATCAGCGAGCTGCGCCCGGACGGCTGGGCGCGGGTGGTCGCCGTCGAGCAACCGGCCGCCAAGCTGGACCCGCGCGGCTACCCGGGCTGGTTGCCCGCCGACCAACTGGCCCCCGTCGACCCGGCCGTCACCGGCCGCCCCCTGGTCGTGGACGCCACGGTCACCGGGCTGCGCGCCGCGCCGAACGGGCCGGTGGTGCTGCCCGGCGTGGTCGTCGGCACCCGTCTCGTCCCGGCCGGCCCAGCGGCCGACGGCTGGCAGCCGGTGCACGCCCCCGGCCAGGCCGCGCCGCTCTGGCTGCCCGACGGTCAGCTCACCTCCGCGCCGGCCACGCCACCCAGCGCCGCCGACGCGCTCGCGGTAGCGCAGCGGCTGCTGCACGTCGTCTACGTCTGGGGCGGGCTCTCCGCGTACGGCATCGACTGCTCGGGGCTGGTGCACCTGGCCTGGCGCCGCTTCGGGGTGCTGCTGCCCCGCGACGCCGACGACCAGGCCGAGGCGACCACACCACTGCCGCTGGGTGAGGAGCGTCCCGGCGACCTCTACTTCTTCGCCCGCCCCGGCCGGAAGATCCACCACATCGGCATCGTCACCGCAGTCCCCGGCGACCACGAGAACCGGCGGATGCTGCACGCCTGCTACCGGCGGCGGCGAGTGGTGGAGGAGCCGCTGCCGGCCGACCGCACCGCCACCCTGGTCGGCGCGCACCGGGTCTGACCGGCCGGGCGCTGACCCGCACCCGGCCGGCGGCGGGTCAGCGTCGAGCCTCGGCCAGTTCGCGGCGTCGGTCCCGGGCGGACTTCATCAGGCTGGCGACCGTGGCGACCAGCAGGGTGCCGAGGATGACCAGCAGGGAGAGCCAGATCGGGATGTGCGGCGCCCACCCCACGTGCTCCCCGCCGTTGATGAACGGCAGGTTGTTGTCGGCCAGCGCCTCGAGCACCAGCTTGACCCCGATGAAGCCGAGCACCACGGCCAGCCCATAGCTCAGGTAGATCAGCCGGTCGAGCAGGCCGCCGAGCAGGAAGTAGAGCTGACGCAGGCCCATCAGCGCGAAGACGTTCGCGGTGAAGACCAGGTAGGGCTCCTGGGTGATGCCGAAGATCGCCGGGATGGAGTCCAGAGCGAAGATCAGGTCGGTGGTGCCGATCGCGATCATCACGATCAGCATCGGCGTGAAGAGCCGCCGGCCGTTCTCGTGGGTGGTCAGCTTCGCGTCGTCGTAGCTCTTGGAGATCGGCAGTGCCCGACGACTCCACCGGATCAGCAGGTTCTCCGAGAACTCGCCCTCGTCCGGCTCGCCCTGCCGGGCCAGGTTGACCGCCGTGTAGATCAGGAAGGCGCCGAAGATGTAGAAGACCCAGGAGAACTGCGAGATCAGCGCGGCGCCGGCGGCGATGAACCCACCGCGCATCACCAGCGCCAGCACGATGCCGACCAGCAGCACCTTCTGCTGGTACTGCCGGGGCACCCCGAAGCGGGCCATGATGATCACGAAGACGAAGAGATTGTCCACCGAGAGGCTGTATTCGGTGAGCCAGCCGGTGTAGAACTGCCCGGCGGCGCTCGCCCCGGAGGCGAACCAGACACCGGCCCCGAAGAGCAGGGCCAGGCCGACGTAGAAGGCGACCCAGAGGCTCGACTCGCGCACACTGGGCTCGTGTGGCCGCCGACCGATGATCAACAGGTCGACGAGCAGAACCGCAGTCAGTGCGACGAGCGTTGCCGCCCACACCAATCCGGACACGTCCAACTTTCATTCCTCCGGCAGACACGCGGCGTCGGGCACACCGTACGCCCCCGCGGGGGCCGGTGTGCCGCTGACGCTCACTCTGGTGACTGTCGGAGGTCTCTTCCGCCACCTCCCGCGAGCGGGACGGCGACCGACGGGGCCGGGTCGGGGCCGCCGACGTTCCGGCGATCGACCGTGCTGACGACTCCGTCGCGAGGGAATACTCCCCTCCTCCGCGACCATTGTTCCTCACCACGCCGTGTGATCGCACCCCGGGCAACCGGTGTCGCCGCCCACCCGCCGACCGGGAATAACGTCCGACACGTCCCTCAGGCGTCCTAGGAGGCTAGTGCGTGCCGGGTGCGACGAGCGGGTCGCCGAGCGGCCAGCCGGCGGCGAGCAGCGCGTCGCAGGCCGCCACCGCACGGACCAGCCGCTCGGCGTGCGGTCCGGCCAGCTCCACCACCGGCACCCCGCACCCCGCCAGCTCGGCGCGGAACCGCTCGGTCATCCAGCCCCGCAGATGTTCCCCGTCGCGATCATCACGGTGCCACCCTAGGGTCTGTGTCGGCACCGGAACAGAACCCTCCACGCCGCCCGGCCGGCCCCTCGTGGGAGGCTCTCCACCATGGTGCTTGAGGTCGCGCTGATCGACGTACTGCCCGGAAACGAGGACGCGTTCGCCGCCGCGTACGCCCAGGGCCACCCGGTGCTCGCCGGGACGCCTGGCTGCCGCTCGGTGCGGATGACCCGGGGGATCGAGTCCCCGACCCGCTTCGTGCTGCTGGTCGAGTGGGACTCGGTCGAGGCGCACGAGGAGAACTTCCGGGCCACCGAGCGCTTCACGCGGTGGCGCGAGCTGATCGGGCCGTACTTCGCCGGGCCGCCCCTGGTCGAGCACTTCATCGACGTACCGGCCTGAGTGGAGCTGTCGTACCCAACGGTTATCGTGCCCTCCGCACGCGCCGGCCGCCGGCCCCGACGGGCTCGGGGGCGCCGGGTCCGGTGGTCGCGCCGTGCCCTCATTCGCCGACGCGGCGGGCCAGCGCGGTGACCGTCTCCTCCGGCGACAGCGCGGCGGCCAGCAGAGCCTCGGTCATCCGCTCGTACCGGTCCACGTCAAGCGCGGTGGTCAACCGGACGTCGGTGGTCAACGCCTCCAGCATCACCGTCCGCGGATCCGCAGGGTCGGGAAAGGCATACCAGGAGTACGGGGTGAGCGGGTGCAGCCCGTCGCCGGCCACCCCGCGGGGCAGCAGCCGCACCGTCACGTGGGCCAGCCCGCTCACGGCGACCAGGTGCCGCAGCTGCTCACGCCAGACCGCGACCGGCAGGTCACCCGGGTCGCAGGCTGCCTCGGCCAGCACCGCCGTGTAGCGCGGCGGGTCTGCCCGGCGCAGCACCTCCTGTCGCAGCGCCCGGGCGCGCACCTCGGCCTCCACGTCGACCTCGGGCGTGAGCAGGGCGCCGGCGGCGACCCGCAACCGGGCGTACGCCGGGGTCTGGAGCAGCCCCGGCACGACCGCCGGCTGATATTCGACGATGTGGGCGGCACCCGCCTCCAGCTCGGCGTACGTGCGCTGCCGCTCGCTCATCTCGCCGAACGTCTTCCACCAGCCGCGGCTGGTGGCCGCGTCCCGGGCGATCACGATCAGCGCGTCCCGGGTGGGCGCCGGCACCTGGTAGACGTCGAGCAGATCCAGGACGTCGGCCAGGTCCGGGCGGCTCTGGCCCAGCTCGATGCGGGACAGTTTGGACGTCGACGCCCAGCCCAGCCGGTCGCAGACCTGCTCCAGGGTCAGCGCCTCGCGGCGGCGTAACTGGCGCAGCTCGGCGCCGAGCCGCACACGTCGAATGACAGGACTTGTTGGCACCGGCATCCCCGCCTCCCCACCGAGGGAGAGTACGCAGGACGATCACCCAGTGCAATACCACGCTCGCGCACCGCAACCGCCCGATCACTCCCGTGGACCGGGCGGACCGGCTCGCACCTGCCGTTTCGGCCCGCTGGCGTGATCGTCACTTCACGCCGGCGGCGTCCATGCCGCGCAGCTCCTTCTTCAGGTCGGCGACCTCGTCGCGGATCCGGGCCGCCAGCTCGAACTGCAGCTCGCGCGCGGCGGCCAGCATCTGGTCGTTGAGCTCCTGGATGAGCTGGGCGAGGTCGGCGCGTGCCATCCCCTCCCGGGAGGGGGTGGTGGCGGCGGCCCGACTCCGGCTGCGGGTCTCCTTGACCGGCGCCTTGCCCCGCGAGAGCTGGCGCACCGCGCCCCCGACCCGGGAGTTCTCGGTGTCCTCCGCCTCGCGGTAGATGTCGTCCAGGATGTCGTGGATCTTCTTGCGCAGCGGCTCCGGGCTGATCCCGTGCGCCTCGTTGTGCGCGATCTGCTTGGCCCGGCGCCGGTCGGTCTCGTCGATCGCGGCCGCCATCGACGGGGTGATCTTGTCGGCGTACATGTGCACCTGGCCGGAGACGTTACGGGCGGCCCGGCCGATGGTCTGGATCAGTGACCGACCGCTGCGCAGGAAGCCCTCCTTGTCGGCGTCGAGGATCGCCACCAGCGACACCTCGGGCAGATCCAGACCCTCGCGGAGCAGGTTGATGCCGACCAGCACGTCGTACTCGCCCTTGCGCAGCTCGCGCAGCAGCTCCACCCGGCGCAGCGTGTCGACCTCCGAGTGCAGGTAGCGCACCCGGATGCCGTTCTCCAGCAGGTAGTCCGACAGGTCCTCGGCCATCTTCTTGGTCAGCGTGGTGACCAGCACCCGCTCGTCCCGCTCGGTGCGCAGCTTGATCTCGTGCATCAGGTCGTCGATCTGGCCCTTGGTCGGCTTGATCACGACCTCCGGGTCGATCAGCCCGGTGGGACGGATGACCTGCTCGACGAACTCGCCCTGGGCCCGCTCCAGCTCCCACGGGCCCGGAGTCGCCGAGAGGTAGACCGTCTGGCCGACCCGCTCCAGGAACTCGTCGAAACGCAGCGGTCGGTTGTCGGCCGCGCTGGGCAGCCGGAAACCGTGGTCGATGAGCATCCGCTTACGCGAGGCGTCACCCTCGTACATGCTGCCGATCTGCGGGATCGTCACGTGGGACTCGTCGACGACTGTGAGGAAGTCGTCCGGGAAGTAGTCGAGCAGGCAGTGCGGCGGGCTGCCGGGCAGCCGCCCGTCCATGTGCATCGAGTAGTTCTCGATGCCGGAGCAGAAGCCCACCTGCCGCATCATCTCGATGTCGTAGGTGGTGCGCATCCGCAGCCGCTGCGCCTCCAGCAGCTTGCCCTGCCGCTCCAGCTCGGCCAGCCGCTCGGCCAGCTCCACCTCGATGTCGCGGATGGCCCGCTCCATCCGCTCCGGGCCGGCCGCGTAGTGCGTCGCCGGGAAGATCACCAGCTGGTCGACCTCGCGGACCACGTCACCGGTCAACGGGTTGAGGTAGTAGAGCTTCTCCACCTCGTCGCCGAACATCTCGACGCGGACGGCCAGCTCCTCGTACGCCGGAATGATCTCCAGCGTGTCGCCGCGGACCCGGAAGGTGCCGCGGTTGAAGGCCATGTCGTTGCGGGTGTACTGGATGTCGACCAGCCGGCGCAGCAGCTTGTCGCGGTCGAGCTCCTGGCCCACCTCGACCCGGACCGCCCGGTCGAGGTATTCCTCCGGGGTGCCCAGGCCGTAGATCGCCGACACGGTCGCCACCACGATCACGTCCCGGCGGGTCAGCAGCGACATCGTCGCCGAGTGCCGCAGCCGCTCGACCTCCTCGTTGATCGAGGAGTCCTTCTCGATGTAGGTGTCGGTCTGCGGGATGTACGCCTCGGGCTGGTAGTAGTCGTAGTACGAGACGAAGTATTCGACCGCGTTGTGCGGCAGCAGCTCGCTGAACTCCTTGGCCAGCTGCGCGCAGAGCGTCTTGTTCGGGGCGAGCACCAGGGTCGGGCGCTGCAGCCGCTCGATCAGCCACGCGGTGGTGGCGCTCTTGCCGGTGCCGGTCGCGCCGAGCAGCACCGTGTTGCGGTCGCCACGCCGGACGCGACGCTCAAGGTCGTCGATGGCGGCGGGCTGGTCGCCGGCCGGCTGGAAGTCACTGACGACCTGGAAGCGGCTGTCGAGCCGGGGAATGTCGAGCGCCATGACCTCAACGGTACGCCGGAGGTCCGACAGGAACCGCCGTCACGGCGGGTACGTGATCAGCTTCAATATTCCCATTGTGTGGCGCATGTCACCGGCGCTAGGCTCTCGCTGTAGGCCGCTCGCGGCGGCCGACCGGGCCGGTGGCCCAGGCCACTCATCTCGGCCGGCCACCCCCGGCACTGCGGTCGCAGCACCCGGCGCGTCCGGCGTGCGCACCCGTGTGGTCGCGCTCGAGGCGCAGACCGGCCGCCGCGAGCGCCCCTGCTCGTTCCGGCGATGCCACCCACCCCTGCTCGTCACCCCGCCGCCGCCCGACCCGTTTCACATCCGTGGACACCTCTGCGACGCGCGACACCGACAGCACGTCCCGCCCCGGCCGCGCCGCCGACCCGGCCGCCGACACCACGGGCCCGACCCGAGCCGGCCGCCGCCGCCGGACGGTGCTCCTGCTACTCGGCCTGACCGCGGTCACGTCCGCGACCGCGCTGGTGATCGGGCTGTTGAGCTGGTCGCCCGACCCGCCCGAGCCCGCCCGGCCGCTGACCGTGGCCGAGGGCGAGCGGCTGGCCGCGATGCGGGTCACCAACCTGCGGGACCTGCGCGCCGGGGTCCGCGTCACGGTCGGCACCGGCGCCGCCCGTACCGAGCTCGTGGGATGGGTGGACTGGTCGCGGCCGCTGCTCTACCTCGACGTGGGTGGGCCGGGCGCGGGCGCCGAGCGGGGCCTGTTGCAGAGCGTCGGTCCGGTGCTGGTGATCCGGCCGGACCCGTCGGCGGTGCCCACTCCCGCCGCGCCGCCACTGGTGCCGCCGGCGGACCACTGGCGGCTGCACCACCTGGCACCCGGCGCGGGCCTGGCACCGGTGCTCGACCTGCTCCTCGGCCTCGCCGCCGACCGCCCGGACCCGGCTCAGGCACTCCGCGACGGCGGCGCCCGCTGGCTGGCCCGGGACACCGTCGCCGCCGGCCCGGTGGACGTCCTGCAGGCGCCGCTGCCGGGCGGCGCGCGCGCCAGCGGCAACCCGGCACCGGGCAGCGCGGCGGCCGGCACGCCGAGCGCGGGCGGCGACGCGGACGGGCAGCCCCGCTACTGGCTCGACCAGGACAGCCGGTTGCACAAGCTGGTCGCCCGACTGCCCGGCGTCGGCCCGGTCACCGTGATCCTCAACCGGGCGGACCGGCCGACGCTGCGGCCGGTGGACGCGCTCGGTGGCCGGCCGGGGCTGCCCCGTGCGCTGACCGACGCCGAGCGGGACCGGCTCAGCCGCCTGCCGGCCCGGCTGCGCGCGCAGGGCGGGGCCGCGCTGACACTGACCGCCCCGGTGGGCACGGACACCAACCTGCGCGGCGCCGGGTGGTTGAGCTGGACCGCGCGCACCGCGTACCTGGCGGTGGCCGATCTGGGCGTACCGGATCGCCGGACCCTGCTCCGGCGGGACACCGCCGGTCTGGCCCGGGCGGACGTACCGGCCGCGGCCGGTGGCGGTGGCACGGCCGAGGCGCCGGGTCGGCCGCCGCTGCCGCCGCCCGCCGGGGCGTGGCGGTTCACCCGGTCCGGTACGGACGACCTCAGCCTGCTGGTTGGCGCGGCGGTGGCCGCCGCCGGGTCGGCCGGGCAGCGCGGCGCGGCCGTGTGGATACGCGAGGACGTCGCCGCCGGGCGGACCGTGGACGTCATCGAACTGCGCACCGCGGACGCGCTCCTGCGCTACTGGATCGACCGGAACGGGTCGCTGCGCCGGCTGGAGCTGCACACCGCCCCCGGCGCGTGGGCACAGCTCGACCTCAACCCCGCCTCGGTGCCCCGGCTGGCCCCGGTGCCCCGCGCCGCGGCCACCACCTGACCGACCGTGGCGCCTACGGCCGCCAGCCGTTCTGCGCGGCCCACCGCTCGGCGCGCAGGTACTCCTCGTCGAACCAGGGGTCGCGCGCCGTACCGGAGCCGCTGACAACCGGTGCCGCGTCGGCCAACTCCCGCTGGTGCAGCAGGTAGCCGGCCCGCCGGCCCGGGTCGGCGCGCAGGTGGTCGCGCGTCAGCAGCGCGTACCGCCAGCCCGGCGATCCGGCCACCCGCACGTGCAGGCGCACCGGGCGGGCCGGGTCGGCGCTGCCGTGCAGCCGCTTCTCCCACCGGCCGCTGCCGGCCGGGCGCGCATCGTCCCACCACTGCCCCGGCACCCGCGGGAACCCGGCGTTCGCCAACCGGTCGGCCAGCGTCCCGTCGGCGTCGGCGAGAGTGGGCACGGCCACCTGCACGTCCATCACGTCCTCGGTGGCGAGGCCGGGCACGGCGGTCGCGCCGATGTGGTCGATCCGCAGGTCGGCCGGGGCGAGCGCGTGCCGGATCCGAGCGGCCAGCCGCGCGTACTGCTCGGGCCAGGTCGGGTCGACCTCGACCCGGCCCGGCGGGACCACCCGCCGCGCACGCAGGTTGTGCTCGTAGGGCAGCAGCCGCTTGTGCCAGAGCCTGTCCACCTCTGCGTGCAGCGCCGCGAGGCTTCCGTCGTTGGTCAGCACCACGTCCGCCACCGCGCGGCGGCGGGCGTCGTCGGCCTGCGCGGCGATCCGCCGCTCGGCCTCCGCACGGTCCATCCCCCGGTCGCGCGCCAGCCGCTCCAGTCGGGTCGGTACGGCCGTCTGCACCACGACCACCAGGTGGTACGTGGGCGCGAGACCGACCTCCACCAGCAGCGGTACGTCGTTGACGACGATCGCGTCGGGTGCCGCGGCGGCGACCAGTTCGGCGGTGCGGGCCCGGACCCGGGGATGGGTGATCGCCTCCAACCGACGGCGGGCGGTCTCGTCGGCGAACACCACCGCGCCCAGTGCGGCGCGGTCCAGCGCGCCCTCGGCGTCCAGCACCCGCTCGGAGAAGGCGGCGACGATCTCGGCCAGGCCCTCGGTGCCCGGCGCCACGACCTCCCGGGCCACCCGGTCGGCGTCGACGAGCACGGCACCCCGCTCGACCAGCCGCGCGGCCACAGCGCTCTTGCCGGACCCGATCCCGCCGGTCAATCCCACCCTCAGCACCGGACCAGTCAACCGGATCACGGACCCGGCCGCCAAACCGGTGTGGGGCGCTGGTGGTGGCGGTGAGATCGTGCTCGATCCTGGATGAGTACGGCGAGGGCCCCGCCCCCGACGATCCGAAGATCGCGGGGACGGGGCCCGTCGTCGTTCAGCGGGTCACTTACCGCCGGCGAGCTTCTCCCGCAGAGCGGCGAGCGCCTCGTCGGTGGCCAGGGTGCCGGCCGGCTCCTCGGCCTGCCGGCTCGGGGCCGGGCTGGTCGAGGAGGTGGTGCCGCCAGCGGCCGGGACGGCCGGAGTCGGGTTGGCAGCCGCCTCGGCGTCGGCGGCCCGGGAGGTCTGCACCTGCTTGGTGTGGGCCTCCCAGCGCAGACGGGCCTCGGCGTACTGGTTCTCCCAGGTCTCGCGCTGCTTGTCGTACCCCTCGAGCCACTCGCCCGTCTCCGGGTCGAAGCCCTCCGGGTAGATGTAGTTGCCCTCGGCGTCGTACGTCGCGGCCATGCCGTAGAGGGTCGGGTCGAAGTGCTCCTCGCCCTCGACGAAGCCCTCGTTGGCCTGCTTGAGCGACAGCGAGATCCGGCGGCGCTCCAGGTCGATGTCGATGACCTTGACCATGACCTCGGAACCGACCTGGACGACCTGCTCCGGGATCTCCACGTGGCGCTCGGCCAGCTCGGAGATGTGGACCAGGCCCTCGATGCCGTCGTCCACCCGGACGAACGCACCGAACGGGACGAGCTTGGTGACCTTACCCGGCACGATCTGCTGGATCGCGTGGGTGCGGGCGAACTGCCGCCACGGGTCCTCCTGCGTCGCCTTCAGCGACAGCGAGACCCGCTCGCGGTCCAGGTCGACGTCCAGGACCTCGACCTCGACCTCCTGGCCCACCTCGACGACCTCGGACGGGTGGTCGATGTGCTTCCAGGACAGCTCGGAGACGTGCACCAGACCGTCGACGCCGCCAAGGTCCACGAACGCGCCGAAGTTGACGATCGAGGACACGACGCCCTTGCGGACCTGGCCCTTCTGCAGCTTGTTGAGGAACTCGGTGCGCACCTCGGACTGCGTCTGCTCCAGCCAGGCCCGGCGGGACAGAACCACGTTGTTGCGGTTCTTGTCCAGCTCGATGATCTTGGCCTCGAGCTCCCGCCCGACGTACGGCTGCAGGTCGCGCACGCGCCGCATCTCGACCAGGGACGCCGGCAGGAAGCCGCGCAGCCCGATGTCGAGGATGAGGCCACCCTTGACCACCTCGATGACCGAACCGCGGACGACGCCGTCCTCGTCCTTGATCTTCTCGATCGTGCCCCAGGCCCGCTCGTACTGCGCCCGCTTCTTGGAGAGGATCAGACGACCCTCCTTGTCCTCCTTCTGGAGGACCAGGGCCTCGATGTGGTCACCAACCGTCACAACCTCGGCGGGGTCCACGTCGTGCTTGATCGACAACTCCCGAGAGGGGATGACACCCTCGGTCTTGTAGCCGATGTCGAGCAGGACCTCGTCCCGATCGACCTTGACGACGGTGCCTTCGACAATGTCGCCGTCGTTGAAGTACTTGATGGTCTCGTCGATCGCGGCGAGGAAAGCCTCCTCGGAACCGAGATCGTCGTGGGTGACCCGGGTGGCGCTCGAGGGGGCCTCGATGCTGCTCGTCATGTGGGCGGTTGCTCCGGTCGGATGGGTTGTCACAGCAGGCTGGTGTCGCGGTGACCTGTTCGCGCCAGCGGATCCGTCGCCGGGCACACCGAACGATCGCCTAGTGAGATCATGATGTGGCTCCGTCGACCGCGCACCTGCTCCCTGCCGAGGCAACGCGATCCGCGAGCGCATCGTCTAGCCTACCGTGCGCATTACCACAGCGTGCAAGCCCTCCCGGCTTCTCGCCCTGCGATGACCTGCGAAAGCCGAACAATCGCCCGGATACCGCCCCTGCTGTCTCCTGCGTCACACGGGCACCAGCAGCACCACCCGGCGGGTGTCCGGCCGGCAACGCGAAAGTGCCGGCGGGTCGGCCGGCCCACCGCACCCCGACGGTCGCGACGGGGCCTAGCGTGAGCGGGTGGATGACGACAGCCGGGTGACCCGGCGCCGGGTGGGTGACGCCGAGGCCCGGCGGGCCAACCGCGGCTGGTGGGACACCGACGCCGACGACTACCAGGCCGAGCACGGCGCCTTCCTCGGAGACGTGGACTTCGTCTGGTGCCCCGAGGGGCTGCGCGAGGTCGACGCCCGGCTGCTCGGCGAGCTGCCCGGGCGCCGGGTGCTGGAGGTGGGCTGTGGCGCCGCGGCCGCCGCCCGTTGGCTGGCCACCCAGGGCGCCCGGCCGGTCGCCTTCGACCTGTCCGCCGGCATGTTGCGGCACGCCGCGGAAGCCGCCGACCGCACCGGGGTACGCGTACCGCTGGTGCAGGCCGACGCGCTCGCCCTGCCGTTCGCCGACCGGTCGTTCGACCTCGCCTGCACCGCGTTCGGCGCGATCCCGTTCGTGGACGACTCGGCGGCCCTGCTCGCCGAGGTGCACCGGGTGCTGCGCCCCGGCGGCCGGTGGGTCTTCTCGGTCACCCACCCGATGCGTTGGATCTTCCTGGACGACCCGGGCGAGGGCGGGCTGACCGCCGTGCACTCGTACTTCGACCGCTCCCCCTACGTGGAGCAGGACGAAGCCGGCGTGGCCACCTACGTCGAGCAGCACCGGACCCTCGGCGACCGGATCCGGGAACTGGTCGGGGCCGGGTTCCGGCTGCTGGACCTGGTGGAACCGGAGTGGCCGGCCGGGCACGAGGGCATCTGGGGGCAGTGGAGCCCGCTGCGCGGCCGGCTCTTCCCCGGCACCGCCATCTTCGTCACCGAGAAGCCCGCGGCATGACCGCGTCGCACTCACGGTGCGGCTGCCGATCGCCGAGATCACGCCGTAGTCCGCCGGGCCGGCCGGCCGTTTCGCCCCGGCGCGGTCGGGTAGCCGGAACGTATGGCCGAGCAGAGGGAGTTCCGCGAAGGCGACCACGTCTCCTGGGCCAGTCACAGCGGACGGGCATACGGCGTGGTCAAGGAGAAGCTGGTTGATCGGACGCACGTACGCGGGCACGCCGTGAACGCGACCGAGGACGAGCCGCAGTACCGCATCCGCAACGACGACTCGGGCCGGGACGTGGCCCACCGCCCGGAGGTGCTGCGTCATGAGCGCGGATCATGACGGCCGGGACACCTACCGGGAGTTCACCGAGGCGGTGAACATGAAGCCCGGCGAGCTGTCGTCCTGGCTGGAGACCGACGAGTCGAAGCAGGTCGGCTGGCACAAGGGCGGCAGCTCCGGCGGCGGCGAGTCGGTCGGGCACGAGTCCGGTCGAAAGATCATCGACCTGTTGCGCCGCAAGCGCGCCGACCTGTCGGACGGGGACTACAAGCACATGCGCAAGGTGGTCGGCTACGTCCGCCGGCACATGGCCCAGCGCCCCTCCGGCAACGTCCGCGACACCAAGTGGCGCTGGTCGCTGATGAACTGGGGTCACGACCCTCTCAAGGGTCCGCTTCCGCCACCGGGCGGCCCGTCCCGGCGGGCGCTCGATCGGCACGGCACACCGCCGAAGGAGCGCCGAGGACCCGGCCGCTGACCCACGCTCCGGACGGCACCACTCTGATCAACAACGCCGAACAGCCCGACCACAGCAACCTCGTCGGGGTTCCGGGGCAGCCCGACCCGGGCAGGGATCAAGCCTGACCGCCCGGAGTGGGTCGGGCTGCCCCGGAACCCCCACCGCAAGCAACAGAAATCAGTGGTCGGCGCTGTTCCAGTCCCGCCCTTCGCCGACCGACACCTCCAGCGGCACCGACAGCGGGTACGCCTCGCCCATCTCCCGCCGGACCAGCGCCTCCAACACCTCGCGCTCACCCGGCGCGACCTCGAAGACCAACTCGTCGTGCACCTGCAACAGCATCCGGGAGCGCAGCCCGGCCTCGCCCAACGCGGTGTCGACGTGCAGCATCGCCAGCTTGATGATGTCGGCCGCCGAGCCCTGGATCGGGGCGTTGAGCGCCATCCGCTCGGCGATGTCGCGGCGCTGCCGGTTGTCACTGCCCAGATCGGGCAGGTAGCGACGGCGACCCAGAATGGTCGAGGTGTAGCCGTCCTGACGGGCCCGGGCGACCACCTGGTGCAGGTAGTCACGCACCCCGCCGAACCCGGCGAAGTAGTTCTCCATCAGCCCGCGCGCCTCTTCGGTGCCGATGTTGAGCTGCTGGGACAGCCCGAACGCGCTCAGCCCGTACGCCAGGCCGTAGTTCATCGCCTTGATCTTGCGGCGCTGGTCCGGCGTGACCTCGTCGACCGGCGTTCCAAAGACCGACGAGGCGGTGGCCGCGTGGAAGTCGGCGCCGGAGTTGAACGCCTCGATCAGCGCGTCGTCCGAGGACAGGTGCGCCATGATGCGCATCTCGATCTGGCTGTAGTCGGCGGTCAGTAGGCACTCGTAGCCCTCGCCCACCACGAACGCCCGGCGGATCCGCCGGCCCTCCTCGGTGCGGATGGGGATGTTCTGCAGGTTGGGCTCGGTGGAGGAGAGCCGGCCGGTGGCCGCCACCGTCTGGTTGAAGGTGGTGTGGATCCGGCCGTCGTCGGAGACCGACTTGAGCAGACCGTCGACGGTGGACTTGAGCTTGGCCACGTCCCGGTGGCGCAGCAGGTGGGCCAACACCGGGTGCGGATTCTGCGCGTAGAGCCACTGCAGGGCGTCCGCGTCGGTGGTGTAACCGGTCTTGATCTTCTTGGTCTTGGGTAGGCCCAGCTCGGTGAAGAGGATCTCCTGCAACTGCTTGGGCGAGCCGAGGTTGAACTCCCGGCCCACCGCCTCGTACGCGCCCTGCGCGGCGGCCTTCACCTCGGCGGCGAAATGCGCCTCCAGCTCGGACAGGTAGTGCGTGTCGGCGGCGATGCCGGTACTCTCCATGCCGGCCAGCACCCGCATCAGCGGCAGCTCCACCCCGGCCATCAGCCGGGCGGACTGCTCACCGTCGCGGGACAGCTCGGCGTCGATCGCGTCGGCCAGGTCGAGGGTGGCCCGGGCCTGGAGCATCAGGTTCTGCTCGGCCACGCCCTCGTCACCCAGCCCGTCGAGGGTGAGCTGGCCGGACTCCGGGACGTCCACCCGCAGCTCGCGGTGCAGGTAACGCAGCGCCAGGTCGGTCAGGTCGTAGGAGCGCTGGTCGGGGCGGGCCAGGTAGGCGGCGATCTGGGTGTCCCGCACGATGCCCGCCAGCTCCCAGCCGTGCGCGGCGCAGGCCAGCACGGCCGGCTTGCTGTCGTGCAGCACCTTGGGCCGATGTGCGTCGGCCAGCCAGGCGGCCAGGGCGCCCTCGTCGGCCGGGTCGAGACCCGCCGGGTCGACCCAGGCCGCCGCGCCGCCGGCCGTGGCCAGCGCCAGACCGACGACGGAGGCGGCGTGCCGGCGGTTGGGGCCGGTGTCGAGCTTGACCGCCATCCCGACCGGGGTGCCGGTCGGGGCGTGCGCGGCCAGCCAGCCGGCCAGCGCGCCGGGCGCGGTGAGCACCTCGCCGGTGAGGTCGAACCCGGACTCGGCCTCCGGCTCGACCGCCTCCAGGTACTGGTAGAGCCGGTCGCGCAGGATGCGGAACTCCAGGGTGTCGAAGACCTGGTGCACCGCCTCCCGGTCCCAACCGGTCCAACGGGTGTCCTCCGGGCGCAGCGGCAGCTCCAGGTCGGAGACCAGGCGGTTGATCTCGTAGTTGCGGATCACGTCGGCGAGCCGCTCCCGCAGGCTGTCGCCGGCCTTGCCCTTGATCTCGTCAGCGCGGGCGATCACGCCCTCCACCCCGCCGTACGTGGTGATCCACTTGGCCGCGGTCTTCGGGCCGACACCGGGGATGCCGGGCAGGTTGTCGCTGGTCTCGCCGACCAGCGCGGCCAGGTCCCGGTACTGCTGCGGCCCGACGCCGTACTTCGTCTCGATCGCCGCCGGGTCCATCCGGGCCAGGTCGGAGACGCCCTTGCGGGGGTAGAGGACGGTGATCTGGTCGTCGACCAGCTGGAACGCGTCCCGGTCACCACTGCTGATCAGCACCGACATGCCCTGGTCGCGGGCCTGGCAGGCGAGCGTGGCGATGACGTCGTCGGCCTCGAAGCCCTCCTTCTCCACCACCGGGATCTGGAGCGCGGCCAGGACCTCCTTGACCAGGCTGACCTGGCCCTTGAAGTCGGTCGGGGTCTCGCTGCGGCCGGCCTTGTATTCCGCGTATCTGTCGGTGCGGAAGGAACGGCGGGAGACGTCGAAGGCCACGACGATGTGGGTGGGCTGCTCGTCCCGCAACACGTTGATCAGCATCGAGGTGAAGCCGTACACCGCGTTGGTCGGCTGACCCGTCGTGGTGGAGAAGTTTTCCACCGGCAGGGCGAAGAAAGCCCGGTATGCCAGGGAATGTCCGTCGACGAGGAGCAGGCGCGGCGTCGTAGCTGTCACGGCAGCGACTCTAGTCCGTCGCACCGACATCCCCGGGTGGCGGCACCGCGCGTCCGACGGGAACGGGACAGCCGGCCGGAAAAGCCGGCGGCCGGCCACCCCGCGAGGGATGGCCGGCCGCCGGTCGGATGGCTCAGGCCACGCCGAGGTACGCCTCCTTGACCGACGGATCGTGCAGCAGGTCCTGACCGGACCCCTCCTTCACGATCTGACCGGTCTCCAGCACGTAGCCGCGGTGCGCCCGCGACAGCGCCTGCTGGGCGTTCTGCTCCACCAGCAGGATCGTGGTGCCCTGCTGGTTGATCTCCGTGATGATGTCGAAGATCTGCCGGATCACCAACGGGGCAAGACCCATCGACGGCTCGTCCAGCAGCAGCAGCTTCGGTCGGCTCATCAACGCCCGGCCGACCGCGAGCATCTGCTGCTCGCCGCCGGAGAGCGTGCCACCGGCCTGCTTGCGCCGCTCGGCCAGCCGCGGGAACAGGGTCAGCACCCGGTCCAGGTCGGCGGCGATGCCGGCGGAGTCCCGCCGGGTGTACGCCCCCATGTCCAGGTTCTCCATCACCGTCATACCCGGGAAGATCTGCCGACCCTCCGGCGACTGACACAGCCCCCGGACCACCCGCAGGTCGGCCCGAAGCTTGCTGATGTCCTCGCCGTTGAACGTGATCTTTCCGCTGGCGAGCGACCGGGTTCCGGAGATGGCCCGCATGGTGGTGGTCTTACCGGCGCCGTTCGCGCCGATCAGCGCCACCACCTCACCCTCGTTCACGCTGAGGCTGATGCCGTGCAGCGCCTCGATCCGGCCGTAGGCTACGGCGACGTTCTCGAGCTCAAGCAGCGTCATCGGCGGGCTCCCCCAGGTATGCGGCGATCACCTTCGGATCGCGGCTGACCTCCGCGGGCGCACCCTCGGCGATCTTGCGGCCGAACTCCAGCACCACGATCCGGTCGGTGACCCCCATGACCAGCCGCATGTCGTGCTCGATGAGCAGGACGGTCAGGCCCATGTCACGGATCTTGCGAATCAGGGTGAGGAGCTCCTCCTTCTCCGCCGGGTTGAAGCCGGCGGCCGGCTCGTCCAGGCAGATCAGCTTCGGCTCGGTGGCCAGCGCCCGGGCGATCTCCAATCGGCGCTGGTAGCCGTACGGCAGGTTGCGCGCCTCGTCGTTGGCCCGGTCGGCGATCCCGACGAACCGCAGCAGCTCGAGTGCCTTGGCCTCGGCAGCCCGCTCCTCCAGGACGTACCGGGACAGCCCGAACGCCTTGGCGCAGGACCGGCGGATCTCCTGCCACGTCCGGGCGAGCCCGGACGGGGCCGTGACCTGCGGCAGCTCGTGCGGCTTGGCCTTCAACCGGGGCACCCGGAACAGCGCACCCGGCACGCTCGTCTTGTGCCGGGAGTCCGTCCCGACCATGACGTTCTCCATCGCCGTCATCTCCGGGAAGAGACGGATGTTCTGGAACGTCCGCGAGATGCCGAGCTGGCTGATCTGGTGCGGCTTGCGGCCGGTCACCTTCTGGCCACGGAACCGGACCGCCCCGGAGGTCGGCTTGTAGACGCCGGTCATCACGTTGAAGCTGGTGGTCTTGCCGGCACCGTTCGGGCCGATCAGACCGAGGATCTCACCCTCGTAGATCTGGAAATTGATCTTGTCGAGGGCGACCACGCCGCCGAAGCGGAGCGTGACGTCGTCGACCTCGAGCAGCACCGAGCGCGGGCCCGGCTGGGTCGGGATCTTCGGCGTCGCCGTGCTGGTGGTCTGGTCAGACATGAGCGGGCGCCTCCTCTGCCTCCGCCGCGCGGTCCTTCAACTCGCGGGCCCGTCGCCGGCTGGGGATCAGGCCCTGCGGACGCAGGATCATCACGAGCACCATGGCCAGACCGAACACCAGCCACCGGTAGTCGGCGAAATCGCGGAACCGCTCCGGCAGGTACGCGAGCAGCACCGCGCCGAGCGAGACGCCGATCATGTTGCCGGAGCCGCCGACCACGACCATCGCCACGAAGAGGATGGAGAGGTTCGCGTTGAACTGGGTCGGGTCGATGAACGCGTTCCGGCTGCCGAAGAGGAAGCCCGACAGGCCGCCGAGCGCCGCACCGATGGCGAACGCCCAGAGCTTGAACTTGAACGGGTACACGCCCATCACCGCCGCGGCGTCCTCGTCCTCCCGAACGGCGAGCCACGCCCGGCCGACCCGGCTGCGCTCCAGCCGGCGGACCAGGAACACCATGATCAGCACGAAGGTGATCGCCAACCAGTACCAGGGCTTCGCGTCGATCAGGCCGAAGACCTTGTTGTCCGGCGACGGCGCACCCTCCGGGCCGGGAATGGCCGAGATGCCGACCGGGCCGTTGGTCAGCCCGGTGGCGTTGCGAGCCACGATCCGGATGATCTCGCCGAAGCCCAGCGTCACGATGGCCAGGTAGTCACCGCGCAGCCGCAGCGTCGGCCAGCCCAGCAGCACCCCGGAGATCATCGTCAGCACGATCGCGATGAACAGGCAGATCGCCCAGGTCACCGCCCACGTCGACGGCAGGTTGAACTCCTGCTGGATCCACTTCACCACCGGCGAGTTCACCGAACCGAACAGCGCCACGCTGTACGCCCCGATGGCGAAGAAGCCGATGTAGCCCAGGTCGAGCAGGCCGGCGAGGCCGACCACCACGTTCAGGCCGATCGCGACCAGCACGTAGATGGCGCAGACGAAGAGCACGCCCGCCCAGTTGTTGCCGCCCTGGATCGAGTCGGTACGCAACCAGGTCAGGCCCGGGATGCCGAGCAACGGCAGGTAGTAGAGGATCGCCACGAACGCGGCCAGCCCGAGGGCCTGCTGCCACTTCGTCAGCGCCCGCCAGCGGTCGCCGACCGTGGTCAGCATGCTCACCCGGCGGCGATCAGCGGAGCGAATTTTGTCGATCATGCGCGGGCCCTCCCGAGAGACTCGCCCAACAGACCGGTCGGCCGGAACATCAGCACCACGATCAGCACCACGAAGGCGATGACGTCCTCCCAGTTGGACGCGAAGAGCGTCGCGCCGTAGACCTCGACGACGCCGAGGAAGAGGCCACCCAGCAGCGCGCCGCGCAGGTTACCGATGCCGCCCAGGACCGCGGCGGTGAACGCCTTGAGGCCGAGCACGAAGCCGATGCTGTTCTGGGTGAAGCCGAACCGCATGCTCCACAGCAGAGCGGCGGCACCGGCCATGATCCCGCCGAGCACGAAGATCAGCATGATCACGCGCTCCTGGTTGACGCCCATCAGCGCGGCGGTCTCCGGGTTCTGCGCCACCGCCCGCACACCCCGGCCGTACCGGGTGCGGTTGATGAACCAGTCCAGCATCGCCATCATCGCCACGGCCGCGATGAAGACGATCAGCTGAATGTTCGTGATCGCGGTGTTGCCGATGGTGAACAGGGTCTCCTGCTGGATGATCGTCGGCATTCCGACGATCTGCCGGGGCCGGCCGAACACATCCGGCAGCACGCCACCGAGCAGCTTGGGCAGCACCTGCCCGAAGAGCTCCACGAAGACCAGTGACAGACCGATAGCGGTGATCAGGAAGATCAGCGGCGGCGCGTTCTTCCGCCGCAACGGCCGGTACGCGATCCGTTCAAGAGCCAGAGCCGTACCGCCCGAGGCGGCCGCCGCGACGGCCAGACCGAGCACCAGGAGCAGGATCGCCTGGCCGACAGGCGGGTTATTTTCCACCCCGAGCTGGTTCCAGAGGATCAGCACCGCGAAGGTACCGACCATGAACACCTCGGAGTGCGCAAAGTTGATCAGACGAAGGACGCCGTAGACGAGGGTGTAGCCGAGGGCGATCAGGGCGTAGATGGCGCCCTTGGACAGGCCGTCGACCGTGTGCTGGCCGAGATGGCCGATCAGTTCATCGAAATGCACCGGGGGTCTCCTTGAATCGAGTACGGCCGGGGTGAAACACCCCGGCCGCACTCCATTGCGTGGGGCGTCAGCTGAGCTTGAGCTCCTGCAGCGCTTCGATGGCCTCGCCCTTGATCTGGTAGGCCCAGATGACGACCTTCGTCGGGTCGACGTCACCCTTGGAATCGAACTTGATGTACTTCGACACACCCTGCTTGTCGTACGCCTTCACGTACGCCAGGATGTCGGCCCGGGTCTTCTTGCCGTCCTTGAAGGCGTCCAGGTAGATCTTCGCGCCGTCGAAGCCCTCAGCGCCGTAGGAGCCCGGCGGGATGCCGTACTCCTTCTGGTAGTCGGCGGAGAAGGTGCCGCCGGCCTTGTCAGGCGGGAGGCAGGGGCAGGTGATGATCGCGCCCTCCGCGCCGCCGGAGGCACCCTTCGGGAACGCCGGGTCGTACAGACCGTCCGGACCGACGAACTTGGCCTTGACACCGGCGGCACGCATCTGCTTCACCAGCGGAGCGGCCTCACGGGTGTAACCGCCGTAGAAGACGAAGTCCGCCTGCGCAGACTTGATCTTGGAGATGGTGGCGTCGAACTGCGCCTGCCGCTCCTGGATCTTGTCCTTGTTGACCACCAGCGGGCCGAGCTGCTTGCCCAGTTCGTCGGTGATGCCCGCGCCGTACGCGCTGGCGTCATCGATCATGAAGACCTTCTGCGCGTTCTGGGTCTTCAGGTAGCTCGCCACCGCGCCGGCCTGCGTGCCGTCGTTGCCGACCACCCGGTAGAAGGACGTGTTGCCCTTCTGGGTCAGGTCGGTGCGGGTCGCCGACGGGCTGATCATCGCCAGGCCCGCGGCCTGGTAGATCGGCATCGTGGCGTCCGACTCACCGGAGAAGTGACCACCGATGACACCGAGGAACGAGTTGTCCCCCGCGATCTGGTTCGCGAACGGGGTCGCCACCGCGGGGTCACCCTGGGTGTCGAACTCCTGCATGGTGACCTTGCAGTCCGGGTTCGCCGCGTTGAACTGCTTCACGGCGAGCTTCGCGCCGTTCAGCGACGGGATCACCAGACCCGCGTTGTCACCCGTGAACGCGCCGAAGATCGCGATCTTGCCACCGCAGTCACCGGACGCGGTCCCACCATCGTCGCCACCGGAATCCTGGCAACCAGCCGCGACCACCAGGGTCGCGGCGAGCGCAACGGTGCCCAGCGCCCGTACATAGCTTCGCCTCACGGCTTCCTGACCTCCTCCAGATGCGGACGCGGCTGACCCGAAGCGACGGCGACAGCAGCAAACCCGCAATTCCACCCACCCCGCAGGGACTCCCCCTGCGTTACGGCTCGTGATGGCGGAGCGTACCGACACCGCACACCCTCCCGGAAGGCCTGAACGGGGGGTCTGCGAAACCGTTACGAAGACGTGGGCAATCCTGTCGATGTCCGTAACAGGTGAATCCGTCGGTCGGTCCTTAATCGCGCGGCCGGTCGGAGCTCACCCGCATCGACCCGGACCATCCTGCCCTGGACGAAAGGCCCCTTGACCTGCGAAAACTACTCGGCACGCCCGCACCGCAGGCCGAGACGCGGCGCAACCACCGACATTCAGGCACCCGGGACACCCGCCCACCACAGCGCGGACCGCGAGCCGTCGTCCGCCGCCAACCACCACCGGTCGCCCACCGCCACCAGCGTCACGTCCCGGTCGGCCCCCGCCGGCACGTCGAGCGGCATCGCGACCTCCCGCCACGACCCACCCCGATCCGCCGAGACCCACACCGAGTACCGCGCACCGTCGGCGACGGCGGCGACCAGCCGGTCCCCGGCGACGACCAGTGAAGCCACCGCCGGCACCCCGGCCCCGGCCCGCCGACCGAACGCTCCGCCGGCCACCCAGCCCGCACCCTCCTGCCGCCACGCGCCGAACGTCGACCCGCGCAACCCGACCGCCACCGGCACCCCGCCGACGACCGCCACCCGCTGCAACTCCTCGTACTCCGGACCACCCGGCAACACGGTGCGCCGCCACGACCGCCCGTCCGGCGACGACCACACCGCCGGATCGCGGTCGATCCGGCCGGCCGGCAGCAGGCCACCCACCGCCAACCAGCCCGGCGGCGCCGCCACCGCGTCGAACGCCCAGGTCACGCCGACCGCATCGCTGGCCAGCTCCGGCGCGCCCTCCACCAGCTCGAACTCCGTCGCCGGCGGCGACGACACCCAGGAGGCCGCGCCCGCCGAGCGGTTGCCGACGATCAACCAGCCCGACGCTCCGGCCACCAACCGGGACACGTTCACCGCCGTCGGCCCGCCGAACGTCTCGAACGACGCCTGCACCTCGCCCAGCGTGCCGTCGGCCAACGGCCGCCAGGTGCTGATCCGCGGATACCCGTGCGCCCCACCGGTCTTGGCGCCGATCACCGCCGCCTTCCCGCCCCGGCAGGCCACCGACGAGAGCACGTTCTGCCGGCCGTAGAAGGAATCCGCACGCACCGGCACGACCGTCCAGGCCGTACCGTCCACGCTGGTCCACGCTGCCGGACGGGTGCCGCCACCCGCGTCGGCCACACCGCCGACCACGAACCAGCGACCCGCGCAGGCCGCCGCGTCGCGGAGCAACAGGCGGCCCGCGCCACCCGGCGGCGCCGGCAACGCCAGCGGCTGCCACCCCGGCCGGAGCGCCGGCGCGGGGGCGGCCGTCGGCCCGGCGCCGGTCGAGGCGCCACCGGACGGCTCGGCGGAACCGTCGCAGCCGGAGACCAGCAGCGCGAAGAGGCCGAACACCGCGATCACCCGTCGGACGGTCACGGGTCGATGCTATTCCCCGAGGGCGCCGCGCGGCGGCCCCCGATCCGCGTGCGCCCGGAACCGGCCCCACGGGCGACCGGTCAGACGGTCGGCTGCGCCACCTCACCGCCGGCGGTCTCGGCGAGAATCCGCTCGGCGACCTCCTTCATGGTCATCCGGTGGTCCATCGCCGTGCGCTGGATCCACTTGAACGCCTGCGGCTCGGTCATCCCGTACGTGGTCATCAGCGCGCCCTTGGCGCGCTCCACCGTCTTGCGGATCTCCAGACGGTCGGTCAGGCCGGCGACCTCCGCCTCCAGCGCGGCGACCTCGGAGTAGCGCGACAGGGCGATCTCCACCGCCGGGACCAGGTCGCTCTTCTGAAAGGGCTTCACCAGGTACGCCATCGCGCCGGCCGCCCGGGCCCGTTCCACCAGGTCACGCTGGCTGAACGCGGTCAGGATGATCACCGGGGCGATCCGCGCGCCGGCGATGCGCTCGGCGGCGGCCAACCCATCCATGATCGGCATCTTGATGTCGAGGATGACCAGGTCGGGCTTCAATTCCTCGGCGAGGCGCACGGCGGTCTCGCCGTCGCCGGCCTCCCCCACCACCTCGTAGCCCTCTTCGACCAGCATCTCGGCCAGGTCCAGCCGGATCAGCGCCTCGTCCTCGGCGATCAGCACCCGCCTGCGCTCGGCATCCGTCGGCGTCTCGGCCACCAGCCCTACCCCCACCAGTTAGAACCCGACACCCGCCCAGCCGGGTGTCACCGCCCTCAGCGTAGTGGGTAACCTATCCAGGCCGGGAAACTGAAGGCCCCTGTAGTCCAATGGCAGAGACAGTGCACTCAAACTGCATACAGTGTGGGTTCGAATCCCACCGGGGGCACCAGGACTGTCGTACGCGCGTTCGATGATGTTGTCATGCATTCCCCGGAGGTGCGTGCTCGCGCTCGGGAGCTCCACCTGTCCGGAGCCAGCATCGCCGATGTCGCCCGCGGCGTCGGGCTCCCCTATCGCACCGTCTGGCACTGGTGTCGAGACCGCCCCGAACCCGTCGTCCACGGCACCGCGCTGCGCTGTTTCCGCTGCCGGGAGGGCGTCGACAATCCGACAGATCAACCGGCATACGCCTACCTGCTCGGTCTCTACCTGGGCGACGGGCATCTGGTCACCTCGGCGCGGGTCCCGGTGCTCCGCATCGTCTGCAGCAACAGCTGGCCCGGGCTGATCGAGGCGTGCGACACGGCCATGCGGGCAGTGCTCGCCACGAAGGTGCAACGCATTCCCAAGACCGGCTGCGTCTCGGTGGAAAGCAGCGGCAAGCACTGGCCATGCCTGCTCCCGCAGCACGGCCCGGGAAAGAAGCACGAACGTCCGATCGTCCTCGCCGACTGGCAGCGGCCGATCATCGAGCGCCATCCCGGCCACTTCCTCCGGGGCCTGTTCCACTCGGACGGCTGCCGGTTCGCCAATCGGGTGACGGTGCGGGGCAGGGAGTACGTCTACCCGCGCTACATGTTCTCGAACAGGTCGACCGACATCATGACTCTGTGCCAGTGGGCGCTCGATCTGCTGGGGATCGCATGGCGGATGAACCTGCCCTGGTCACTGTCGGTGGCGCGGCGCGAGGCGGTCGCCGCCCTGGACCGGCACGTCGGCCCGAAGTACTGACCGCGCCACGCGCGGACTGTAGCCGGCGCCGTGACCCGCCCGCTCTTTCGATGCTGCGCCGGCTGCTGCCGAACCAGGTCACCACCACCGACGGGTTGGCCGGGCGATGCTGCGGGTGGCCCGGCACGGATCTCCCCGCCGGGTGCTGGGGAAGCTGAGGTGGCCGGGCGGTCAGCCGAGGATGGCGAGCGCCTGGGCGAGGTCGGCGCGCAGGTCCTCGGGGTCCTCCAGCCCGACCGAGAGGCGCAGCAGCGCGGCGGCGGGCTTCGCGTCGCCCTCGACCGGCCGGTGGGTGAGCGAGGCGGGGTGCTGGATCAGGGTGTCGACGCCACCGAGGGACACCGCGTGGGTGATCAGCCGGCAGGCGCCGGCGACGGCGGCCGCGGCGGGCGCGCCGCCGCGTACCTCAAAGGCCAGCAGGCTGCCGGGCCCGGCCATCTGCCGGCCGACCAGCGCCGCCGGGTCGTGCACCGACGGGTGGTGCACGCGGTGTACGGCCGGGTGGTCGGCGAGCCAGCCGGCGAGCTTCTCGGCGGTGGCCTGTTGGGCGCGGACGCGCAGCGGCAGGGTCTGCAGGCCGCGGTGCAGCAGGTAGCCGCCGAGCGGGTGCAGGATCGCGCCGGTGATCGCGCGGACCTGGCGCAGCCGGACGGCCCAGTCGGCGTCGCAGGCGACGACGCCGGCGAGGACGTCGCCGTGCCCGCCGATGCTCTTGGTGGCGCTGTGCAGCACGAGTGCGGCGCCGTGCCGGGCGGGCTGTTGCAGCACGGGGGTGGCGACTGTGTTGTCGACAAGTAGTGGGATGTCGCCGGCGGCGGTGGCGAGGGCGGCGATGTCGACCAGGTCGAGGGTGGGGTTGGCGGGCGTCTCGACGATGACCAGGGCGGTGTCCGGACGGATGGCGGCGGCGACCTCGTCGGGGCGGGCCCAGGTGACGGTGGTGCCGAGCAGCCCGGTGGCGAGCACGTGGTCGGTGCCGCCGTACAGCGGACGGACGGCGACGATGTGCCGGTGGCCGTTCCGGGTGGCGGCGAGCAGGGTGGCGGTGAGCGCGGCCATGCCGCTGGCGAAGGCGACGGCCTGGGCGGTGCCTTCCAGTTCGGCGAGGGCGGTCTCGAAGCGGGCGACGGTCGGGTTCCACAGCCGTTGGTAGACGGCGCTGCCTTCGGCGGGGAGGAGGCCGCCGGTGGCGAGTTGCTCGTAGGCGTCCCCGCCGCCGTCCACGGAGGGCAGCGGGTTGGTGGTGGACAGGTCGATCGGCGGTACGTGGACGCCGAGCGCCCGCAGGTCGTCGCGGCCGGCGTGTACGGCTGTCGTGTCCACCATCGTCATGGCTGTAGGGTCGAACATCCTCCGCGAGGAGGGCAATGCCTTGGAAGATAATTCTGTCCTTGACCCTGGTGTCGTTGGAGGATTCGGGTGAGGATGGCGGGATGCCCCCTGAGCCGAACGATGTGCGGCCGTATCCGGCCCTGGACGAGGTGGACCGCGCGATCCTGACCGAGCTGGCCACGGACGGCCGGTTGCCGAACAACGCTCTCGCCGAGCGGGTGGGGGTGGCGCCCTCGACCTGCCTGACCCGCACCCGGGCGCTGCGCGAGCGCGGCGCGATCCGCGGGTTCCACGCCGAGGTGGACCCGGCCGCGCTCGGGCTGCCGTTGCAGGCGCTGGTGTCGGTACGGCTGACTGCGCACGAGCGGGCGGCGGTGGACGCGTTCCGGGCCCGCTCGGTGCGGCTGCCCGGGGTGGTGTCGGTGTTCCACGTCGCCGGCGCTGAGGACTACGTGCTGCACGTGCGGGCGGCGTCCGGGGACGCGCTGCGCGACTTCGTGCTGGACCACCTCGCCGTCGATCCGGTGGTGCAGCACACGCAGACCAGCCTGATCTTCGAGCAGGCCCGCGGGATGGGCTGAGCAGCGACGGGGTGGGTGTGCGGTCCTATCGAATGCCGGCCAAGCGGAACAAAAGCGGTCGGTGGCGGGTTGGCCAACCGTGTGATCACCGTACCGTTGTCTGTTCTTGATCTTGCTCCGGTCGCCAAGGGCACCACCGCTGGCGCCGCCTTGCAGGCCACCACCGAGTTGGCCCGCCGCACGGAGGAGTTGGGCTATCACCGTTTCTGGGTGGCCGAGCACCACAACATGCCGGCGATCGCGAGCTCCGCTCCCGCCGTGCTGCTCGCCCACCTGGCCGCGAACACCTCGACGATCCGGCTCGGGTCGGGCGGGGTGATGCTGCCCAACCACGCGCCGCTGGTGGTGGCCGAGCAGTTCGGCACCCTGGAGGCGTTGCACCCCGGCCGGATCGACCTGGGCATCGGCCGCGCGCCGGGCACCGACCAGATGACCGCGCTGGCGTTGCGCCGCACCATGGAGGGGCTCTCGGCCGAGGGCTTCCCGAACGAGCTGGCCGACCTGATGAACTACTTCAGCGGGGAACGGCCCGGGCAGATCATCGCCACCCCCGGGCGGGGTGAGCAGCCGGCCGTGTGGCTGCTCGGCTCCAGCGGCTTCAGCGCCCAACTGGCCGGCCTGCTCGGCCTGCCGTTCTCCTTCGCGCACCACTTCAGCTCGGCGAACACCCTGCCGGCGCTGGCGCTGTACCGGCAGAACTTCCGGCCGTCGCAGTGGCTGGACAAGCCGTACGCGATGGTCGCGGTCAACGCGGTCTGCGCGGAGACCGACGAGCGGGCCGAGTGGCTGGCCGGACCGAGCGCGCTGTCGTTCCTGAAGCTGCGCTCCGGCCGGCCGGAGCCACTGTCGACGCCCGACGAGGCGGCGGCCTACCCGTACACCGAGATCGAGCGGGAGTTCGTCCTGCAGCGCCGCGACGGTCAGGCGATGGGTTCGCCGGAGACGGTGCGCCGGCAGTTGACCGAGCTGGTGGAGCGCACCGGCGCGGACGAGCTGATGCTGACCACGCTGGTCTACGACGTGGCGGACCGGGTGCGCTCGTACGAGCTGATCGCCGAGCAGGTGGCGGGCGGCCTGGGCCGGAAGGCCTGAAACACGATCTTCACGTCAGCGTCACCCCCGCGACCCGGACGGTGCCTAACGTAGGTGCCGGTGGTGGTACGGCATCCCCGGTCGGGACGGGTCGGGAATGCCGCGGTGTGGCGCACCGGGCCGGAGCTGAGCGGATTCCGCGGCTGCGGCCCGGTGCCTGCCACCCTGGCGGCCCCACTCGGGTCCGCCAGGGGTCGGATCAGCGTAGGTAGATGTTCGGGGTGGGCGGGTTCGCCATCTGGTCGCCGAGGAAGAACCCCGGGTGCGGCGGCTGGTTGTAGGCGGTGTTCTGCCAGGCGATCGCCACCCGGTACTGCGGGTCGTGCATCAGGGTGTGGATCCGGGTGCTGGTCGCGATGGGCGTGCTGTAGACGCGCAGTGCCCGGCTGTCGGTGGTCCGCCAGATCACCTCCTCGCGCCAGTCGCCGAGGATGTCGCCGGACAGCGCCGGTGTGGACTTGGTGCCGTTGTTGGCCGACACCCCGCTGCCGCTGAGCAGCCGGGTGTCACCGCCGGTGCCGTACTTGTCGATCTTCGTGCCGTCGAGCAGCTCCCGCACCGGGTCGCCGTCCCACCAGGCGAGGAAGTTCGCCGACGACGGCTTGCGGCCGACGTTGCGCCCCCGGGTGTCGGCCAACCCGGCGACCGCCGACGACCACGACTCCGCGCCGGGGCTGCCCGCCCAGATGTCCGCGGAGACGCCCCGGCCGTTGTCGCCGGAGGCCGGCGTGGACCAGAGGATCTGGCCGGTGCGGGCGTCGGCGAACCAGGAGCTGGGCTTGCTGGCGTCCTCGTCGACCTTGAACACCTCCAGCCCGGGGCGGCTCGGGTCGAGGTCACCGACGTGCAGGGCGTCGCCGTGCCCGTTGCCCGTCGAGTAGAGCAGGCGTCCGTTGTCGTCGATGGTGGCTGCGCCGTAGACGATCTCCTGGCGGCCGTCGCCGTCGACGTCGGCGACGGAGAGCTGATGGTTGCCCTGACCGGCGGCGGCGCCGTTGCCGGAGGCGTTGGAGTCGAACGTCCAGCGCCTGCGCAGCGTGCCGTCGCGGAAGTCCCAGGCCGCGATCACCGCGCGGGTGTAGTAGCCCCGTGCCATGATCAGCGAGGGGCGCTGCCCGTCCAGGTAGGCGGTGCCGGCGAGGAACCGGTCCACCCGGTTGCCGTACGAGTCACCCCAGGACGACACGGTGCCGCGCGGCGGGTCGTAGCCGACGGTGGAGAGGATCGCGCCGGTGCGGCCGTCGAACATGGTCAGGTACTCCGGGCCGGCCAGCACGTAGCCGCTGGAGTTGCGGTGGTCGGCCGACGCGGATCCGATCACCTGCCCGGTGCCGGAGCGGGTGCCGTCGGCGGTCTTCATGGCCACCTCGGCGCGCCCGTCGCCGTCGTAGTCGTACACCTGGAACTGGGTGTAGTGGGCCCCGGCGCGGATGTTGCGGCCCAGGTCGACGCGCCACAACCGGGCGCCGGCGAGGGTGTAGGCGTCGACGTACACGCTGCCGGTGTAGCCGGACTGGGAGTTGTCCTTGGCGTTCGACGGCTCCCACTTGAGCACGATCTCGTAGCTGCCGTCACCGTCGAGGTCGCCGACGGAGGCGTCGCTGGCGCTGTAGGTGTAGTTCTCGCCTGTGGGGGTGCTGCCACCGGCCGGGACCTGCAACGGCACGTCCAGGTAGCCGTCGCGGAACTGCAGCGCCGGCGCCGAGGCCGCCTGCTCGGCGCCGCCCACCACCGCGCGCACGGTGTACGCCGAGCCGGCCGCCGCACCGCTGTCGAGGTAGCTGGTGGCGCCGGTGATCGGGCTGGCGTTGACCCTGGTGGAGCCCCGGTAGAGGTTGAACGCCACGCCGGAGGTCTCGGTGCCGAGCAACCGCCAGGAGACCAGGTTGCCGCTGCCGGAGCGGACGCTGATCAGCCCCCGGTCCAGATCCTCCATCTGCACCGCTCCGGCCGAGGGCGGCGGCGCGGTGGTGGGGGGTGGGGTGCTCGGCGGTGTGGTGGTCGGGCCGGCGGTGGGTACGGCGCCGGTGCAGGTGGCGCCGTTGAGCGCGAAGCTGGCCGGCGCCGGGTTGCCGCCGGTCCACGAGCCGTTGAAGCCGAAGGCCGCTGTGCCGTTGGTGGCGATGGCGGCGTTGTGGTCGACGTTGCGCGCGGTGACCTGGGCGCCGGTCTGGGTGACGGCTGCGTTCCACGCCTGGGTGACCTGCTGGCCGGCGGCGTACGACCAGGTGAGGCTCCACCCGGTGACGGGGTCGCCGAGGTTGGTGACGGTGACGGCGGCGCCGAAGCCACCCTGCCACTGGTTGGTGACCTGGTAGTCGACCCGACAGCCGGCGGCGGCGGCCGAGGCGACGACCGTGCCGAGGGTGCCGGCCGCGACGGCGGCGGCGGTCGTACCGGCGAGCAGGATCAACCGATGTCTGGACTGGTGCATGAACTGCCTCCGGGGATCCGGTGGTGACCGCTGCGGTCCACCAGCCCTGCCCGGAGGGCGCGGTGGACGGTCCGGCGCGACGGCGGCGGACAGCGATCTGATCGGGGGGTGAACGCCCTGGGTACTCACGGATCCGGCTCAAGGCGCATCGTAGGGCAAGCGCTTTCCACCACGCAACATCGACGCTCGTCGCTGACTCGGCCGCCGCGCGTCACGCCCGACTCTTGCCCCGGCGGACGATGCCTGATCAACTCGCCGGGTGAGCGCCCCACACATGGACCCCGACGAGTTCCGCCGCGCCGGCCACGCCGTCATCGACTGGATCGCCGACTACTGGGCCACACTGGAGCAGCGTCCGGTCGCTCCGGCCGACCCGCCGGGCACTGTGGCGGCCGCCCTGCCGGCCACCCCGCCCACCGCCAGCGAGCCGGTCGACGCGGTCCTCGCCGACCTGGACGCGATAGTCGTACCGGGGTTGACCCACTGGCAGCACCCAGGCTTCTTCGGCTACTTCCCGGCCAACACCTCCGGCCCGAGCCTGCTCGGCGACCTGGTCAGCTCCGGGCTCGGCGTGCAGGGCATGCTCTGGGCCAGCAGCCCGGCCTGCACCGAGCTGGAGACCGTGATGATGGACTGGCTGGCCCAGTTGCTGGACCTGCCGCAGCGGTTCCGCTCGACCGGCAGCGGCGGCGGGGTGATCCAGGATTCAGCCTCCTCGGCGACCCTGGTGGCCACCCTCGCCGCGCTGCACCGGGCCAGCGGCGGTCGCTGGCGCGACGCCGGCATCGACCGGCGCTACCGGGCGTACACCTCCGTGCACGGGCACTCCTCCATCGAGAAGGCCGTGCGGATCGCCGGGCTGGGCAGCGACGGAGTCCGCCCGATCGAGGCGGACCCGGAGACCCTGGCGCTACGGCCGGCCGCGCTGCGCGCCGCGATCGAGGCCGACCTGGCCGTCGGGGAGATCCCCGCCATCGTGGTCGCCACCATCGGCACCACCTCCACCACCGCCATCGACCCGCTGCCGGAGATCGGGGCGATCTGCGCCGAGTACGGGATCTGGCTGCACGTGGACGCCGCGTACGCGGGCGCCGCCGCCGTCTGCCCGGAGCTGCGCTGGTCGCACACCGGCCTGGAGTACGCCGATTCGTACTGCTTCGACCCGCACAAGTGGCTGCTCACCGGCTTCGACTGCGACGCGTTCTGGGTGGCCGACCGCGGGGAGCTGGTCGAGGCGCTGACCGTGCTGCCGGAGTTCCTGCGCAACGCGGCCAGCGAATCCGGTGCGGTGATCGACTATCGGGACTGGCAGGTGCCGCTGGGCCGCCGGTTCCGGGCCCTGAAGCTGTGGTTCGTGCTGCGCTGGTACGGCGTCGAAGGGCTGCGCGCGCACATCCGCTCCGGGGTGGCGCTGGCCGCCCGGTTCGCCGACCGGGTACGCGCCGACGACCGGTTCGAGCTGGCCGCGGCGCACCCGTTCTCGCTGGTCTGCTTCCGGCTGCGCGCCGACGACGACACCAACGCCGAGTTGCTGGCCCGGCTCAACGGCACCGGGCGGGTGCACCTGACGCACACCCGGGTGGCCGGCCGGTACACGTTGCGGCTGGCGGTCGGCTCGCCGCAGACCGCCGAACGGCACGTCGACGAGGCGTGGACGCTCTTGACCACCACCGCCGACGAGCTGCTCCACCCGTGAAAGGAAGGGCCCCCTATTAACGCCTCGTGTAGAGGAAGGGTCCCTTCCTAACAGCGTGCTGGGGTCAGCGTGCGGCTGGCGTACCTGTGCCGGCGAGCTCGGCCGGGACGGCGCCGGTGGCCGCCGGGGCGGCAGGAACGCCGGCGGCGGGGGCGTCGCTCGCGGTCGCGGGCACGGCGGTGGCGCGGGCCCGGCGGGTACGGCGCAGGGCCCGCACGGCCAGCACCAGCGCGGCCAGCCAGCCCGCCGCCAGCACTGCGTATACCGCGGGGCGGACCGGACCGTCCAGCTCGGCGGACCGGATCAGGGTGCGGGCGTTGGTCAGGACGATCACGCCACCGACCGCCGCGCCGAGCAGTTGGGCCGGCACGATACGCACCAGCCACGCGGCCAGCGGGGCCGCGACGAGCCCACCGATGAGCAGCGCGGCGACGGTGGGCAGCAGGAATCCCTCGCTGCCCAGCCCGATCAGGAAGCCGACGCTGGCCGCGCCCGCCACCACGAACTCGGCCGTGTCCACCGAGCCGATCACCTTGCGCGGCTCCATACGGCCGGAGACCAGCAGCGCCGGAGTGGCGACCGGACCCCAGCCACCGCCGCCGGTGGCGTCGACGAAGCCGGCGACCAGGCCGAGCGGACCGAGAAAGCGACCGCGCAGCCGCCCGCCGACCCGGTCGGTACGCAGCGGTCGGGCGAAGCGGACCAGCAGGTACGCGCCGAGCGTGAAGAGAATGCCGGCCATCCACGGCGCGGCCGACTCGGTGGAGATCGAGCTGAGCACCGTGGCACCGGCGAACGCGCCGATCGCGCCGGGCAGCGCGATGCGGGTCACCACCCGCCAGTCCACGTTGCCGAACCGCCAGTGCGCCACCCCGGCGGCGAGCGTGGTGCCGATCTCGGCCAGGTGCACCGACGCCGACGCGGCGGCCGGGGCGACCCCGGCGACCAGCAGCAGGGTGGACGACGTCAGCCCGTACGCCATGCCGAGCGAGCCGTCGATCAGCTGCGCGGCGAGCCCGACCAGAGCGAGGACCAGCAGCTTGCGCACGAGCGCCCCCTGACTTTTCGGCATCTCCTATCGACTTGGTCGACAATGCGGCACGGGGAGGCCCGGGTCAAGTGCCCGATCGGTGGATGGGACGCCTGCGGTCAGATCCAGGCGCGCGGGTCGGCGGCCAGCTCGGTGACCCGGGCCGGCAGCGTGTTCGCGGCCACGTCGCCAACGCTGACCAGCTCCAGGATCTCCCGCTCGCTGGCCCGCAGCGCGATCCAGACCTCCTGGAGCGCGCTGGCCGGGCCGTGATAGCCGAGCGCTTCCGGGCGCTGCCCGCGTACGTGCGCGAGGGGCCCGTCGATCACCCGGATAACCTCCGCGAGGGAGATCTCCTCGGCGGGACGGGCCAGCCAGTAGCCGCCCTCCGGGCCACGCTGGGCGTGCACGATGCCACCCCGGCGCAGCTGGAGCAGGATGCTCTCCAGGAACTTCGGCGGAATCTCCTGGGCCCGGGCGATCTGATCGGCCGTGACCGGCCGGCCCCGCCCGGGACCGCTGGCCGTCGCGGCGAGCTCGGCGGCCGCGCGGAGGGCATAGTCGACCCGGGCGGAGAGGCGCATGTCGGCAAGGTTAGCCCGCTGGTCAGCCGGCCGGACGGGCGACCCTCGGCCGATCGGCCACGCATCGACGAAAAGACGGCAGGCTCGGGTCTCGCACCGGAGGCATTCCAGGACGTGTGGAGTGCCTCATGATCCGTCGTGCGGTGGGCCCCGAAAAGCTGCTCGGAAGCGTCCTTATGCTTGGCGGGGAGTACGAGTGTCTGACCGTTTGCGTGGGCTCCATCAGCACATTGATAAACACCCGGGGTCCACCTCGGGGGGAAGGCAACACGATGACCGATATCGCGACACGCACCTGGGATGGCATGACCATCCCGGTCGCCGGCACCTATCGTCTCGATCAGGCGCACAAGCGGATCGGTTTCCTGTCCCGGCACATGATGGTGAGCCCGGTGCGGGGCGAATTCGCCGAGGCGACCGCACAGATCCTGGTGGCGGAGGACCCGCTGCTCTCCTCGGTGACCGCCACCATCGAGACGGCGAGCATCACCACCGGGAGTGCCGACCGGGACACGCACCTGAAGAGTGCCGACTTCCTCGACGTGGAGCGTTATCCCACCCTTGAATATCGAAGCACGGGTATCAACTGGCAGGGCAACGAGGATCCAATTTTCTACTGGGCCCGCCTGCGAAAGCATCGACTCGGTGGACGAGGCAGAAGTCACAATCTCCCACCGCAGTCGGACCCGGCACCCGGACGATTCGTACTCACCGGTGAGTTGACGGTGAAGGGCATCACCCGGGTGGTCGACCTGCAGGTGAATTTCGGCGGCGCTCGGCGCGATCCCTACGGGCAGAACATCTTCGGATTCAGCGCGACGGCGGAAATCAACCGCGAGGACTACGGCCTGCTCTGGAATGTCGCGCTCGAAAGTGGCGGCGTTCTGGTCGGAAAGACCGTGCAGATCGAGATCGCCGGTGAGGGCATCCACCAGCCCTGACCCGGCCCGCGCTCGTCAGCGCGACGGTGCCCCCGTCAGACAGCCGTCCCCGCCCGGACGCGACCTGTGTTCAGGTGTGTGCCCGGCGGGGACGACGGCAGTTTCAGGCGCCCACGCGGCGCAGCAGACCCTCCTGCACGGCACTGGCGATCTGCCGGCCGTCGGTGGTGAACATCCGGCCGGTGGCCAGCCCGCGAGCGCCGGACGCCGACGGGCTCCAGCAGTCGTAGAGGAACCACTCGTCGGCCCGGAACGGCCGGTGAAACCAGAGCGCGTGATCGAGGCTCGCACCGACCACCCCGCCCGGGCCCCACACCTCGCCGTGCACGGAGAGCACCGAATCCAGCAGGGTGAGGTCCGAGGCGTAGGTGAGCGCGCAGGCGTGCAGCAGCGGATCGTCCGGCAGCTTGCCGTCGATGCGCATCCAGACCCGCTGGTGCGGGTCGGCCGGCCGGTCACCGGGACGGACCCAGCCGGGCTCGCCGACGTAGCGCACGTCGATCGGGCGCGGGATCTGACCCCAGATGCCCAGCCGCTCCGGGTAGCGGGAGAGGCGGTCCGTCATCGTCGGCACGTCCTGCGGGGCGGGCACGTCCGGCGGGGCCGGCGCCTGGTGGTCCAACCCCTCCTCGGCCCGCTGGAAGGACGCCGACATGAAGAAGATCGGCTTGTCGTGCTGCAGCGCCACCGCGCGGCGGACCGAGAAGGACCGGCCGTCGCGGATGTTCTCCACCTGGTACTCGATCGGCTCGACCGGGTCGCCGGGGCGGACGAAGTAGCCGTGCAGGGAGTGCACGAACCGCTCCGGGTCGACCGTGCGGCCGGCCGCGACCAGCGCCTGGCCGGCGACCTGGCCGCCGTACACCCGCTGCGGGCCGACCGGGGGGCTCATCCCCCGGAAGGTCATCTCCCCGGTCGGGTCCAGGTCCAGGACCTCCAGCAGCTGGTCCACCGCGGCCTGGCCGACCGCGACCCGGCCGTCGCTCACTGCAGCGCCCGCGCCGACGCCGCGTCGACGAGCGACCCGAGCTGGTGGACGCGCAGGGTGTTGGTCGAGCCGGGGGTGCCGGGCGGGCTGCCCGCCACGATCACCACGTAGTCGCCCGGGTTGGCCCGGTTGAGGCCGAGCAGCGCCTGGTCGACCTGACGGAACATGTCGTCGGTGTGCTGCACGAACGGCATCAGGAAGGTCTCCACGCCCCAGGTCAGGGCGAGCTGGCTGCGCACCTCGGGGACCGGGGTGAAGGCCAGCAGCGGGAGGTCGCAGTGCAGCCGGGAGAGCCGCCGGACGGTGTCGCCGGTCTGCGAGAAGGCGACGAGCGCCTTGGCGTTGATGGCCCGGGCGATCGACGAGGCGGCCACGGTGAGCGCACCGCCGTGCGTACGGGGGTCGTGCTGCAGCCGGGGCACGCCGATCGAGCCGGCCTCGGTGGTCGTCACGATCTTGGCCATGGTGCTGACGGTCAGCACCGGGTACTTGCCGACGCTGGTCTCGCCGGAGAGCATCACCGCGTCCGCGCCGTCGAGCACCGCGTTGGCCACGTCGGAGGCCTCCGCCCGGGTGGGGCGGGAATTCTCGATCATGGAGTCGAGCATCTGGGTGGCCACGATGACCGGCTTGGCGTTCTCCCGGCACAGCTGCACGGCCCGCTTCTGCACCAGCGGGACCTCATCCAGCGGCATCTCCACGCCGAGGTCGCCGCGGGCCACCATCACACCGTCGAAGGCCAGCACGATGGCCTCCAGGTGGTCCACCGCCTCCGGCTTCTCCACCTTGGCCAGCACCGGGCGGAACACGCCCTCCTCGGCCATGATGCCGTGCACGAGCTTGATGTCCTCGGCGGAGCGGACGAACGAGAGGGCGACCAGGTCGACCCCGAGCCCCAGGGAGAAGCGCAGGTCCTCGGCGTCCTTCTCCGACATGGCGGGCACGCTGACCGCCACGTTGGGCAGCGAGACGCCCTTGTTGTTGGAGACCGGCCCGCCCTCGGTGACCAGGCAGCGGATGTCGTTGCCGGTGACGTCGGTGACCTCGACGGCGACGCGGCCGTCGTCGATCAGCAGCCGGTCACCGGGCTTCACCTCCTGCGGCAGCTTGCGGTACGTGCAGGAGACCCGCTCCTTGGTGCCGATGATGTCGTCGCCGGTGATCACGACCGAGTCGCCGGTGCGCCACTCGTGCGGGCCGTCGGCGAACTTGCCGAGCCGGATCTTGGGACCCTGCAGGTCGGCGAGGATGGCCACCGGCTTGCCAGCCGCCTCGGACGCCTCCCGGACCAGTCGATAGACCGACTCGTGGTCAGCGTGGCTGCCGTGGCTGAAGTTGAGCCTCGCCACGTTCATGCCGGCCTCGACGAGACCCCGGATGCGCTCCGGGGACGAGGTGGCGGGTCCAAGAGTGCAGACGATTTTCGCGCGGCGTGTCACGCCCATCAGGCTAGTCTCTCCTTCAGGTCGGACTCTGGGCCGACCCCTTGCAGGCAGCGGAACAATTGTCCAACGACGCGCGGTGCGCGTCGGGCCGGCGGGCGGAACCGCACCGGGAACGTTGTGGCGACGGGCAACGGCGACCGCGCGCCGGGAATCGTACGCCTCCGCTGGCACGCACCGTCCGGGTGCTCCCGGCGGCGGCTCACCCGGAGTGCTCCGACGGCGGCAGGGTGGGCACGGCGGTGAGCAGGTCACGGGGGTCGTAGCGCCGCTTGGCCCGGCGCAGCCGCGCCCAGTTCGCGCCGTAGGCGAGCCGGACCCGCTCGGTCTCCTCCGGGGCGAGCAGGTTGGGGTAACCACCGGGCAGGGCGTGCGGGGCGAACGCCGCCGAGGTGCGCTCGGCCCAGTCCCGGTGCGGCTCGGACACCCCGCCCGGCGCCCAGGCGGCGATCACCTCGGTCAACAGATGATCGGCCCGCAGGCCGAACGCCGTGTCGCCGAGCCGCACCCGGCTGGCCGCGCCGTGGAAGTGGTGCAGGGCCAGCGCGGAGAACGGTGAGCTGACCTGCCGGGCGGCGTCGACCAGCGCGTCCACCGCGGCACCGGTGAGCGCGGGCAGCCAGCGGGTCCGCAGCAGGTAGTGGTTGCCGTCGACCATCCCGCCGTCGAACATCCGCAGCGCGTCCGCGTACGGCATCGGGTCGACCTGGTCGACCAGCGGGGTGCCGAGCGCGCGCAGCCGGTCCATCCACGGCCGCCCGGCGTCCAGGTCCGGGCCGCTGTAGAACGGGCAGACGAAGATCACCGGCTCGCCGGCGGGACCGGGCAGGAAGCCGGCCATCACGGTCAGCTCGTCCGGGGCCTCGGCGACCAGCGCGCCGTAGCCCCGCAGCACGGCCGGCGCCTCGGCCAACGCGAACATGATCATGCCGGCCAGCACGCCGGGTAGCCGGTGCGCGCGGTACCGCAGCTCGGTGACCACGCCGACGTTGCCGCCGCCGCCGCGCAGCGCCCAGTACAGCTCGGCGTCGTGCCGGGGATCGGCGGTGACCCGACGGCCGTCGGCCAGGACCACCTCCGCGCCGAGCAGGTTGTCCAGGGCCAGGCCGAAGCGGCCGCAGAGCGGGCCGTACCCGCCGGCGAGGGTGAGCCCGGCCATGCCCACGTCGCCGACCGTGCCGGTGGGCACCACCAGGTCGTACGGGCGGGCGGCGGCGAGCATCTCGGCGGCGCTGGTGCCACCGCCGATGGTCACCGTGGCCGTGCCCGGGTCGACGCGGACCCGGCTCAGGCCGGTCAGGTCGAGTACCAGGCCGCCGTCGCGCAGTGCCCGACCGGCCCAGTCGTGCCCGCCGGAACGGACCGAGAGCGGCAGGCGGCACCGGGCGGCGATGCGGACCACGCCGGCCACCTCGTCGGCGTCCAGGCACCGGGCGACCAGCGCGGGCGCGCGGTCCACAGCGGCGTTCCACAGGCGGGTGGCGGTGACGAAAGCGGGATCTCCCGGCTCGTGGAGCCGGTCACCGAGCAGGGCGCGCAGCCGGGCGGCGGCCGACGCGACATCGGAGGTGGCTGCGGAGCTCACGGCGACTCCTCGACCGGGGCCGGCCGCAGGCGCCGAGTGCGCCCCGACGGCGGTCCTCGCTGGGCGCGACCGTAGCAGCGGCGGACGCCCGACCGCCGTCACCATTACGACAGCCGCCGATGGAGCGGTCGGTCAGCTCTCGGTCTTGGCCAGCGGAAACTCCAACGAACCGGCCGGGCAGAGGAAGGTCAGCACGTCCACCCGGTAGAGCCCGGCCTGCACCGCCGGGTCGGCCTCCAGCACGCTGCGCACGTCGTCGACGCTGCCGGTGCGGGCCAACCCGAAACCGATCGGCGGCTCCGGGTTGCGGGCCGGCCCGTCCACCGAGCCGGCGACCAGGATGATGCCGCGTTGCTGCAACGCCTGCATGTGCTCGGTGTGCTCGGCCTGCAACCGCTGCACGGTCTCGTTCGGCAGGGCCCGTCCGGCCGCGCCGGGATAGATCACGATGCACTCGTACGTGTCGAGCGCGAAGTCGACCTGCGGCACTCCCGCCATGGGGTGCTCCCTCCGCCGTCGCGCCGGGTACGGACCGGCCCGGCGGCCCGAGCCGGTGTCGCCGGCACGGGCTCAGCGTCGCACGCCGACGGCCGCCGTACCGCTCGCTCCGGCCAACTGGCCCCGGTCGGGCCGGCGGCGGCCCGCATCCCGGCACGATCGCGCACCGGTGGCCGGCGCTGGTGGTGATCATCCGACACGTCGGCCGGCCGCGTGCCGCGACCGGCTACGGTGGACGGTCCGAGTGGGCGGCGGGAGGTCGGGATGCGCGACGACGAACCGGCGGCGGGGCCACTGCCGTACGTCGAGGTGACCGACGAGGCGTACGCGGCGCGGGCCGCCGCGGGCTTCACGGTGCGGGAGTTCGAGTTCGCGGTGCAGCTCAGCGGACGATGCCCGCGCTGCGACCACTCGACCACCAGCACTCTCGTCGACGAGCTGTACCGGCGGGAGGCCTCGGTGGCCGCCCCGGACCCGGGCTACCGCACGGTTCTCTGCGAGTGCGACGCCGACCACCCCTCGCGACCCGCCGGGCTGCGCGGCTGCGGCGCCTACTGGACGCTGCGGCTGGAGGTCGAGGCGTGATCCGGCTGCGCCCCGGGCCACCCGCGACCGTCGCCGACCTGCACCGGGCGCAGCAGGTGGCCGGGCTGCTGCGCGGTGAGCTGGAGCGGGTCCGCGCGGCGGCGGTGGCGTGGCGCAACGGCCTCGGCGGGCTGCTGGTGGCGCTGGTCGGGTTCAGCCTGATCCGGGGCCGCACCGACGTCAGCACCCTGGCGCCGCGCTGGGGTGCGCTGGTCGGCGTCCTGCTGCTCGCCGCGCTGGCCGCGGGGGTGGGCGGGGCGCTGGCGCTGCTGCGGGCGGCGCACGGCAGGTTGGCGGTGACCCCGGTGGCGGCGCTCCCACCGGCCCCGCTCGGCGACCACCTGGAGGCGATGGCGGCGGTCCGGTCGCTGCGGACCGGCGTGCGGCTGGTGCTGCTCTGTACCGCGCTGCTGGTCGTCGCGGTCGGGGTGACCTGGTACGCGCCGAGCGGTAAGCAAGGGACCCCTGTTAACGCCTGGTGTTGTACAAGGGGCCCTTCCTAACAGGGGCGTCAGGGGCCGAGGTGGACGTAGCCGGCCCAGGTGTCGGGGCGGTCGGGCAGGGCGGCGCGGAGCCGACGGACCGACTGGTGCAGGGCGAGCGCCGCCCGGTCCGGTGCGATCCCGCCGGGCACCGCCAGACCGGCGTACAGGTCGGCGCAGAGCCGTACGGTCAGCGCGTCCGAGATCGACCAGAGCGCGCCGATGACGTGCCGGAACCCGGCGAGCTGGAACGCGGTGCCGAGGGTGAGCGCCTCGTCGGGCAGGGCGGCGCCGCCGCGCACCGTCTCGCAGGCGGACAGGACGGCGAGCGCGGCCGGGCTGCCGGCGGGCCGCCACAGGTCCCGGACGTGCAGCGGGCCGCCGGCGAGGGTGAGGCGCCCCCAGGCCGGGGCGCTCAGGTCCTGGGTGCCGTGGCAGGACAGGTGGGCGACCGGCTGGTCGGGCAGCGCGGCGAGCACCGCCGCCGGGGTGGCCGCCGGGCCGAGGAGTGCGCGGACCCGTGGCAGGTGCCGGCGGACGATCTCCTCCTCCCGTGCGACACCGGGCAGGTCGGCCAGGCCGGGGGTCTGCGGCATGCCGACGACCAGCGCCGAGTCGACCGGCTCGGGCCGGGTCGGCACGCCGCGTCGGGCGTGCGCCAGCGCCCGCAGCGACGCGGTGTACGACGGCACGACCCGGTCCAGCACCCCGTCGCCGCCGTCGAGCGGGCCGGCCGCGTGCAACGGAAGCAGGGTGAGCAGCCCGGTCGGGCACCACCACAGCCGTGGCCGGTCCGCCTCGGCGGCAGGTACCGCACCCGAGGGCGCCGGGGCTGGCGCGGCGTCGAGCACCGGTGCGGCGACGACCTGCCACAGCCAGTCCAGCGTCTGGCCGACCTCGGTCCGGGCCGCCAGCCGGCGGCGCTGCGCCGCCGGCTCTGGGGCGTCCGACGCCGCCGCCCCGGTGAGCACCGCGATCGCGGTCAGGAAGCCCGCCGTCCGGGTGACCAGGTCGGCCAGGGTCAGCTCGGGCAGTGGGACCACGGTGACCTGGCCGTCGGCGACGACCAGTGCGTCGCAGCGCCGCGCGGCCACGTTGACCAGCGCCACCGGGCCACCGACAGCAGCCTGGGCCAGGGTGGCGAACGGTGGCGGGCGGAGGAAGTCGGCGAACCCGGGCCGGGCGCGGATCTCCGCGAGCAGGTCGCGCCGCCGTACGGCGAGGTCGTACCGCTGCTCGGCACGGCCGCTGGGACCGTCCGGACCGACGGGTGACAGCGCGGCGAAGCCGTCGAGGGTGGCCTGGAGGTCGGTGAGCCGGGCCGCCAGCCGAGGGGACCGCGCACGCAGCGTGGCCAGGTCGGCGCCCGCGTCGTGGGCCCGGGTCAGCAGGACGCCGCGGCCGTACTCGAGCAACTCGACGGCGCGTTCCGGGCGGTCGAGGGCGATGGCGACCGCCGCCGCGGCACTGGCCAGCCCGGGGAACAGCCCGAGCAGACGCGCCTGGTCGTCGGGGTCCATGCCGTGCCAGGCCACCAGGTCGATCAGCTCGATCGCGGTGGCGTACCCGTCGAGCGCGGCCGGCAGGTCGCCGGCCGCGGCGGCATGGTCCGCGTACCGGTTCGCCGCCCTCGCCCGGAGCAGCGACGGCGCGGATTCCACCGCGGCGGCGGCGCGCAGCACGTCGGTCGCCTCGGCCAACGCGGCGGGGGTGGCGACCGCTTCCAGGGCGGTGGCCAGGTTGCTCAGGCACATGGTCCGGGCGGGATGCTCGGCGGGCAGCGCGTCGACCGCCGCCCGGTTGGCCGCCAGCATGGCCGTGGCGTCCGCCTCGTCGCGGCGGGCCCGGTAGCGCAGCAGCAGCGCGCTGCCGAGGTTGGTGTGGATCCGGTGCCGCTCGGCGCCGAGCAACGGCTGGCGCTCGCTCAGCCGCTGGAGGAGCCGGACCGCCTCGTCCAGCCCCGCCGGGTCGTCGTGCAGACGGTGTCGCAGCAGGTGGGCCAGGGCGAGGGTGCCGTGCGTCTGCACGTACTCGGTGGGCTCGGCCTCCCGTTCGGCCAGTTCGGCCGCCTCCCGCAGCGCGGTCACAGCGGCGTCGGCGTCCCCGGCGGGACTGGCCCTGACGTGGTCGGCGGGCTGGCCGCCGGCGGGCAGCGCGCCGTCCAGGGCGAGTTCCACCCGACGGTTCAACGCGGAGCCGTAGTTGATGAGCGCCGGCAGTCGGTCCGGGTGCCCGGGTGGCGCCGCCTCGGTCACCTGGGCCAGCACCTGGATCGCCTCGGTCAGGGTGGCCAGGTCCTGGGTCGAGGCGAACAGGGCCTGCAATACCAGGCCCAGGTTCGAGCGGTACCCGGGCAGCGCTGCGGCATCCGGTGCGGCGGCGGCGACCGCGGCCCGCAGCGCCACGGCGGCCTGCTCCAGCAGCGCCGGCTCCCCCGCCTGGTCGGACAGTTCGCGCAGGGTCTCGCCCAGGTTGTTGAGCACCTGATGGCGCAGCGGGTCGGCGTGGGGAAGCAGCGACTCCGCCTCGGTCAGCGCGTCCCGGGCGGCCCGCAGGGCGGGCACCCCGCCCAGATCGGCGTGCCCCCGACCCAGCGCGTAGCCGAGCTCGGCGAGCCAGCGGGCCCGCTGGACCGGTTCCCCGGCGGCGTCGGCGCCCTCGCGCAGCAGCCGCACCGCCTCGGTGATGTCGTCGGTCCGCCTCCGCCGCTCGTACCGGGTCACCAGCAGGCCGCCGACCGCGTGTCGTATCTCGTCCGGGTCCAGCCCACCGTGCGCCGAGTCGGACCCGGCGGCCGCCGCCCGGTACGCCTCGATCGCCGCGTCGAGGTCGGCCGGGGCGGCGTCGGCCTGGTGCCGTTCGGCGAGCAGGGTCGCCAGGCCGGTCTGCGCGATGCCGGCCAGCTCCGGGTCGAGACCGCCGAACCCGGTCAGCGCCGACCGGTACGCGTCGATCGCGGCATCCCGGTCGGTGCTCGCCCGGCCGCGCAGGAACCGTTCCGCGAGCGCCGTGCCGTGCAGGGCGGCGACCCGCGGATCACCGCCGGTCCGGGCGGCGGCGAACGAGCCGATCGCCTCGTCGAGGTCGGCCGGCCGCGCCCGCAGGCGCCACCGGTCACGCAGCCGTTGCCCGAGGTTGGCCCGGGCCATGGCGCGCACCGAGGCGCTGGCGCCGGTGGCTCGTGCGGCGTCGCGCAGCAGCGTGATCGACTCGTCCAGGTCCCCCGGGTCGCCGTGGACCTCGTACCGGTCGCCGAGCACGTTGCCGAGGTGGAACAGCCGGACCGGACGTTCCGGGTCGTCGGTCGGGGTGGACTCCAGGCTCTCCCGGTGCGCCTCGATCGCCGACGGCAGGGCGCGCCGCCGCCCGAGGTGCTGGAACTGGGCGCGGTGCACCCGGCCGAGGGCGGACAGGTAGTGCAGCCGCTCCGGCTCGCCCGCGGGCGTGCCGTCCACCGCCCGTCGCAGCAGCGCCGCCGCCCGGTCGGCGCCCCGGTAGTCACGGTTGTTCTCCGCGGCGGCCATCAGCATGACGGCCTCGACGAACAGCGCGCCGGCCTCGCCGTCAACCAGGCCCGCCGTACGCCCGCCGCGAGCGGAATCGGCGCCGGTGGGCGCGGACGTCGGGTCGCTGGCGACCCGCGGTCCGGGGACCCGACCGGAGTCGGGTGGTGGTCGGTGCGCGTGCAGCAGGGCCAGCAGCGACGGTGGCACCCGTTCCGGGGCGAAGCGCAGCAGGAACTCGGTGAGCCGGACCGCCTGGCCGAGGTCGTCGGCGTCCTCGCCCGGGGGCAGCAGCTGGTAGCGGTACCAGCGCAGGCGGGCCAGGAGGAGGAAGCCCTCGGCGACCGGCTCGGGCAGTGGCCCGTCGGTGGGCGTGGCGGTCACGAAGTCGATGACGGCCTCGGCGTCGCGGATCGCGCCCGAGTCGAGCACTGCGCGAGGGTCCGTGGTGGCGGCGAAGCCGTCCAGCCGCTCCCGCAGCCGGCTCACCGGGTCGGACCTGAACCGCCGCCACATCACGCCTCCCCCGACCGGCCGCACCGGCTGCGATCACGCGTAGCAGATCGGACAGCGCGGGCGCTACCGGAAACGCGACCCGAATCCCGGCGCGGTCGGTGGCGACCGTGTCGCCCCCCACACTCGACGTGCCGGGGATACGACGACCGGATTGGGGCATCATCAGCGGGGTGGCGAGCTGATCTCCGGCCCGCCACGACGACACGATTGGGGAACCGCGTATGGCGACCGACGTCAGCAAGCAACCCGCGAAGGCTTCGGGCAGCTACCGGATCGGCGGCGACCTCGCCGTCGACCGTCTCGGCTACGGGGCGATGCAGCTCACCGGGCCGGGCATCTGGGGCGACCCGAAGGACCCCGCCGAGGCGGTGCGGGTGCTGCGCCGGGCGATCGAGCTGGGCGTGACGTTCATCGACACCGCCGACTCGTACGGCCCGTTCGTCTCCGAGCTGCTGATCCGCGAGGCCCTGCACCCGTACGCCGACGACCTGGTCGTCGCGACGAAGGCTGGCCTCACCCGCGCCGGACCGGGCGACTGGCGCCCGGTGGGCCGCCCGGAGTACCTGCGCCAGCAGTGTGAGCTGAGCCTGCGCCACCTCGGCCTGGACACGATTCCGCTCTACCAGCTGCACCGGATCGACCCGCAGGTGCCGCTCGCCGACCAGCTGGGCGAGCTGGCGCTGTTGCAGCAGGAGGGCAAGATCCGGCACATCGGACTCTCCGAGGTGACCGTCTCGCAGATCGAGGAGTCCCGGGCCATCACCTCGATCGCCTCGGTGCAGAACCTGTACAACCTCGCCAACCGCAGCGCCGAGGACGTGCTGGAGTACTGCGAGCGCAACGACCTCGCGTTCATCCCGTGGTTCCCGATCGCCACCGGTGAGCTGGCACGCCCGGGCGGGCCGCTGGACACGATCGCCGCCGCGCACAGCGCGTCGCCCGCGCAGCTCGCGCTGGCCTGGCTGCTGCGCCGGTCGCCGGTGATGCTGCCGATCCCCGGCACGTCCTCGGTGGCGCACCTGGAGGAGAACGTGGTCGCCGCGGAGGTGCAGCTCACCGACGACGAGTTCGAGGCGCTGGCCAAGGCGGCCTGACCCGTCGACCGCGTGCCGCGCGGGTGGTCCGGGCCCGGACCACCCGCGCGGGCCGATCAGAGGGCGAGGCAGTTGGGTCGCACCGGGCCGTCGACGAGGGCGCCACGCACGATGGTGTACGCGGTGCCGTCGAGCACCAGGCCGAGGTGCCCGACCACCCGCAGGGGGCAGTACGCCTGGATCAGCACGTTTGTCGCACCGTCGTTGACGGCGGCGTTTCCGGTCGGCCGGACCAGCTCGTCCTGCAGGGTGCGGACTGTGGTGTAGCGCACCGCGCCCGGGGTGTCGTCGCCGGCGTTGAGGTCGGCGAGGAAGGCCGAGCCGATGGTCATCTGCTGGCAGGCCACGATGCCGGCGCAGCTGCCCAGGCCCAGGAACGCCAGGATGTTCGCCACGTAGGTGCCGTACTGCGGCGAGCCCAGGCTGACGTACCGGCCGACGGTGGCGGTGCCGCCGAGCCGCTTGAGGTAGTAGCGGGCGACGAGGCCGCCCTCGGAGTGGGCGACCACGTCCACGGTCGCCGCTCCGGTGCTGGCGCGCACCTGGTTGACGTACCCGGCGAACGCGCGGGCTGAGGTGGGGATGTCTCCGAGGCCCAGCCCGGGCAGTTGGTAGATGAAGGTGCGGTAGCCGTCGCCGCGCAGTCGGGCGGCGATCGGCTCGTACGCGATGGCGATGCCGCTGAGCCCGCCGACCACGATGACCGGGTTGGCGGCCGCGGCGGCGTTCACCGGGGCGGCCACGGGGGCGGCGGGGGCGGCGGTCGCCGTGGCGGTCGACGCGAGCAGTGCGGCGGTGGCGAGGGACAGGACGAGGACGGTCTTTCGGAGCAGCATGGCTGCACCTCCGGGGGGAGGCACCCGGCGAGCCGGGCAGGTGGGTGGGGGTGTCCGGTCGACCGTGCGACGATGATGCGCGCAACAATTTGGAAACGTCAATGACTTGTTACGCGCCGGTAACCCGTTGTTCCGACGGGGGCGCAAACCGGCATATCGGCGTCTCTCCACATCGGACGCCCACCCGGCCACGCGTACCCCGGCGCGGGACGGCGGATGGCATGCTGTGGCCGTGGCCGCCGACGAACCCACCGAGCGTCAGCTGCGGGTGATGCCGCGCGCGAGAGGGAGGCCCGGCGCAGCGCGCAGCGGGTCCTGACCCGGCACCTGCGCGCGGACGACGCGGACCACTGGCCGGACGTCGTGCTACCTGACCGGGGCCGGCCACCGCAGGTCGAGCAGGCGCGGGCGGTGGTCGACCTTGGTCACCGCTGGCCGGCGGGCACGGTCGTCAAGCGGCTCGACGACGAGTGGCTGCTGCTCGTCGACGGTTGAGCGGTCAGCGGGCGGCGGCCGGCGGGCGCAGCCCGTCCAGGGCGACGCCGAGCACCCGGTCGCGCTGGTCGGGCGACGGGAACTGGGCCATCGTGAGCCCGCTGATCAGCCGCACCACGTCGTCGAAGCCGATGTCGTCGCGGACCACGCCGGCCGCCTGGGCGCGGCTCATCAGTGGCTCACCGGCGGCGTAGATCTCCGTCCGGCAGCTCCGGAAGATCTCGGAGTCGTGCAGCAACTCCTCGGCGAGCGCCCGCTTGGTGGCGACGTACGCGACGAAGCGGTGCAGCCAGGCGACCAGGGCGTCCCACGGGGGCAGCTCGGCCAGGTCCTCGGCGGACCGGCTCAACGCCCGGACCTCCTCGACGTAGACGGCCTCGAAGAGGTGCCGCCGACTGGGGAAGTTGCGGTAGAGCGTGCCGATGCCCACCCCGGCCCGCCGGGCCACGTCCTCCAGGGAGGCGGCGGCGCCGTGCTCGGCGAACGCGTCGCGGGCGGCGGCGATGAGCGCGTCGTAGTTGCGTCGCGCGTCGGCCCGCTTCGGCCGCCGGGCGAAAACCTCGGGCGCCTGCCCCGCGCTGGTCATGACGTGCGTCACCTCACCTTGGTTGCATCCGGAGGCCAGCCTCCGCTAGCTTAGTGGAGGCACCCCTCCGGAATCCCGGAGGCCTGCCTCCGGTTAGCTTACCTCGGGACCCGCCCGATCCGCCTGGCCACCCGATCGCCCGGGCCCGACAGCCTGCCCGCCTCCACACGGCGGGTGACAAACCTCCTTCCGTACCGCAATCAGGGAGTTTTCTCTCGTGGCAGTGACATCCCGACGCAGCTCGCGTCGGCTCACCTTCACCGTGCTCGCGGCCGGCGCCGGGTTCTTCGCGATGCTCCAGTCGCTGATCACCCCGGTGCTGCCGACCATCCAGCAGGACCTGCACACCTCGCAGAACACCGTGACCTGGGTACTGACCGCGTACCTGCTGTCCGCCTCGATCTTCACGCCGATCCTCGGCCGGGTCGGGGACATGGTCGGCAAGGAGCGGATGCTGGTCGTCTCGCTCGCCGCCCTCGCCCTCGGCTGCCTGCTGGCGGCCATCGCGCCGAGCATCGGCGTCCTCATCATCGCCCGGGTCGTGCAGGGCATCGGCGGCGCCGTCTTCCCGCTGTCGTTCGGCATCATCCGCGACGAGTTCCCCGCCGCGCGGGTCTCCGGCGCGGTCGCCGCCATCTCGGCGATCGTCGCCGCCGGCGGTGGCCTCGGCGTCGTGCTGGCCGGTCCGATCGTCACCACGCTGGACTACCGGTGGCTGTTCTGGATCCCCATGGTCGTGGTCGGGTTGACCGCCCTCGCCGCGTACCTGTTCGTGCCCGAGTCGCCGGTGCGTACCCCCGGACGGATCGACTGGCGGGCCACCCTGCTGCTCTCCGGCTGGCTGGTCGCGCTGCTGCTGCCGATCAGCCAGGGCGTGGCCTGGGGCTGGACCTCTCCCCGGGTGCTCGGCCTGCTGGCGCTCGCCGTGGTGCTCCTGGTCGGCTGGCTGGTCGCCGAGGTGCGCTCCGCCAACCCGCTGATCGACATGCGGATGATGCGGCTGCCCGGCGTGTGGACCACCAACCTGGTCGCCCTGCTCTACGGCGCGTCGATGTTCTCCGTGTACGCGTTCCTCCCGCAGTTCGTGCAGACCCCCACCGCCGCCGGTTACGGCTTCGGCGCCAGCATCAGCCAGGCGGGCCTGCTCATGCTGCCGATGCTGGTCGCGATGTTCGTCGCGGGCCTGGTCGCCGGCCGGCTCCAGTCCGTGTTCAGCGCCAAGGCGCAGCTCGCCACGGGCGCCGCGTTCAACGTGGCCGCCTCCGCGATGCTGGCCGCCGCGCACGACACCCGCTGGGAGGTCGCGCTCGCCGGCGGCCTGGTCGGCCTCGGCATCGGCCTGGCCTTCGCCTCCATGGCGAACCTGATCGTGGGCAGCGTGCCCGCCAGCCAGACCGGCGTGGCCACCGGCATGAACGCCAACATCCGCACCATCGGAGGCGCGATCGGCGCCGCCGTGGTCAGCGGCGTGATCACCGCCCACCCGCAGGCCAACGGGCTGCCCCGGGAGGCCGGCTTCACGACCGGGTTTCTCGTTCTCACCGCGATCGCCCTGGCCGCCGCGCTCGCGGCCCTGGCCGTCCCGTCCGCCCGGCGGGCGTCGTCCGGTCGCCGGCCGTCCACCGCGACGATCGTCGAGTCGGAGCTAGCCGGCGAGTTCGCCACCATGCCGGCGACCCGCTGAGGGTCCGTGTCGCAGCCCGGGCGGTTCGCCGCCCGGGCTGCGGCATGTTCGGGAGTACGCTGGCCGCTCCCCCGTCCACCGTCCGTCGTCTTCAGGATGCGCCCATGCCCACGTCCGACCTGCTGACCGCCGACCGCATCGACGAGATCGGTGCCCTGGGACCCACGAGCCCCGACCCGGCCGCGCTCGTCGCCGAGCTGGTCGGCGCCGTCGACGCGGGCCGGGTCGCCGACCCCGACGACACCGGGTACGCGCTGCTGGTAGCCGCCGACATCCTGGTGCGGGCCGGTGACCTGGCCGACGCGCTCACGCTGACCACCCGCGCCATCGCCGAACAGCCGGAGGACGACGCGCACGCCCGATCGATGCGCGGCGGCCTGCTGCTGCGCCTCGGCCGCGAGGACGAGGGCCTGGCCGAGCTGACCGCCCTGCGTCCACTGCTGGAGACCGATCCCGACGCCACGTACCTGATCGACGACCTGGCCGAGGCCGGCCACACCGAGACGGCGCTGGAGTGGCTCACCGGCGCGCTGGACGCGATCCTGGAACGGACCCGGACCCAGCAGCACGAGTCCGAGGACGCGCAGGACGAGGCCGCCGCCATGATCTACGGGCTGACCCAGCGGCGGCACGACCTGCGCGAGGAGATGGGCCTGCCGCACGACGACTACGACAACCTCGCCGACCGGCTGCGCGCCGCGAGCGACCACGCACTCGGTGCGCTGGACGACGGCCCGGCGACGCTGCTGTTCTGGCCGCGGGCGGAGTTCGACGAGCTGCTGGTGCGCTGGCCCGCGCTGGCCGGCAGCTACCCCACCACCTGGGACGAGCACCGGGCCCAGGTCGAACGCGCGCTGGCCAACGCCGCCGAACTGGGCGCGACCGACCTGGGCGTGGTCGCCGGCTCCGTCGCGGGGCTGGCCTCCTTCGCCGAGCAGGCGGCCAGCGACCCCACCGACGAGGAGACCCTCGACGAGTACGCGGACAGCCTCGACGAGGTGGGCCCGGTCACCTGGCCGCCAGGCCGCAACGACGCCTGCTGGTGCGGGTCGGGAGCCAAGTACAAGAAGTGCTGCCTGCCGCGCTCACGCGACTGACGCTTCGCTCTGCCTGCCGGCGGCCCCGGGGGCGATGTCCCTGGAACGTCTGATACCTGTGAGTCATAGATATGACTCACAGGTATCAGGCCCACAACCCAGCCCGAGCGGAATGGGTCGGCGACGGTGGAGATCCGGGTCGGCGCCGAGCGGTTCGCCGGTCGGGCCCGGAGGGCCAACGCCGCTTGGCTGTGCCACCACCACCCGTGGTCAGTTTCCCAACGCTCGGACCTTGGCGATCGTCTCCTGGACGTGCTGCTTCGCCGGGTCGCCGCCCTGCGACGCCTGAGCGAGGGCCTGGCGGTATGAGTCGATCATGCCGATCAGCGGGCCGGCAGCCACGCCCTCCAGCGCACCGGCGACGAGCGCCCGTGCCTCGGCCGCGTCCTGTGCTGCCGCTGCCGTCTTGGCCTTCGCCTCGTCCAGCTTCTGCGACGCCGCCGCCAACCTCGCGATGATCTGTGCTGCGCTCACGCGCATCCTCCCCGTGGTCGACCATCGCCTCCACCACCGCACCGGCGGAGACCACAAGGGAGCGTACGAGATCCCCGCACCCAGCGCGACCGTCCGCTCGCCCACCCGCGCCCACGGACGGCCGGCGACATGGTCAGCAGACCGGGCAGGGCTCAGCGCAGGGTGCGGAACACCAGCAGGTAACCGCAGTAGGCCATCGGCACCAGCAGGAAGCAGATCAGGAACCCGAGCGGCAGGTAGCGCGGCGGGGTGCCGGCGACCATGGCGGGCCACCCCCACCGGCCGAGCACCAGGTACCCGCCGAAGAACGCCAACGCGGGCAGTCCGGCGCAGATCCACGCGCCGAGGGTGAACCCGTCGACCAGGCCCACCCCGGAGGCGAGCACCAGGGCCAGCATCAGCACCCCGGCGGCGGCCCCGCACCCGGCGTAGACGGCGACCGCGCGAGCCAGCGGCGACCAGGTCGGCAGCAGCTCCGGCCGCTGGGCCAGCAGCTCCGCCTGTTGCCCGTGCCGGTCTGCCTCGTCGGCCATCCGCCGGGCCAGCTCCAGCTCCACCGCCGGATCGACGGTCGCCGCGCGCTGCGCCGGCACCCCGGCGCCCGCCGGGCTCACCGCCGTCGGCAGCGCCAGCCGCGCCTCCCCCACCGGCAGCTCGGGGTACGCCCCGACATCCGCCCGCCCCGGCGCGCCGGCTGCGCCGGCGGGTCCCCCGTTTCCCGTTCCGGGCGCGGGACCCGGGTGCTCGGGTGCGGGCGGCGGGGCGGCGGCCGGCCGCTCGGCGCCGATGGCGCGCCCGAGCTGGTCGAGGCGGTGCCCCTGGGCGGTGAGCCGCTGGTGCAGGGAGTCGACGGCGGCGTGCAGGTCGCGGCGGCGTTCGGACTCGACCGCGGCGTCCCGCTCACCGGCGCGGCGCTGCTCGGCGAGCTGGCGGGCCAGCGCCGCGTACTCCTCGAAGGACACCGTCACCGCTCCTCGTCCGGCTCGTGCCCGTCGCGCGCGAACGGCACGATCAGCCTCGTGCGGTGGTCGTGCCGGTCGACCAGCAACGCCCGGTCGGCGCGGGGCGTGTAGGCGAGGTCGTGCACCCCGAGGTGCAGGGCCAGTTCGGCACCGGGCACGTTGAGCGCGACCAGGCACGCGACGTCGTCGCGGTTCTGCGTGCCCCCGAGGTCGTCGGCGAGCCGGCGCAGGCCGCGCCACCAGCCGAGCAGATGCACCCCCTGAGCGGGGCCCTGTCGCAGCACGGTGCGCAGGTCGTCCAGGCCGGAGCGGAAGGTGACCGGGTCGGCCGCCTCCAGCACCGGTGCCGCGGCGTCCATTCCGAACACCACCAGGTATTCGCGCCCGGCGGGCGCGTCGGCCAGCGCGGCGATCCGGTCACGCAACCCGGCCACGTCGAGGCGCCGCACCGGGTGGCCGGCGGCTCGTAGCGCGGTTCCGGTCTCGTCGGCGACCGGGTCGGCGGCGGTGACCAGGGAGGCCAGCAGGAACTGGGCGTCGCCGGCGGCGTGCTGGCGGGCCAGGCTCAGTGTCGCGGCGCGCAGCACGTCCGCGCCGGCCGGTGCGGTGCCCACCACGGCGAGGTGCCGGCCGGGGGTGGCGTCCATCAGGAACAGCGCGGTGGTGCCGTGCACGTCGACAGTCCGGCCGACCAGGGCCATCGGGCGCCGGCCACCGGGGCGCAACCCGGCGAAGGTGGGGTCGTCCTCGACCCGCGCAGCCTCGTACCCCTTGAAGACCGCGGGTGCCCGCGCGCCCGGCGGGCGGGCCTCCCACAGCTCGTGGCGCAGCGCGGCGAGGTCCGCCGCGGCGGCGTGCGCGTCGGGGAAGCGCAGCACGGTGTCGGCGCCGACCGCGCCGGCGGCGGTGTTGACCACGGCGGAGCCGATCGGCAGGGCCGCGGCGGCGTCGTTGAGCGGGTCGAGCACCCCGCCACCACCGGGCAGCGCCACCCGCAGCGCGAACTGCCCGAAGATCGCCTCGGCCCGCCCGTAGAGCGCCTCGATGCCGGTCATGCTCTGGCTGGCCAGCACCAGGTGTACGCCGTAGGAGCGACCCTTGCGCGCCAGCTCCTCCAGCAGGTCGACGGACTCCCGGGCCAGCGCGTCGTTGCCGGCGAGCAGCACGTGGAACTCGTCGATCACCGCCACGATGCGCGGCAGTGGATTGTCCCGGGGCAGGTCGGCGAGCTTGGTGACGCCGTGCCGCTTCAGTGCGGTGGCTCGGCGCTGGGCCTCCCGGCGCAGCTCGCGCAGCACGGCGAGCCCGTACTCCCTGTCGGATTCGATGCCGACGGCCCGGGCGTGCGGCAGCCAGGACGGGTCACGCCCGGTGGGCACGAACTCGGTGAAGCTCACGCCCTCCTTGAAGTCGAGCAGGTAGAGCTGGAGCTCGGCCGGGGAGTAGCGGGCCGCCAGCCCGTAGAGGACGTCGAGCAGGAAGACGGTCTTGCCGGCGCCGGTGCGCCCGCCCACCAGCCAGTGCGGGGTGGCGTCGTCGAAGGCGACGGTCAGTGGAGTGTCGAAGGCGACCGTCAACGGGGCGCGGGTGGCCCGGCCGATCACGGTCCGTAGACCGTTGGCGGCGGACTCGGCCCAGCGCCGCTCGGGCAGCAGCTCGGCGAACCGCACAGTGTCGGTACGGCGGGCGGCGGCGCCCAGGTGCTCGGCGAGCGCCCGCACCGAGGCCGGCGGGGGGTCGCCGTCGAGCAGCACCGGCGCGGCGAGGCCGCTGCCGTCCGCGCTGAACGGCGCGTTGGGCGGGTCGCCGACCTGCGCGTACCGCTCGCTGACCCGGACCGCCGTGGCGCCGCCCAGCGGCGGCGAGGTCTCGCCCGGCAGCCGCGACGGGTGGCCGGCGAGCAGCACGCAGACGGCGGCGGCCGGGCCGGCGTGGGTGAGCGCGGCGAGCCGGGCCAGCTCGCGCGGCGGCGGCGCGGCGGTGGCGACCACCACCAGCAACTGCCGGGCGTCGGGGTCGGCGTGCTGCGCGGCGCGGGCGTGCTGTTCGGCCGCGTCCAGCAGCGCGGCCACCTCGGCCTCGCCGGTGGCCGGCGGGTCGAGCACCCCGGCGTCGAGCAGCGGGCGCAACGGCCCGAAGGTGGCGCCCAGCGCGGCTGTGTCGATGCCGACCACCCGGACCTGACCGGCTGGGGCGGTGGCGACCAGCCGCAGCACAAGCGCCCGCAGCAGCCCGGCGACCCGGGGGTCCCGGGCGTCGGTGTCGAGTGCCAGGTGGTGGCCGCCGCCGAGCGGCAGCAGCACCGGGAAACCGCCGTCCGGAGTGGACGCCTCGCCGATCCGGACCGCGGCCGGCGTGTCGGTCAGCGGGGTGGCGCCCGGAGTGGGGGTGGCCAACGCGCCGCCGACCCGGGCCAGTCGGGCCACCAGCTCGTCGGCGCCGACCGGCGCGGCCGAAGCCGCCGCCGCGCCCAGCGCACCCCGGGCGGTGTCCAGGTGCGCCCGGGCCGCCCGGTGGGCGTTGACCGCCTGCCCGTACGCCGACGCGAGCCTGCCCACGCTCTGCCTCCCACGCCACGGCTGTCCGGTTCGCGGAAACCCTAACGGACGGCGGTGACACCGGGACAGTACCGACGCGGCGTGACGCGTGGCGGCCGACGGTCCGGGGTGGACCGTCGACCGACACGCGAGAGGTGTACGGGTCAGCCGGTGACCGCGTTCAGCGCCGGCAGATAGCCGTACCGGTAGCCGTCGGAGTCCGGGTGGTACGCCTCGATGACGCCGCTGACGTCGTGGATCCACGGGTCACCGGCGCAGACGCCGTGCCCGGCGAAGTAGGACCGGGTGTCGGCGAAGGTGGCGCCGGCGGCGTTCGCCCGTCCGGAGATGACCGAGGCGAGCACGTCGGCGGCCTCGTTGAGAATGGTGCGCTTGTAGACGCTCATCGCCAACCAACCGCAGGAGGTGGTCTCGAACAGCCTCGGGTAGCCCAGCACGATCAGCCGCGCGTTCGGCGCCCGGTTGCGGATGGCGGCGTAGGTCGCGTCGAGCCGGCCGGGCAGCGTCGAGGTGGCGAAGGCCTTGGCGCTGTTGACCGCGTTGGTGCAGGACGACGTGCTGCCGAACCGGCAACTGGTGATCACGTCGGCGAAGCCGGCGTCGTTGCCGCCGATGGTGATGGTGACCAGGGTGGTGGCGCTGCTGAGGGCGTTGACCTGGCTGTTGAGCACGTCGGCGGTGACCGCGCCGCCGCAGGCCGGGAAGCTGAAGCTGGTCACGCCGTGGGCGGCGGCCCAGAGCGGGGCGTACGACTTCTGGCTGCGCAGGCAGGTCGACCAGTCGTACGGGCCGGCGCCGACGCCGGACGAGTACGAGTCGCCGAGCGCGACGTAGTTGACGGCGGCGGCCTGCGCGGTGCCGGGGACGAGCACGGCGCCGAGGGCTGCGGTGAACATGGCGACCAGCGCGGCCAGGGCGCGGGCCAGCGGGCGGTGGGGCATGACGGACCTCCACAGGACAGGGGTGGTGGGATCCTGCGACCGCGCGCGTGGCCAGGGGTGGAACGGTTGTTACCAGGCGGTAATGCTATCGAAATACTTAGATCGATGGAATAGGAGGTTGACCCGCGCGCCGGGTCCACGGCGTTCACAGTTGTCGATTAGGTTGGCGGGGCGAACACCCCGATGGAGGGAGTCCACCTCGTGCGACGAGTCCTCACGGCGGCCACCGCCGCCCTGACCCTCACCACCGCCGGCACAATGCTCACCAGCGCTCCCGGCCTGGCCGCCCCGACGGCCTGGGGCCGGCCCACCGTCACGCTCGCGCCGCAACCCGGCGCACCCGGGCTGGGCGACAGCTACTTCCCCGACTACGGCAACGGCGGCTACGACGTCTCCCACTACGACGTCCGGCTGCGCTACGACCCGGCCACCGACCTGCTCACCGGCACCACCACGATCCTCGCCACCGCGACCGAGGATCTCTCCCGGTTCAACCTGGACTTCCTGCTCGACGTCGAGTCGGTGCGGGTCAACGGATGGGCGGCGACCACCAGCACCGCGGGCGCGCACGAGCTGGTGGTCACCCCGACCCGCACGGTGACCCGGGGCCAGCAGCTCACGATCGTGGTGCGCTACGCCGGCATTCCGTCCGAGACGCTGGTCGGCGGCTACACCGGCTGGACGCGTACCGACGACGGGGCCCTCGCCGTCAACGAGCCGGAGTCCGCGTGGTGGTGGTTCCCGAGCAACGACCACCCACTGGACAAGGCGACCTTCGACATCTCCGTGTCGGTGCCCACCGGCGTCGAAGTGATCAGCAACGGCGTGCAGCCGCGGCCGCCGCTGGCCGAAGCCGGCAACCGCACCCGGTGGAGCTGGCGGACCACCTCCCCCACCGCCACCTATCTGGCCTTCATGGCCATCGGCCAGTACGACATCGTCACCGACACCACGCCGAGCGGCCAGCCGGTGGTGAACGCGTACAGCACCTCGCTGGGCGAGCTCGGGCCGGCCGCACGGGCCAGCATCGAGCGGACCGCCGAGATCGTCGACTGGGAGAGCGGGATCTTCGGCCCGTACCCGTTCGAGGCGCAGGGTGGCGTGGCCGGGCCGGTGGACGGCATCGGCTTCGCGCTGGAGACGCAGACCCGACCGGTGTACGGCCCGGGCTTCTGGCGGCGCGGCGCCAACACGTACGTGGTGGCACACGAGAACGCCCACCAGTGGTTCGGTGACTCGGTCTCGGTGGCCGAGTGGCGCAACATCTGGCTGAACGAGGGCTTCGCCTCGTACGCCGAGTGGCTCTGGTCGGAGGAGCAGGGCGAGGGCACCGCGCAGGAGGTCTTCGACTTCACCTACGCCAGCTACCCGGCGGACTCCGAGTTCTGGCAGGTGCTGCCCGGTGACCCGGGCGCCGACCGGGTCTTCGACAACGCGGTCTACGACCGGGGCGCCATGACGCTGCACCAGCTGCGGCTGGCCGTCGGCGACGACGCGTTCTTCGAGATCCTGCCGGCCTGGACCGCCGAGCACCGGTACGGCAACGGCACGATCGCGCAGTTCCAGGCCCTGGCCGAGCGGATCTCCGGGCTCGACCTGGACGAGCTCTTCACCACCTGGCTGTTCACCGCCGGCCGGCCCGACGTGGCCACCGCCGCGCGCAGGGCCGCCACCCCGCCGGTCGAGCCGAAGTCCTGGGCCAAGATCCGCGAGGCGCACGACCTGCTGTCGCACTAGAGGGCAGACCTCGCCCGGAAGGCCCGTCGCACGCGCGGCGGGCCTTCCGTCCGTCCCGGCCTGGACCTGAGCGTTGAGGCCGTGTGGAGCCCACACCCACCGGACGACCTCAGCCGCATGCCACCACGGCGACTCCTGACCTCCCACCGCCGCAAAGGGGGCCCGCAGATGTCGCTGGCCCACGTACTGACTCGTCACCAACGGCCAGCCCACGGCGGACGCCGACGCGGGCAGAGGGATCGTGGCTCAGGACGCCGGCGCCGACGACCGGTCCACCGCGCAGGCCGGTCCCCCGGGTGACCGCCGTCTCAGCGGCAGGTGGGCGCGAGAGCCGGATCGGTCAGGTCGGCCGAGCACACACCGACGGTTTGCCGATCGTCGCCGGCCGGTGTCAGCACCGGCAGCGGCGTCAGCGGGCCGCCGCCGACCACCGCCGCGGGCCGGGCGATGCGGGCCGCCGTCCGCGCCGCCCGCCGCACCGGCGGCACGACCATGGTGAGGGTGAGCTGGCGACCGCGCTGCCGGTCCAGGGCGACCGCCGCCGCCACGGTGGCGATCGCCGCGACGGATCCGGCCAGGACGAGCGTCTGCCGGGGCCCGGCGTGTTCGGAGAGCCAGCCGAGCAGCGGCGCGCCGACCGCGGCGGAGACCGAGCCGGTGACCGCGAGCGCGGCGAGTACCCGGCCCCGCATCGCGCCGTCGGTGTCGAGCTGGGCGCGGGTGCCGACGGTGGTGTCGATGACCACCGCGGCGGCGGCGATCGGCAGGATCACCGCCGCGAAGCTCCAGGTGCCCGGGGCGAGACCGGCGACGATCTGCAGCGTGCTGGCCAGCAGGCCCGCGGCGACCAGGGTCCGGTAACCCAGATCACGCCGGCGGGCCGCGGCGAGCGCACCCAGCACCGTCCCGACCGCGAACACGGTCGACAGAAAACCGTAGCCGGACGCCCCGCCGTCGAGGGGGCCCTCGCTCATCGCCGCCATCGTCACCTGGTAGTTACGTCCCAGGCTGCCGAGCACGAACGCCAGGGCGAGCGCGAGCAGCAGCACCGGCTGCCCACGCAGGTAGGCAAACCCGTCGCGGACGCCGCCGTGGCTCCGGCCGCCGTCCGGCGCCGCCACCTGGTGACCGTGCAACGCCCCCTGGCGTACGCCGAAGAGCGCCACCACCACGGCGAGGAAACTCGCCGCGTTGATGCCGAAGAGCAGCGCTGGGCCGACGGCGGCCACCACCACCGCCCCGAGGCTCATGCCGAGGATGCGGCCGGCGGAGTTGGTGAGCGAGCCGAGCGCCAGCGCATTGCCGAGCGTCTCCCGGTCCACCAGCGTGGAGGACCAACGTCCCATCACCGGGCCCTCGATCGCCGAGACGGCGCCGGTGAGCAGGGAGATCGTGAAGATCAGCGGCAGGCCGCCGACACCGGTCAGGGCGACCGCCGCCAACCCGGCGGCGAGTGTCGCGTGGGCCACCTGGGCGGCGATCAGCAGCGGGCGGGCTGGAAGCCGATCGGCCAGCACACCGCCCCAGAGGCTGAGCAGCAGCGTGGGCACGGCCTGGAGCAGCACGGCGAAACCCATGGACGTCGCCGAGCCGGTCTCCTTCAGCACGTACCAGTTGACTCCGAGGACCTGCATCCACGTGCCGATGACGGAGACGAACCCGGCCAGCGCCCAGATCCGGTAGTTCCGGTGGCGCAGCGCGGCGAAGGTGGCACCTTTGGCCACGACGAACCCTCCCGTGCAATCGAGCATGATGATCACGCCCGATCGCGGCGCGGCCCGGCAGCGGACAAGTCTTGCGGCAATTAAACCGATCTGCCCACACTCGTGACCGGTCTCACCGACCCACCCCGCCCGGCCGGCGCGGTAAACCCCCGCGCCGGCCAGATATTCCGGTCCGTCGGGCTACGCCCTGGTCAGCGCGCTGCGAGCGGCTGTGCGGCCGAGGAGACCGGGGCCGGCAGCGCGCCGGGACCGCCGAGGTAGCCGTGGATGGCGGCGGCGGCCGCACGCCCCTCGGCGATGGCCCAGACGATCAGCGAAGCGCCCCGGTGCATGTCGCCGGCGACGAACACCCCGTCGGCGCCGGTCTGCCAGTCGTCCCGCGCGTCGACGGCGCCCCGGAGGTTGCGGGTGACCCCGAACTGGGCCAGCAGCGGCTGCTGCTCGGTGCCCTCGAAGCCGATCGCCAGCAGCACCAGGTCCGCCGGCAACTCCCGCTCCGAGCCGGGCACCACGGTGAGCACCCGCCGGCCGTCGCGCTTCTCCACGGTCACCTCGGCGATCCGCACCGCCCGCACCTGACCGGTGCCGTCGTCCACGAACTCCTGCACCGCCACTGCGAAGACCCGCTCGCCGCCCTCCTCGTGCGCCGGGTAGCTGCGCAGGATCCACGGCCAGGTCGGCCACGGGTCCCGCGCCTCGTCGCGCTCGTGCGGCGGCTGCGGGTACAGGTCGAGCTGGTGCACGCCGGCCGCGCCCTGCCGGTGGGCGACGCCGAGGCAGTCGGCCGCGGTGTCACCACCACCGATGATCACGACGTGCTTGCCGGCCGCGTCGATCGGGCTGCCATCCGGCAGCACCGCGACGGACGGCCGGGACTCGCCGGCGGTGGCCGCGGCGGCGACCACGCGGTTCGCGGCGACCAGGTGTGCCATCGCCTGGTGTACGCCACGCAGCGCCCGGCCCGGAGTCTCCGGGGTGTCCCGGCCCTGCAGGGCGCCGCAGGCCAGCAACACCGCGTCGTGCTCGGCGCGCAACTGCTCGGCGGTGACGTCCACCCCGACGTTCACCCCGGTGCGGAAGCGCACCCCCTCGGCGGCGAGCTGGGCCAGCCGGGCGTCGATGTGCCGCTTCTCCAGCTTGAAGTCGGGGATGCCGTACCGGAGCAGGCCGCCGATCGCGTCATCGCGCTCGTACACCGTCACCGCGTGACCGGCGCGGGCCAGTTGCTGGGCGGCGGCCAGGCCGGCGGGCCCGGAACCGACCACGGCGACCGACCGGCCGGACGGCGCCGGCACCGGGCGAGGCGCGAACCCGCGCGCTGCGGCGGCGTCGGCGATCTCCACCTCGACCTGCTTGATGGTCACCGGCTGGCCGCCCGCGATGCCCAGCACGCAGGCCGCCTCGCAGGGCGCCGGGCAGAGCCGGCCGGTGAACTCCGGGAAGTTGTTGGTGGCGTGCAGCGACTCCACCGCGGCGTCCCAGTTGCCGGTGCGGACCAGGTCGTTCCAGTCCGGGATCCGGTTGCCGAGCGGGCAGCCGTCGTGGCAGAACGGGATGCCGCAGTCCATGCAGCGGGTGGCCTGCTCGCGGACCAGCTCCTCGCCGGCCGGCGGATACACCTCACGCCAGTCGCTGATCCGCACCGGCACCGGGCGGCGGGCCGGCAGTCGCCGGTCGTAACGCAGGAAACCGTTCGGGTCAGGCACGAGCCACCTCCTGGGCGGCCACCCGCGGGGCGGGCGGCACCGGCGCGGCGGACGGCGCGCTGAGCGCGCTCATCACCGCGTCGTCGACGTCGCGGCCGGCGGCTTCGGCGGCCTTCATGATCTCCAGCACCCGGCGGTAGTCGCGCGGCACCACCGCGGTGAACTCCGCGACCGCCTCCGGCCAGCGCTTGAGCAGCTCCTCGGCGACCGCCGACCCGGTCTCGGCCACGTGCCGCTGGATCAGCTCGTGCAGCAGCGCCTGCTCCTGCTCACTCAGCGGCGCCAGGTCGACCAGCTCCACGTTGACCCGGGCCCGGTCCAACTGGTGCACGAACGCCGTGCCGCCGGACATTCCGGCGGCGAAGTTGCGGCCGGTCGCTCCGAGCACCACCACCGTCCCGCCGGTCATGTACTCGCATCCGTGGTCGCCGACACCCTCGACCACGGCGACGGCGCCGGAGTTGCGCACCGCGAAGCGCTCCCCCACCCGGCCGCGCAGGAACACCTCACCCGCGGTCGCCCCGTACAGGATGGTGTTGCCCGCGATGATCTGGTCCTCGGCCCGCGCCCCCGGTTCGGCGTCGGCGTCGGCGAACGGCGCGGCGGCGTCCGGACGGACGATGATCCGCCCGCCGGAGAGGCCCTTGGCCACGTAGTCGTTGGCGTCGCCGTGCAGCCGCAGGGTCACCCCGCGCGGCAGGAACGCGCCGAACGACTGCCCGGCGGTGCCGTGCAGCACGAACTCGATGGTGTCGTCGGGCAGGCCGGCGCCGCCGAAGCGGCGGGTCACCTCGCCGCCGAGCATGGCGCCGACGCTGCGGTGCTCGTTACGCACCGCCACCTCGACCCGTACCGACGACCCGTTGGTCAGCGCCGGGTGGGCGAGCGCGATCAGCTCGTTGTCCAGGGCGTGCTCCAGGCCGTGGTCCTGGGCGCGCACCCCGCGCCGGGCGGCGCCCGCGGGCAGCTCCGGCAGGTGCAGTACGGGCGCCAGGTCGAGACCGTGCGCCTTCCAGTGCGTCACCGCCGGGGCCACGTCGAGCAGCTCGGTCTGGCCGATCGCCTCCTCGATCGAGCGGAAACCCAGCTCGGCCAGGTAGCCGCGGACCTCCTCGGCGAGGAACAGGAAGAAGTTCTCCACGAACTCCGGAGTGCCGGTGAACCGCTCCCGCAGCACCGGGTTCTGCGTGGCGATGCCGACCGGGCAGGTGTCCAGGTGGCAGACCCGCATCATCACGCAGCCGGCGACGATCAGCGGCGCGGTGGCGAAGCCGAACTCCTCCGCGCCGAGCAGCGCCGCGATCAGCACGTCCCGGCCGGTCTTGAGCTGGCCGTCGACCTGCACGGTGACCCGGTCGCGCAGCTTGTTGAGCAGCAGGGTCTGCTGCGCCTCGGCCAGGCCCAGCTCCCAGGGGGTGCCGGCGTGCTTGAGCGAGTTCATCGGGGACGCCCCGGTGCCGCCATCGTGGCCGGAGATCAGGATGACGTCCGCCTTGAGCTTCGCCACCCCGGCGGCGACGGTGCCGACGCCGACCTCGCTGACCAGCTTGACGTGCACCCGGGCGGCCGGGTTGACGCACTTCAGGTCGTGCACCAGCTGGGCGAGGTCCTCGATCGAGTAGATGTCGTGGTGCGGCGGCGGGGAGATCAGACCCACGCCCGGCGTGGCGTGCCGGGTCCGGGCGATCCACGGCCAGACCTTGTTGCCGGGCAGCTGCCCACCCTCGCCGGGCTTGGCGCCCTGGGCCATCTTGATCTGGAGGTCGTCGGCGTTGACCAGGTATTCACTCGTGACGCCGAAACGGCCGCTCGCGATCTGCTTCACCGCTGAGCGGCGGGCCGGGTCGTGCAGCCGCTCGACGTCCTCGCCGCCCTCGCCGGTGTTGGACTTGCCGCCGAGGCGGTTCATCGCGATGGCGAGCGTCTCGTGCGCCTCAGCGGAGATCGACCCGTACGACATGGCGCCGGTGGCGAACCGCTTGACGATCTCGGTGGCCGGCTCGACCTCCTCGATCGGCACCGCCGGACGCACACCGGTACGCACTGTGAACAGCCCGCGCAGCGAACCGGCCCGCGCGGCGAGTTCGTCGACCTTCGCGGTGTACTGCCGGAAGATGTCGTACTGCCGGCTGCGGGTGGCGTGCTGGAGCAGGAAGACCGTCTCCGGGTTGAACAGGTGCAGCTCACCCTCGCGCCGCCACTGGTACTCGCCGCCGACCTCCAGCCGGTCGGAGGTGGCGGTGCCCGCCGGCGGCCAGGCCAGCGCGTGCCGGGCGGCCACCTCGGCGTGGACGCCGGCCAGCCCCACCCCGCCGATCCGGCTGGGGGTGCCCCGGAAGTAGCGCTGGATCAGCCGGGTGTCCAGGCCGACCGCCTCGAAGACCTGCGCCCCGCAGTACGAGGAGACCGTCGAGATGCCCATCTTCGACATGATCTTCAGGACGCCCTTGCCGAGCGCCTTGGCGTAGTTGCGCACCGCGGCGGCCGGTTCGACGCCGGCCAACGCGCCGGTGGAAATCATGTCCTCCACCGACTCGAAGGCCAGGTACGGGTTGACCGCCGCCGCGCCGTAGCCGACCAGCACCGCCGCGTGGTGCACCTCCCGGCAGTCGCCGGACTCCACGATCAGCGCCGCCTGGGTGCGGGTCTGCTCGCGCACCAGGTGCTGGTGCACGGCGGCGGTGAGCAGCAGCGACGGGATCGGCGCCAGGTCGGCGTTGGAGTCCCGGTCGGAGAGCACCAGGATGCGGACGCCGTCCTCGATCGCCTCGGAGACGTGCCGGCAGATCTCGGTCAGCCGCGCCTTGATCCCGGCGGCGCCCTCCCGGATGCGGTACAGCCCGGAGACCCGGACCGCCTTGAAGCCGGGCAGGTCACCGTCGTCGTCGATGGAGAGGATCTTCGCCAGCTCGTCGTTGTCGATGATCGGGTGCGGCAGCACGATCTGCCGACAGCTCGCCGCGCCCGGGTCGAGCAGGTTGCCCTCCGGCCCGATCGTCGACGCCAGGCTGGTCACCAGCTCCTCCCGGATGGCGTCCAGCGGAGGGTTGGTGACCTGGGCGAAGAGCTGGTGGAAGTAGTCGTAGAGCAGCCGTGGCCGGGTGGACAGCGGCGAGATCGGGGTGTCCGTACCCATCGAGCCGAGCGGTTCGGCGCCGGTGCGGGCCATCGGCGCGAGCAGGATCTTCAGCTCCTCCTCGGTGTAGCCGAAGGTCTGCTGGCGGCGACGGACCGAGTCGTGCGTGTAGACGGTGTGCTCGCGGGCGGGCAGGTCGTCCAGCTCGATCAGCCCGGCGTGCAGCCACTCGCCGTACGGCCGCGCGGCGGCCAACTCGGACTTGATCTCCTCGTCGTGCACGATCCGACCGGCGACGGTGTCGACCAGGAACATCTTCCCAGGCTGAAGCCGCCCCTTGGCGACCACCCGGGCCGGGTCGAGGTCGAGCACGCCCGCCTCGGAGCCGAGCACCACCAGCCCGTCGTCCGTACGCCACCAGCGCCCCGGGCGCAGCCCGTTGCGGTCCAGCACCGCGCCGACGATCTCGCCGTCGGTGAAGGCCACCGACGCCGGCCCGTCCCACGGCTCCATCAGGCTCGCGTGGAAGCGGTAGAAGGCGCGCTTGTCCGGCTGCATGCCCGGGTCGTTCTCCCACGCCTCGGGGATCATCATGAGCACCGCGTGCGGCAGGCTCCGCCCGGCAAGGTGCAGCAGCTCCAGGACCTCGTCGAAGTTCGCCGAGTCGGACGCGCCGGGGGTGCAGACCGGGAAGACCCGCCGGATGTTGCCCGGCACGTTCGGCGAGCGCAGCAACGCCTCGCGGGCCTGCATCCAGTTGCGGTTGCCACGGATCGTGTTGATCTCGCCGTTGTGCGCGATGAACCGGTACGGGTGCGCCAGCGGCCACGACGGGAACGTGTTGGTGGAGAACCGGGAGTGCACCAGCGCGATAGCGCTGTCCACCCGATCGTCACGCAGGTCCGGGTAGAACGCCGGCAGCTGGTCGGGGGTGAGCATCCCCTTGTAGACCATGGTCCGGCTGGACAGCGACGGGAAGTACGCCGGCACACCCCGCTCGGCGGTCTCCCGCTCGGCCTGCTTACGCAGGCAGAACGCCACCCGGTCCAGCTCGACGCCGCGCAGCGCGGAACCGGCCGGCCCGGCGGGCGAGTCGGTGAGCCGGCGCGCGGCCAGGAAGAGCTGCCGGACCCGGGGCATCGCCGCCACGGCGGTCTCGCCCAGCCCGGTCGTGTCGGTCGGCACGTCCCGCCAGCCGAGCAGGTCGGCGCCCTCGACGAGCGCGTACTTCTCGACCACCCGGCGGGCCCGGGCCTCCGCCGCGTCGTCGTCGGGGAGGAAGACCAGGCCGGTGGCGTACTCGCCGGCCGGTGGCAGCCCGACGTCCGCCACGGCGCGCAGGAACGCGTCCGGAACCTGGATCATGATGCCCGCGCCGTCGCCGGTGTTGGGCTCCGCGCCGCGGGCGCCCCGATGGTCCAGCCGGCAGAGCGCGCCGAGCCCGTTGGCGACGACCGAGTGTGAACGCCGGCCGTGCAGGTCCGCCACGAAGGCCACACCGCAGGCGTCGTGCTCCTGCGCCGGGTCGTACAGGCCCTGGGCGGACGGGCGGGGGCCGGGCGTCGGGGACGCCTGCGGGCTGTGCGGGTACGGCTGTGACTTGTGCGGGTACGGCTGAGCCACCGGGCCTCCTGTCGTCACTCAGGTTGGAGCATGGTGGGGACGACGTCGGCCCGTGGGTCTATTGAGTCTACGTTAGGGCGGGGGTCGCAAGGCCACTCGAGATTGATCACACCGTCCAGAGTCTGGGACGTGTAGTCTCGCGCGGTGGATCCGCAGCACAAGTACATCTTCGGCCGGTTGGAACGCTTCTACGACGCGGTGCCCCGCGACGTCGCCGTTGTACAGGAGCATGGCGGGCTGGTGTTGTTCGTCCGTGACGGCGCCGGCTGGCCGTTCTACGCCCGGCCCCGGCTCGACGCGACCGAGCCGCCGTCGCTGGCCGACATCAGCTCGGTCCGTGAACGGCAGCGGGAGCTGGGCCTGCCGGAAGCCTTCGAGTGGGTGCACGAGACGACCCCGGAGCTGCTCGCGGTGGCCCGCTCGGCGGGGCTGAGCGTGCTGGAGGCGCCGTTGATGGTGCTCGACCCGGCCGCGCTGCCCGACCCGGCGACGCTCTCCGACGTACCGGTCCGGGTGCTGGCGGCGGACTCGCCCGGCTTCGCCGCCGATGTGGCCGCCCGGCGGGCGGTGGCCGCTGTGTCGTTCGCCGCCGCTGGCACCGCGCGAGGCGACGCCGGCCCGGCCGAGCGGGACGCCGCGATCAGTGAACTGGAACTGGCGGCGCTGGACGAGGAACGGACCAGGGTCGCCGACGGCCGGCGGATCTCCGCGTTGGCCGGCACGTCGACCGAGGGCGCTCTGGCCAGCGGCATGGCGATGCGGGTGGACGACGTCGCGGAGATCGCCGGGGTGGCCACCCTGCCGGCCGCCCGGCGGCGCGGGCTGGGCGCCGCACTGACCGCCACCATCGCCCGGGAACTGCTGGCGGCGGGCACGGACCTGGTCTTCCTCTCCGCGGGCAGCGAGGAGATCGCCCGGGTCTACCTGCGGGTCGGCTTCCGTCGGATCGGCACCGCCTGCATCGCCGAGCCCGCCGCGCTCATCCCCTGACGCCTCCCCCGGCCATTCGGCCGCGTCGACCCGCCCCTCGGATCAGGCGGGTGGACGCCACTGGGCGGCGGTGGCCGCGGCGCTGGAGAGCAGCCGCGAGTTGATCGTGCCGAGCGCGGCGTCCCGGGCGCGCAGCGCCAGCCGGCCCCGGGTCTGGAGCACCGCCGACATCCGACGGGTCTGCCGGACCACGGTCGCCGTCCGGGGGCGGCGCACCCGGTCGTACGCCTGCACGGCGTCGGGCAGCCGCGCCTCGCGCAGCAGGGAGGCGAGCGTGGCGGCGTCCTCGAAGGCGAGGCAGGCGCCCTGGCCGAGATGCGGCGGCATGGCGTGCGCCGCGTCGCCGAGCAGCACCACCCCGCCCGGCCCGACCGGGAAGCCGTACGCGCGGGGCAGCGGGCGCAGCTCGCGGACCTCCTGCTGGACCAGGTCCGCCGGGTCGGTGGCGTCGAGCAACGCGCCGATCGGCTCCGGCCAACCGGCGTACCAGCGGCGCAGCAGGGCGAGCTGGGTCTCCGGCGGCTCCGGGCGGGGCGCGCCGGCGGCGGTGGCCACCCAGTAGACGCCGCCCCGGGTGGAGCCGCCCGAGGAGCCGCGCTCGCCGAGCGAGGCGGCCACGAACCGGTAGCCCGCGCCGAGCACCTCACCGGCGAGCGGCTGGTCGGCGGGCAGCCGGGGCGCCCGGTACCAGGGAATGACGGCCCGCCAGGCGGCGCAGCCGGAGCTGACCACGCCGGATTCGGGGGCGAGTTGGCGGCGGATGCCGCTGTCCGTGCCGTCGGCGGCGATCACCAGGTCGGCCTCGATGGTGTGCCGTCCGTCGCCGACGGCCGGGCGCTCGCCCGGCTCGACCCGGACGTGGCGCACGGTCACCCCGGTGCGGAGTTCGACCCGGTCGCCGAGCCCGGCGATCAACGCGTCGTGCAGGTCTTCGCGATGCACCACCACCGGCATCCGGTCGGCCGGGATGGGCCGGGGCTGCACCAGCCAGTGCCCGTCCGGGCGCCGGACCCCGCCGTCGGGCAACGGCGTGGCGATCGCCGCCAGGCCGGCGCCGAGGCCGAGGGCCTGCAACGCGCGGACACCGTTGGGCCAGAGCACCACGGCGGTCGGCTCGGGGCGGACCCGTTCGGCGCGCTCCAGCAGGGTGACCTGCCAGCCGGAGCGGGCCAGCGCGCCGGAGACCGCGAGACCACCGACCCCGGCGCCGACGACCACCGCGCTTCGCATCGGTGCCGCCCCCGCTCAGCTGTCCCGGTCGGCGGGGCGCGCGCCTGCGGCGTCGGCCCGGTCGTCGCGGGGTTCCGGCGTACCGTCCGCCGCCTGATCGTCGGCCGACGGGTCGTCGCCGGGTACCGCCCCGTCGAGCGGCTCAGCGCCGACGGGCCGATCGTCGTCCTCGGTGGCCGGCTCGGGCGGCACGACGCCGCTGTCCCGCCAGGCCTGGTGCTGCTCCTCGCTGACCACCCGGTAGCCCTCCGGCGCGGTGGCGCGGGCACCGGTCTCCCGCTCGGAGAGGTCGACCTGGGACAGGTCGGACGTGGTGGGCGGGGTCGGCGTCGCCGCCGCGCCGAGCGGGATCAGGTACTCCCGGGGGCCGCGGACCCGCACGAAGTAGATCAACGCGCCGAGGAAGACCAGGGCGGCGGTCCACACGTTGAGCCGGACGCCGAGGATCTGGTTCGCCTCGTCGGTGCGCATCAGCTCGATCCAGAACCGACCCGCGGTGTAACCCATCACGTAGAGCGCGAAGGCCCGGCCCCGGCCGAGCTTCAGCCGCCGGTCGAGGACGAGGACCAGCGCGACCACGCCGAGGTTCCACAGCGCCTCGTAGAGGAAGGTCGGCTGGTACAGCCCCGGTTCGAGGATCGGTTGGCCGGCGTCGTCGCGCAGCGCGTGCCCCGGGTTGTCCGGGTCCATCCGGTGGATCTCCAGGCCCCACGGCAGGGTGGTCCGGGCGCCGAACAGCTCGTTGTTGAACCAGTTGCCCACACGGCCGACCGCCTGGGCCAGCGGCAGCCCGGGGGCCAGCGCGTCGGCCACCACGCTGAACGGGATGCCGAGCTGCCGGGCCGCGATCCAGGCGCCGACAGCGCCACCGGCGACCGCGCCCCAGATGCCGAGACCGCCTTCCCAGATCGCGAACGCCTTCATCGGGTCGCCGCCGGCGCCGAAGTATTTCTCGGGGGAGGTGATCACGTGGTAGATCCGGGCGCCGATGATGCCCGTGGGCACCGCCCAGACGGCGATGTCGAGCACCGCGCCGGGCGCGACGCCGCGCTGGCGCAGGCGACGCTCGGTCACCCAGCAGGCCAGCACGATGCCGAGGATGATGCACAGTGCGTAGGCCCGGATCGGCACGGGCCCGAGCTGCCAGACCGCGGTGCTGGGACTGGGCAGGGCCGCCTGGGGGGACAGCGAGGCGAGGGTCACGGGTGCACACGCTACCGCTGTGCACCCCCGAAGCGGCACCCCGGGCCGGCTGCGCGCGCATCCCGCTGACTTCTGGTTTGCACCGCCGTACGCTCTTTGTCCATGAGCGCGCTCACCTGGGCGGTCGCCGCGGTCGTCACTGACGACGCCGGCCGGGTGCTGCTCTGCCGGCAGGGCCGGGGCGAGCGCCGGTACGCGCTGCCCGGTGGGCGCCTGCGCCCGGCGGAGAGCCCGGTCCAGGCGGCGTTGCGGGACATTCGCGCGGAGACCGGCTGGGAGATCGAGCTGGTCGACCTGGTCGGCGTCTACCACCTGACCAGCCCGACGGCGAGCACGCCGGCCGGGCGCGCCGGGCCGCTGCCGGACGTCCTGGTGCACGTGTTCCGGGCCCGCGCGGCCGAGGTCCGACCGGTCGCCGACCCGCCGCCGGGTTGCCGGCTGTCCTGGCACGCTCCCGCCGCGCTGCCCGAGGCGGTCACCCCACTCACCCGGGCCGCCGTCACCGACGCCACAGCCGGCCGCTCCGGCGTGCTGCGCGGCCACGACGGCCAGCCAGGGCCCAGCCACGACGGGCGGCCGAGCGTGGGGCAGCCACCGGAGCAGCGTGGCGAGGCGGCGACAGACCCGTCACTGCGGCCCTGACCCCTCCGGAGCGCGAGGTGACCCGTGGTGACGTGCCCGGAAGGGCGTCACTCAATTGAACGTGATACCTGTGAGTCATATTTATGACTCACAGGTATCACCGTGACAAAGGTCAGCCGCCCGACGGTCAGCGGGTCGGTGTGCGGACGCCCTCGGCGAGCTCGGCGCTCAGGGTGCGCAGGGCGGTCAGTCCGTCGGCCTCGGAGGGCGCGTCGAGCACGCAGCGCACCAGCGCGCTGCCCACGATCACTCCGTCGGCGTACCCGGCGACGGTGCCGGCCTGCGCACCGGTGCCCACGCCCAGGCCGACACCGACCGGCAGGTCGGTGACCGCGCGGACCCGGGAGACGAGCGTCGGGGCGGCGTCGGAGGTCTGCGCGCGAGCCCCGGTCACACCCATCACAGCCGTGGCGTAGACGAAGCCCCGGCAGTGCGCCACGGTCATCGCCAGCCGGGCGTCGGTGGACGACGGCGAGACCAGGAAGGTGCGGTCCAACCCGTGTGCGTCCGAAGCGGCCAGCCACTCGTCCGCCTCGTCGGGGATGAGGTCCGGGGTGATCAGGCCCGTCCCGCCGGCGGCGGCGAGATCGCGGGCGAACGCGTCCACGCCGTAGCGCTCGACCGGGTTCCAGTAGGTCATCGTGACCACCGGGGCGCCGGTGGCCGCGACCGCCTCGACGATGCGCAGCGTGTCCGCGGTGCGTACCCCGCCGGCCAGCGCGATGTCGCTGGCCTTCTGGATGACCGGCCCGTCCATCACCGGGTCGGAGTACGGGATCTCCACCTCGATGACGTCGACGCCGGCCTCGACCATCGCGGTCATCGCCGCGATGCTGCCGTCGACCGTCGGAAACCCGGCCGGCATGCAGCCGACCAGCAGGGCCCGCCCGTCGGCTCGTGCCTTGTCGAAGGCCACACCGATCCGGCTCATCTCACCGCTCCTTGTCGAGGATGCCGAAGTAGTCGCCGGCGGTGTGCACGTCCTTGTCGCCCCGCCCGGAGAGGTTGACCACGATGGTGGGCTCCCGGCCGAGCTCGGCGGCGAGCTTCGGGGCCAGCGCGAGGGTGCCGGCGAGCGCGTGTGCGCTCTCGATCGCCGGGATGATCCCCTCGGTGCGGCAGAGCAGCTCGAACGCGGCCATCGCCTCGTCGTCCGTGACCGGCTGGTAGCTGGCCCGGCCGGTGTCGTGCAGCCAGGCGTGCTCGGGCCCGACGCCCGGGTAGTCCAGCCCGGCGGAGATCGAGTGCGACTCCTGCGTCTGCCCGTCGGCGTCCTGCAGCACGTAGGTGCGGGTGCCGTGCAGAACGCCCGCCGAGCCACCGGTGATGCTGGCCGCGTGGCGGCCGGTCTCCACACCGTCGCCGCCGGCCTCGAAGCCGTACAGCCGCACGTCGTCATCGCCCACGAAGGCGTGGAAGATGCCCAGGGCGTTGGAACCGCCGCCGACGCAGGCGGTGACCGCGTCCGGCAGCGCGCCGGTGAGGTCCAGGCACTGCTGGCGGGCCTCGTCGCCGATGCCCCGGACGAAGTCGCGGACCATCGCCGGGAACGGGTGCGGCCCGGCGGCGGTGCCGATCAGGTAGTGCGTCTCGTCGACGTTCGCCACCCAGTCACGCATCGCCTCGTTCATCGCGTCCTTGAGGGTGCGCGAGCCGGTGGTGACCGGAACGACTGTGGCGCCGAGCATCCGCATCCTGGCCACGTTGAGCGCCTGCCGCTCGGTGTCGACCTGGCCCATGTAGACCACGCACTCCAGGTCGAACAGGGCGGCGGCGGTCGCGGTGGCCACGCCGTGCTGGCCCGCGCCGGTCTCCGCGATCACGCGGGTCTTGCCCATCCGCTTGGTGAGCAGCGCCTGGCCGAGCACGTTGCGCACCTTGTGCGCCCCGGTGTGGTTGAGGTCCTCGCGCTTTAGCAGCACCCGCGCGCCGACCTTCGCGGAGAAGCGCCGGGCCTCGTAGAGCAGCGACGGGGTACCTGCGTAGTCGCGCAACAGGGCGCCGAACTCGGCCCGGAAGGACTCGTCCGCCATCGCCGTGCGCCACGCCCCGTCGAGCTCGTCCAGCGCGGCCACCAGGGCCTCGGGCACGAATCGACCGCCGAAGCGGCCGAAGTGTCCGGCGGAGTCGGGCTGCGTACCGGCCGCCGGGGCCAGCGCGTCGGCGCTCATCGGAAATCCTCTCGGTGGGGCGTCAGACCGGCGCGAGGTCAGCGCACCGGCCGGGGCGTTGCCGGGTGGTTGCCGGCGTTGACCAGCTCGGCCACCGCCTCCCGGGGGCTCTTCTGCGTGACCAGGCCCTCGCCGACGAGGACCGCGTCGGCACCCGCGGAGGCGTACCGGATCAGGTCGTGCGGGCCGCGGACGCCAGACTCAGCGATCTTGACGACGCTGCTGGGCAGGCCGGGCGCGATCCGCTCGAACACCGACCGGTCGACCTCCAGGGTACGCAGGTCACGGGCGTTGACCCCGATCACCTGCGCGCCGGCCTCCAGAGCCCGGTCGGCCTCCTCCTCGTCGTGCACCTCGACCAGCGCCGTCATGCCCAGCGACTCGATCCGCTCCAGCAGGCCCATCAGCACGTTCTGCTCGAGCGCGGCGACGATCAGCAGGACCAGGTCGGCGCCGTGCGCGCGCGCCTCGTGCACCTGGTAGCTGGAGACCACGAAGTCCTTACGCAGCACCGGCACGGAGACCGCGGCCCGGACGGCCGCCAGGTCGTCCAGCGAGCCGCCGAACCAGCGACCCTCGGTGAGCACGCTGATCGCGCGCGCCCCACCGGAGGCGTAGTCGACGGCGAGATCGGCCGGATCGGCGATCTCGGCCAGGCGGCCCTTGGACGGCGAGGACCGCTTCACCTCGGCGATCACCGCGACGCCGGGCTTGCGCAGCGCCGCGTACGCGTCCAGCGGCGGCGGCGCCGCCGCTGCCAGTTCACGGATCCGCTCCAACGGAACCTGTTCCTGGCGCCGGGCGACGTCCTCGCGTACGCCAGCCAGGATCTCGTCGAGCACGCTTACGGACGCCGCCTGACCGGCCTCGTCCCCCTCCGCGTGCGCATGCTCATCAGTCACCATCGGACTCCCCTCTCCGGGTGTCATGGGCCGATGCTAGGGGCAGCCGGCCGGAGCCGGGAGCCGGGGGTATGGCGCTGCTCACGAAAAGGCCTGCGGCATAATGGCCGACTTGCCGTGAAGGGGATGTCACTCAGCGCCACCTCCGGCACCGGCAAGCGTCGTACGACGAGAGCTGGCGGCCCGGTCGAACCGGGCCAATGCGTCGATCGCGCCACCGAACCCATCATGACAGCGATGTTCGTCGATGCTGTGAGCAAGCTCAAGGCCGAACGGCCGGTGCCTGGTCGCGGCCGAGGCGGGACAGTTGACCGGGCGGTCACCCCGGCGAAATGTCAGCCGGCCAGCATCGTCCTCGGGCAGACTCGATGGCGCGCCTGCCCGACCGTCGCCAACTCCTCGTGCGAGGTGACCATGAGCATTTCCGAGCCGACCCCCAGCATCGGGCTGACCACCATCTCGCGGACGGTGGCATCGCTCGCCGTGGGGGTGGTGCACACACTTGAGCGGGCCGTGGTCGGCGAGGGGCGGATGCGGACCGCGCGCGGCAACGCCTGGGAGGCGGTCTGCGCCGACCGGGCCCGCGCCGACCAGCGCGCCGAACTGGACCGCCTGGTGGCCGAGTTGACCGCCGCCCGCGCCGCCGCCCGCCGCCAGCAGCGGGAGCGTCAACCGGTCGCTTGACACCCGCCCGGCCGCAGCGCCGTGAGGTGCGCCGGCCGTCGGGTCGGCCGGCCGGTCGTAGGAACAGCCGGCCGTCGGATCAGCCGGCCGTCGGATCCTCGCCCCGGTCCAGCGCGTCCCACGCCTCGGTGGTGCGCCGCCCGGCCATCGGTCCGGCCGGTCCGGCCTCCGGCGGTGAGCTCTGCGGGCTGGTCCGCGCCGGCCGCTCGTACCGGGCGCCCATCGCCGGCCAGCCGCCGCCACGCAGCGCGGTCCACCCGCCGCCCACCGCGGCCAGCAGGCCACCGAGCAGACAGAGCGCCGGCCACTGCCGGCTCACCACGCCGTCGAAATCGGTGACCAGCCCGTACCCGCCGCCGGCCGCCACGGCCAGACCGAGCACGCCGAGCAGAACGCCCAGCAGCCGCCGCAACCGGCCGCGAGTGGCCAGCACCGCGCCGGCGCCGGCCAGCGTGACCAGGGCCAGCGCCGGCAGCCACGGCAGCAGGGCAGCACCGCTACGGGCGTCGCGCACCGGCGGCAGCGGCGCCGGGCGCGCGGTCAACTCGACCGACCAGCTCCGCGTCGACGCCCAGAGCGCCAGGCCGGCGCCGGCGAGACAGAGCAGCACGGCGTACGTCAGCTGACGCCGACCCGTCGCGGCCCGGTCGTGCTGTTGCGTCGGACCCGTCATCGGGCCGGCCGCAACGTCTCGGCGGCCGCGATCGCGGCCAGCACCGCGGCGGCCTTGTTGCGGGTCTCCTGGTCCTCGGCGGCCGGGTCCGAGTCGGCGACCACCCCCGCGCCGGCCTGCACGTAGGCCCGGCCGTCGCGGATCAGCGCGGTCCGGATGGCGATCGCCATGTCCAGGTCGCCGCCGAAGCCGAAGTAGCCGACCGTGCCCCCGTAGACGCCGCGGCGGACCGGTTCCAGCTCCTCGATGATCTCCATGGCCCGCACCTTCGGCGCACCGGAGAGCGTGCCGGCCGGGAACGTCGCGGCGAGCGCGTCGAACGCGCTGCGATCGTCACGCAGCGTGCCGGTCACGGTGGAGACGATGTGCATCACGTGGCTGTACCGCTCGATGGTGGCGAACTCGGGCACCTCCACGCTGCCCGGCTGGCAGACCCGGCCCAGGTCGTTGCGGCCCAGGTCGACGAGCATCACGTGCTCGGCACGCTCCTTCGGGTCGGCGAGGAGTTCGGCGGCGAGCCCGGCGTCGGCGGCCGGTGTGCCACCGCGCGGTCGGGTGCCGGCAATCGGGTGCAGCAGCGCGCGGCGCCGCCCGTCCGCACCGCCGGTGACCTTCAGGTGCGCCTCCGGCGACGAACCGACGATGTCGAACCCGTCGAAGCGCAGCAGGTACATGTACGGGCTGGGGTTGCTGGTGCGCAGCACCCGGTACACGTCCAGCGGATCGGCGTGCGTCGACCGCTCGAAGCGCTGGGAAAGCACGATCTGGAAGCACTCGCCGGCCCGGATCGCCTCCCTCGCCGCCTCCACAGCCTTCGGGTAGCCCCCGTCCGGGGTGCGGCAGAGCACCTCACCGGCCGGCGGGCGCTCGACGGTGGAGATCATCGGCGGGATGGGCCGGGACAGCGCGGTAGTCATCGCGTCCAGCCGGCCCACCGCGTGGTGGTACGCGGCGGTGACCTGCGCGGCGCGGTCCGGGGCGTCCAGCGGCGGCAGCACCGCGTTGGCGACCAGCAGGGCCGAACCGTCGTAGTGGTCGAGCACCACCAGGTCGGTGGCGAGCATCATGCCCAGCTCCGGCACGCCCAGGTCGTCCTCGGTCAGCTCGGGCAGCCGCTCGAAGCGGCGGACGAGGTCGTAGCCGAGGTAGCCGACCATGCCGCCGGTCAGCGGCGGCAGGCCGCCGGACGGGTCGCCGGAAGGGCCGGCCAACGCCGCGACGGTCTCCCGCAGCACCCGCACCGGGTCGCCCTCGGTGGGCAGCCCGGCCGGCGGCTGGCCGAGCCAGGTCGCCACGCCGTCCCGCTCGACAAGCGTGGCGCTGCTGCGTACCCCGATGAACGAGTACCGCGACCAGGCCATGCCGGCGGAGCCCACGCCCTGTTCGGCGGATTCGAGCAGGAACGTGCCGGGCCCGCCGGCCAGCTTGCGGTAGACCCCGACCGGGGTCTCCGCGTCGGCCAGCAGCCGCCGGGTGACCGGCACGACCCGCCAGTGGGCGGCCAGCTCGGTGAAGGTGGCCAGGTCGGGGCTCACCGCGCCGTCGGTCATGGGCGGGCCTCGAGACCGGTGACGGGCAGTTCGGTGAAGAAGCACGTCCGGTGACCCGTGTGGCAGGCGGCGCCGACCTGGTCCACGCTGACCAGCAGCGCGTCTCCGTCGCAGTCCAGCGCCACCGAGCGGACGTACTGGTGGTGCCCGGAGGTGGCGCCCTTGACCCAGTACTCGCGCCGGCTGCGCGACCAGTAGGTGGCCCGGCCGGTGGTGAGGGTGCGGTGCAGCGCCTCGTCGTCCATCCAGGCGACCATCAGCACCTCGCCGGAGTCGTGCGCGCGGACCACTGCGGCGACCAGGCCGTCGGCGGTGCGGCGCAGGCGCGCGGCGATGGCCGGGTCGAGCTGGGACGGGCGGGCCGGCGCCGGCGTCGGGCCGGTCGGATCGTTGGGGACGCCGGTCACCGGCGCGTCAGGTACGGGCACAGTCACCGATTGTCCCGCACGCGGCGCGGGAACCTGCGACGGCTCCCGCCTGGGCCGCGGGGCGGGGCTGGCGGGCCGGGCCAACTGCGCGACGTAGCGGTCCAGTCGGCCGTCCACCAGGGCGTCGGCCAGGTCGCTGCCCGCCGTTTCGGCGATCTGCTCGGCGTACGGGCGGATCAGCGGCAGCGTTCCCGCGACCAGCCGCACGGCGGCGGCCCAGAGCTGCCCGGTGGCGCCCGGACGCAGCCCGAGGCAGAGCAGCATGTCGTCCCGGTAACGGGGCGGAGCGACCGGCAGCTCCAGGGCCGCCGCGAAGGCCGCCCGGCGGGAGAACACCCGCACCGACGGGTTGGCGGGGCGCAGCACGGAGGGGCAGAGGCGTGCCAGGTCCGCCACCGCGAGCCGGAGCCCGGGGCGGTCGTCGGCGGCCCGGGCGGCGGCAGCCTTACCCAGCGTGGCGATCAGCTCCTCCAGCCGGGGCGGTTCGGCGGGCTGGCAGAGCACCGGGAGGTCGATGCGGCGCCGCCAGTACGGGTCGGCCCAGAGCAGCCGCGCCGGTGCGGTGACCGGCAGCCCGAAGGCCCAGTCGGCCGGCTCACCCAGCCGGTGCACCCAGGAGCGGACGTCCCGCGCGGCCACCGACACGTGGGTGAGCCGGCCCGCTGACTCGGCCAGATACGCCCGACGGGCCTCGTACGGGGCGCCGCCGACCAGCACGTCGAGGTCGACGTCGCTGTGCGCGGTGGCCGCCCGCCGGGCGTGACTGCCGCGCAGCAGGATGCCGACGACGGGTCGCTCGGCCGCCTGCCGCAACCGCGCGGCCCAGTCTTCGAGAAACCCGCTGTCCGGTAACGGAGCGTGACCCACGGCGTCATCGTGCCGTACGCCCGATCGGTGCGCAATGCCCGTTGCCGGACCTGGTGTCCGGTCCGGAGGCTACTGCCCGTTCCCACGCTCCGCGCGGCGATACGCGTGGGTCGATCGTTGCGCCAGGGTCGGTATCTCATCTAGCGTTGAGTTCATCAGATGATGAGTTTTTCCGGAGGTGCGTGATGGACGACGCGATAGCGGTCCACGACCTGCTCGTCGACCGGGGCGGGCGGCGGGTGCTGGACGGCATCAGCTGCACCGTCCCGCGCGGTGCCGTGACCGGGCTGCTCGGCCCCAGCGGCAGCGGCAAGACGACGTTCATGCGCGCGGTCGTCGGGGTGCAGGTGGTCACCAGGGGGACGGTCACAGTGCTGGGCCAGCCGGCCGGCTCGCCCGCGCTACGGCATCAGGTGGGCTACCTGACCCAGGCGCCGAGCGTCTACGCCGACCTGACCGTGCGGGAGAACGCCCGGTACTTCGCGGCCCTGCACGGGCGGGGTCGCGCCGAGGCGGACCAGGCGATCAGCGACGTCGGGCTGACCCGGGCGGCCGGCCAACTGGTCAGCACCCTGTCCGGCGGCCAGCGCAGCCGGGCATCCCTGGCCTGCGCCCTCGTCGGTGAGCCGGAGCTGGTCATCCTCGACGAGCCCACAGTCGGTCAGGACCCGGTGCTGCGGGCCGACCTGTGGGCCCGGTTCCACGCGATGGCCGCCGCGGGCACCACCCTGCTGGTGTCCAGCCACGTAATGGACGAGGCGGCCCGCTGCGACCGGCTGCTGTTGATCCGGGAGGGCCGGCTGATCGCCGACGACAGCCCGGCCGCGATCCGTGCGGCCGCCGGTGTGGACGACCTCGACGAGGCGTTCCTGCGGCTGATCCGGGCCGGCGAGCCGGGCTCCGCCGACGCGACGGCCGGACGGGAGGCGTCGTGAGCGCGAAGAAGGAGTCAGGCCTGCGAGCCCCGCAGCCGCGAACCGGAGGCATGTCATGAACCCGCGGATCCTGGCGGCCACCACGGGCCGAATCCTGCGCCAGCTCCGGCACGACCGGCGCACCATCGCGCTGCTCGTGGTGGTGCCGTCCGTCCTGCTCACCCTGGTCTACTTCATGTACGCCGACCAGCCGACCCCGCCCGGGCAGCCGTCGGCGTTCGACCGGATCGCGCTGGTGATGCTCGGCATCTTCCCGTTCGTGATCATGTTCCTGGTGACCAGCATCGCCATGCTCCGCGAGCGCACCTCCGGCACCCTGGAGCGGCTGCTCACCACGCCGCTGGGCAAGCTCGACCTGCTCTTCGGCTACGGCATCGCGTTCGGGCTGGCCGCCGCCGTGCAGGCCGCGGTCGCCGCCGGCGTGGCGTACTGGATCTTCGATCTGGACACCGCCGGCAGCAGTGGACTGGTGATCGGGATCGCGGTGATCGACGCGGTGCTCGGCGTCGCCCTCGGGCTGTTCTGCAGCGCCTTCGCCCGCACCGAGTTCCAGGCAGTACAGTTCCTGCCGGTCGTGGTGATCCCCCAGCTGCTGCTCTGCGGGCTGTTCGTGGCCCGCGACGAGATGGCCGGCTGGCTCCAGGCGTTGAGCGACGCCTTCCCCCTGTCGTACGCCATCGAGGCGTTGCAGGAGGTCGGCGCCAACGCCGAGCCGACCGGCACGATGTGGCGGGACGTGGTGGTGGTGCTCGGTGCGGTGGTGCTGGCACTGGTGCTCGCGGCGGCCACCCTGCGCCGGCGCAGCGGCTGACGGCTGGCGAGCGAGGGGCGGCGATGGCGCGGCGGACCGGCCGGCGACCCGGCAACCAGGACACCCGGCAGGCGATCCTCGACGCGGCGCGGGAGGCGTTCTCCGAGCGTGGCTTCGACGCCGCGTCGATCCGCGCCATCGCCGGCACCGCCGGGGTGGATCCGGCGCTGGTGCACCACTACTTCGGCAGCAAGGACCAGCTCTTCCTGGCCGCGATGAACTCGCCGGTCGACCCGGGAGAGCTGCTGCCGAAGGTGCTCGCGGGCGACCAGGACGGCATCGGTGAACGGCTGGTCCGCACCTTCCTGGGTGTCTGGGACTCCCCGGCCGGCAACGCCGGGGTGGCCCTGCTGCGCTCGGCGGTGAGCAACGAGTGGACGGCCCGGCTGCTGCGCGAGTTCATCACCACGCAGGTGCTGCGCCGGGTGCTCGACCAGCTCGACGTCGAGCGGACCGAGCTGCCGCTGCGCGGCTCGCTGGTCGCCACCCAGCTGATCGGGTTGGCCATGATGCGGCACGTGGTGCGGCTGGAGCCGGTGGCGTCCGCCGACCCGGAGACGCTGGTCGCGGCGATCGGCCCGACCGTGCAGCGCTACCTGACCGGGCCGCTGCCGAGCTAGCGCCGGCACGCGGTCCCCCGGGGCGGCCGGTGAGCGGTCAGCCCGGCGGGTGGGCCTCGGCGCGGCGGCGCAGCGGCGGCAGCAGCCGGACCAGGTCGTCCGGGTCGGCCACCGGGCACGGGAAGGCGAGCCGGACCCGCCGCCGGGCGCCGGGGCGACCGAGGGCGACCACCAGCCCGTAACGGTCGATGCGCACCACCCGGGGCGGCCCGTCCGGAGTCTGCTCGGTCAACCCGAGCTGCCGGCGCAGGTACTCGGTCACCTGCCCGGCGTCGCGCTCCGTGAGGTCGGCCAGCAGCCGCGCCTCGACCGGGTGCACCGGGTCCGGCTCGGCCTCGGCGTACTCCCCCGGGTCGATCCGCTGCACGACGCCGGCGCGCTCCCAGCGGACCTCGACCACCTCGAAGCGGAACAGCCGGAACCGGACGCCCAGGTCGAGCAGGTCGCCGGTCGGCTCCACCACGGCGAAGTCGACAGCCGCGCGGCGGGCCTCGGCGCCGTGCAGCTCGGCGGCCCAGCCGGAGACCCAGGCCCGACCCAGCCCCGGCGCGCCGGCCGCGGGTGGCAGGTCGAGCACGTCGAGCACCACCGCGACGTCGGTGCCCCCGGTGGCCGGCCGCAGCGCGGCGGCCAGGTGGCTGGCCACCGGCACCAGGAGCAGGACCCGGCCGTCCGGATCGGTCACGTGCCGGGCGTGGTGCGGGCCCGGCCGGTGGGCCAGGTGGACGAGACCGGGCAGCCGGCCGGCGACGAGGGTACGAACGATCTCGGCGGGGCTGGGCCGCATGGCGCGACCTCCTTCAGAGGTTAGGCTTACCTAACCCGGAGCGTAGAGCACCCGGCCTGCGGCGTCCAGCCATCCCCGGCGCAGGTGGGCACCGCTCCGTTACCGGGTCTGCTCCAGCCAGGAGGCGTAGAGCAGGCCGTAGACCGAGTCGGCGTCGCGGACCAGCTCGTCGTGCGGGCCGCGCTGCACGACCCGCCCCCGATCCACCACGATCACCTCGTCGGCGGCCTGCGCGGTGGAGAGCCGGTGCGCGATGGCCAGGGTGGTCCGACCACGGGTGACCGCGTCCAGGGTGCGTTGCAGGCGCACCTCGGTGGCCGGGTCCACCGCGCTGGTCGCCTCGTCCAGCACCAGCAGGTCCGGGTCGGCCACGTACGCCCGAGCCAGTGCGACCAGCTGCCGCTCCCCGACGCTGAGCGCCTCACCGCGCTCACCCACCGGCGTGTCCAGGCCGGCCGGCAGGCCGTCCAGCCAGTCCGCCAGACCCAGCTCCGTGAAGGCGGCGTTGAGCTGCTCGTCGGTCAGCTCCGGCCGGGCGAACCGGACGTTGTCCCCCACCGTCGCGTCGAAGAGGAACCCGTCCTGCGGGACCATCACCACACGGGAGCGCAGCGAGTCGAACCGGACCTCCGCCAGCGGCACCCCGGACAGCAGCACGGCACCCGCCGACGGATCCATCAACCGGGTCAGCAGCTTGGCGAACGTGGTCTTGCCGCTCCCGGTCTCGCCGACCACCGCCACCCGGCTCTTCGCCGGGATCTCCAGGTCGATGTCGTGCAGCACGGGAGGACCACCCGGATAGGCGAACCGCACCCCGGCGAACCTGATGTCCAACGGCCCGCCCGGCAACTCCCGCCCCTGCTCCCCCGGGTCGGCCACGTCCGGGGCGACGTCCAGCACGTCGAGCACCCGGCGCCAGCCCGCGATCGCGTTCTGCGCCTCGTTGAGCACCTCGGTGGCGATCTGCACCGGCTGGATGAAGAGCGTCACCAGGAAGAGGAACGCGGTCAGCTGGCCGATCGACAGGGTGCCGTCCACCCCCAGCGTCACCCCGAGCACCACCACGCCGGCCAGCGCCACCCCGGCGGCGAGCTCGCCGACCGAACTGCCCACGATGCTGATCCGGATCGCCCGCTGCTGCGCCAGACGCTGGCTGTCGATCGCGTCGTCCAGCCGTCGCGCGGTGCGCCCCGCGATGCCGTACGCCCGGATCACCGGCGCGCCCACCACGCTCTCGCCGATCGCGCCGAGCAGCGTGCCGGTGCGCTGACGCACCGTCGCGTACGCGGCGCCCAGGCGGCGTTGCAGCTGCCGGATGATGAACACCGCCGGCAGGAACGCCACCAGCACCACCACTGTCAACTGCCAGGAGTACGCCAGCATGACGATCGTGGTGACCACCAGCTGGCCGAGGTTGACCAGCAGGATCACCCCACCCCACTGGAGGAACTGGGTGATCTGGTCGACGTCGCTGGTCACCCGTGAGACCAGCGAGCCGCGCCGCTCCGACTGCTGGTGCAGCATCGACAGGTCGTGCACGTGCCGGAACGCCCTGGTCCGCACGTTGGCCAGCGCCGTCTCGCTGACCGTGAACAGCCGGCGCATCATCAGGTAGCCGCAGAGCGTGGTCACCGTGAGGATCGCGGCGGTGACCACCACCACCGACCAGACCACGTTCAGGTTCAGACCACCGACGATGCCGCGGTCGATGCCCTGCTGCACGGCGACCGGCACGGCCACCCGGCCCACCATGTAGACCAGCGCCAGGGCCAGGGTGCCCGCCAGCCCGGTCCGCAGCTCCGGCGAGAGCGACAACCCTCGCCGCAGCGTCTGCCAGGTCGTCTCGGCCCGCTCGTCCCGCTCGTCCGTCTTCACTGTCACCGGAGCGGCCTTTCGTTCGCGACTGCGGGGCTCCGCTGCGCTGCACTCCTCGCGCTCACCGGTCCACCTCGATTTCCAGGCCCGAGGGCAGCGGCGCGACCTCGTCCTCGTACGGGCGCTCCTGCGCGCGGTCGACCTCCGCCTGCTCGTAGGCGGTGACCAGGTCGACGTAGCCCGGCACGGTGGCCAACAGCTGGGTGTGCGTGCCCCGCGCGATCACCCGCCCCTGCTCCACGTAGATGACCTCGTCGGCCAGGGCGATGGTGGCCCGGCGGTACGCCACCACCAGGATCGACGCGGCCGGAACCCCCGGCTCAGCCCCTGATGAGCGCAGACCGGCCAGGATGGCCGCCTCCACCCGGGGGTCCACCGCGCTCGTCGCGTCGTCGAGCACCAGCAGGCGCGGCCGGCCGGCCAGCGCGCGGGCCAGGGTGAGGCGCTGCCGCTGCCCGCCGGAGAGCGAGGTGCCCCGCTCGCCGACCATCGTGTCCAGACCGTCGGGCAGCGCCGCGACGAACCCGTCCGCCTCGGCCAGCCGCAGTGCCGCCCAGACGTCCTCGTCGTCGATGCCCGGCCGGTCGAGTGCGATGTTGGCGCGGACCGTGTCGTCGAAGACGAACGGCACCTGGGCGACAAGGGCGACCGTGCCGGCCAGCGACGCTGCGGTGAGCTCGCGCACGTCCACCCCGTCCAGCGTGACGACGCCGGCGTCCGGGTCGACCAGGCGCACCGCCAGCGAGGCGATTGTGGACTTCCCGGCGCCGGTCGGCCCGACCAGTGCCACCGTCCGCCCGGCGGGCACCGTGAAGCCGACCTCGCCGAGCACCCGCACGCCGGGCTGGTGCGCCTCGGCGGGCGGGTAGGAGAAGTGCACGTCGGTGAAGGTGAGGGTGGCCGGGCCCGGGGTGGCCGGGTCGAGCACCCGCCGCCCGTACGGCATCTCGCCGGTGGCGTCGAGCACCCGGCGGACCCGGTCCCAGCCGGCGACGCTGCGCGGCAGCTCGGCCAGCACCCAGCCGATGGCCCGCACCGGAAAGGCCAGCACGGTGAAGAGGAAGGCCACGCTGACCAGCTCGGTGACGCTGATCGCGCCCTGGCGCAACCGGAACGCCCCGACCACCAGCACGGCCAGGGTGCCGAGGCTGGGCAGCGTCTCCAGCAGCGGATCGAAGACGCCGCGCAGCCGGCCGACCGCGATCAGCGCGTCGCGCAGCTCACCGGCCCGGCCGGCGAACCGGGCGGTCTCCTGCGCCTCACGGCCCATCGTCTTGACCACCAGTGCGCCGTCGAAGCTCTCGTGGGCGATGCCGCTGACCTCGGCGCGCAGCCGCTGCGCCCGGGCCTGCCGGGGCGCCATCCGGCGGGAGTAGACCACGTTGAGCGCGAACAGCGCGGGGAAGACCGCGAGGCCGACCAGGGCCAGCGCCCAGTCGGTGGCGAACAGCGAGACGATCGCGCCGACCAGCATCACCAGGGTGCCGACCGCGAAGGGCAGCGGGGCGATCGGGTACCAGGCCGCCTCGACGTCCGAGTTGGCGTTGGAGAGCAGGGTGCCGGTGGCGTTGCGGTGGTGCCAGGACAGCGGCAGGTCCAGGTAGCGGCGGGTGACCCGACGACGGTAGGCGGCCTGGAGGCGGTACTGCATGTAGCCGGCGCCGAGCCGGCGGCCGAAGATGCCGACCACCCGCAGCACGCTGATGCCGAACAGGGCGATCGCGGCCAGTGCCAGGCTGCCGGTGGCCACCTCGCCCCGCGCGATGGCCGGCACCACCACGTCGCCGACGACCCCGCCGACCACGTACGCGCTGACGATGACCATCGAGCCGAACAGCACGCTGCCGACCACCGCCACCGTGAAGATCCGTGGCTGTTCCCGGATCGCCTGCCGGAGAACCCCCAGCCCCCGGCCGAGCACATCCCGACTTGTCTTGGTCGCCACGCTCTCCCCCGCCGTAAGCCACCATTATCTCCCTCATCCTTACCGGTCAGGACCACCCCCGCCGACCCGGACCGCATATGTCGACCATCACGTATCGGAGCGCGACGAGACCGGTTATGCCGACCCGGCATCCACCGGCGGGCGCCGACGGGCCCGCGGGCCTACGATCGGGCCATGCGGTACGCCCGAGGCGAGCGCGAGGCGCTGGCGGATCTCCTGCTGGCCCTCGGGCCGGACGCGCCGACGATCAACGAGGGCTGGGCGACCCGTGACCTCGCCGCGCATCTGGTGCTGCGGGAGCGCCGCCCGGACGCGGCCGGCGGGATCATGCTGGCCCCGCTGCGCGGGTACGCCGAACGGGTCCGTCGCCGCCTCGCCGCCCGGCCCTACGCCGACCTGGTGGCGCAGGTGCGCCGGCCGCCGGTGTGGAGCCCGGTCAGCAACCCGGTGACCGACGAACTGGCCAACACGCTGGAGTTCTTCATCCACCACGAGGACGTACGGCGGGCCGGGTCGGGGTGGCTGCCGCGCGAGCTGCCGCCCGGCCTGCAGGCCGCGCTCTGGAGGCGGGTCGCCCCGCTGGCCCGACTGGCCCTGCGCCGCTTTCCGGCGGACCTCTACGTACAGGCGCCGGGGTACGGCGGGATCTCCGTCGGCCGCGGCGGCGAGCGGCTGCGGATGGTCGGCGCCCCGGCCGAGTTGGCCCTGTTCCTTTCCGGTCGGCAGCGGGTGGCGCGTGTCCAGTTGGACGGTTCGGCGGCGTCCGCGCGGTTGCTCCGCAACGCCAGCCTGGGAATGTAACCGTCTGTACCTAAACGGTCACGCTCCCTCTGTGGAAAGCATCGCTCCCAGCGACGCGCAACGATCCCTGCTCACGTACGCTTCACCGCGCCGTTCCGCGCCGGTGCGGCACGAGTGGGGGCGTTACTATGCGGACTTTCGCGATCTCGGCGCTGCGGGAGCCCCCGTTTCCCGCGGGGCGCCATGAGGCCACGGATCGGGTGGCCGGCGAGAGCGTCGAGTGGGCGCGCGCGTTCGGGCTGATCGATTCCAGCCATCGGGTCCACCGGTTGCAGCGGGCGGACGCCGCCGGCCTGGCCGGGCGGGCCTCCCCCGACGGGTCGGCGGACGGGCTGCGGCTGCTCACCGACCTGATCTCCTGGCTCTTCGTGATGGACGACGCCTGCGACGAGGACGGCCTCGGCGCCGACCCGGGCCGGCTGGCGCCGGCGATCGGCACCCTTCTCGACGTGCTGGACCGGTGCGGTGACCCCGACGTCGTACCGCCGGCCGCGGGGCCGCTGGGTGACGCGCTGCACGACCTGTGCCGCCGGACCCGGCTGCACGACCGCCCGGCACTGCTGCTGCGGTTCGTCCACCAGGTACGCGAGTACCTGCTGGCGCTGCTCTGGGAGGCGACCAACCGGGAGCGCCGGCGGGTGCCCGAGGTGGCGGAGTACGTCCAACTGCGCCGACACATCGGCGGCGTGCATCCCTGCCTCACCCTGACCGACCTGGCGTCGCAGGAGCCGCCCGAGCCGGGCCGGCACGCCGACCCGGCGCTGGCCGCCCTGGACCTGCTGGCGGTGGACCTGGTCTGCTGGTGCAACGACCTCTTCTCCTACGGCAAGGAGAGCCGGGCCGACCCGGACGCGCACAACCTGGTGACCGTGATCGCCCACGAGACCGGCACGGACGAGCCGGGCGCCCTGCGGGCGGCGGCCGACCGGTTCAACCAGGGGCTGACGGCATACCTGAGCGCGGAGGACGCGCTGCTGGCCAGCGGCGACGACGAGTTGCGTTCGGCGCTCGCCGCCCGGCGCAACTGGATCCGGGCAACCTACGACTGGTCACTGGTGGCCGCCCGTTACGCCTGATCCGGCCGTACCGGATGGCGGGACGGGAGCCCCGGACGATCACCAGGGCTAGCCGATGCCCGGTGCCAGGCAATACCCTTCGGTAACCACTATGACGTGACGACCGTCACGCCACCACCCCCGAAGGCGGCTACAGCGATGGCTCTCGATGTCCCGTACCGCTCCATCCCGGACATGTTCCTCAAGCGCGTGGCGGCCACCCCCGACCGGCACGCGTTCGCCTCCCCGGCCCCTGACGAGTCGGGCCCCGTCTGGCTGACCTGGGAACAGGTCGGCCAGCGCGCGAAGGCGGTCGCCGCCGGCCTGCACGGCCTGGGCGTCGGCCTGGAGGATCCCGTCGCGATCCTCGCCAACACCCGCCTGGACTGGGTGATCGCCGACCTCGGCATCATGTGCGCCGGCGGGTCGACCACCACCGTCTATCCGACCACCGAGCCGGCGGACGCGACCTACATCATCGCCGACTCCGGTTCGACTGTGCTGTTCGCGGAGAACCCGGCCCAGGCCGCCAAGATCGCCGGTGCCGACCTGCCCGCGCTGACCCACGTGGTGCTCCTCGACGGCGCCCCCGACGAGACCGCCGCGGTCCCCCAGCTCACCCTCGCCGACCTGGAGGAGCGGGGCACCCGCGCGCTGGCCGCCGAACCGGAACTGATCGACATGCTCGTGGCCGGCATCGGTCCGGAGCACCTGGCCACCCTGATCTACACCTCCGGCACCACCGGCCGGCCCAAGGGCGTCGAGCTGCTGCACGGCGGCTGGTGCTGGGAGGCCGTGGCGCAGGCCGAGGTCGGGCTGCTCCGCGACGACGACCTGCAGTACCTGTGGCTGCCGCTGGCCCACTCGTTCGGCAAGACGCTGCTCTGCGGCGCCATCCACGTGGGCCTGCCCACCTACGTCGACGGGCGGGTGGAAAAGCTGGTCGACCTGCTCTCGGTGATCCGGCCGACGCTGATGTGCGGCGCGCCCCGGGTGTTCGAGAAGGTCTACAACAAGGCGGTGACCACAGCGCAGGGCGCTGGCGGCGCGAAGGCGAAGATCTTCGCCTGGGGTGTCCGGGTCGGCAAGGAGAAGGTGACCCTGGAGCAGGCCGGCAAGCCGGTGCCCGCCGGGCTGAAGCTGCGGTACGGGTTGGCCGAGAAGCTGGTGTTCAGCAAGCTCCAGGCCCGCCTGGGCGGCCGGATGCGGGTGCTGGTCTCGGGCGCGGCTCCGCTCAGCCCGGAGATCGCCACCTTCTTCGCCGCCGCCAACCTGCCGATCTCCGAGGGCTACGGCCTGACCGAGACGAGCGCCGGCAACTTCGTCAACCCGCCCTCCGGGCTGCGGATCGGCACGGTGGGCCGGGCGATGGGCGACCTGGAGTGCCGGATCGACACCGACGGGGAGATCCTGGTCCGCGGCCGGCCGGTGATGCGCGGCTACCACAACCTGCCGGAGGAGACCGCCGCCGCGTTCACCGAGGACGGGTTCTTCCGCACCGGCGACATCGGCAGCCTCGACGAGCAGGGCTACCTGCGGATCACCGACCGGAAGAAGGACCTGGTCAAGACCTCGGGCGGCAAGTACATCGCGCCCTCGCACATCGAGGGGATGTTCAAGGCGATCTGCCCGTACACCTCGCAGGCGGTCGTGGTCGGGCAGGCCCGCAACTTCTGCACGATGCTTGTCACGCTGGACCCGGACGCGATCCGGGGGTGGGTGGCCGGCGGCCCGCTGGAGGGCCGCGACTACTCGGCCATCGTCGCCTCGCCGGAGGCCAAGGCGATGGTCGAGGAGTACGTCGCCCAGCTCAACGCCAAGCTCAACCGCTGGGAGACGATCAAGAAGGTCGCGATCCTGCCGCGCGACCTGACAATCGAGGACGGCGAGATCACGCCGTCGTTGAAGATCAAGCGACGCGGTGTGGAGAGCAACTTCGCCGCCGAGATCGACAAGATGTACGCCGGCTCCCTCGCCGAGCTCTGAGCGCACCGCCGGTGGCCCCGTACCCGTCCGGGTCCGGGGCCGCCGGCGTTTCAGCCGGTCGACCCGGCCGGGCTCAGGCGATGACGGCGGGCTCCCGCCACCGCTGCCGTCCGGTCCGGTCCAGGTCGTAGCGGACCGCGGCGATCCGCCCGACCGCCTCAACGAGATCGGCGGCGGGCAGGGTGAACGGCAGCCGCAGGAAGCGCTCCAGCGTCCCGTCCAGGCCGAACCGCGGGCCGGGCGCCAGCCGGACGCCGACGTCCTCGGCGGCACGGGCCAGCGCGCTGGAGACCGGGCCGTCCAGTTCGGCCCAGAGCGTCACCCCGCCGCGCGGCACTGTGATCCGCCAGTCCGGCAGCCGGTGCGCCAGCGCGCCGAGCAGCGCGTCGCGCTGGGCGGCGAGCTGGGTGCGGCGGTCCGCGACGATGGCCGGCGCGTCGGCGAGCAGGTGCACGGCGACCAGTTGGTCCAGCACCGGGCTGGCCATGTCCACGCCGACCCGGACGGCGGCCAACCGCTGCACCTGCGGGGCGGAGGCGCGTACCCAACCGATCCGCAGGCCACCCCAGTACGGCTTGCTCATCCCGCCGATGCTGACCACCCGGCTGTGCCGGTCGAAGGTGGCCGTCGGCGGGGGCAGCTCGGTGCCGTCCAGCGGCAGGTCCACGAAGGACTCGTCGATGACCAGGTCGGTGCCGACGGCGTGGGCGGCGGCCACCACCCGCTCGCGCAGCGACGCCGGCATCAGGTGCCCGGTCGGGTTCTGGAACTCCGGGATCAGGTAGGCCAGCTTGGGCCGGGTCTGCCGGAGGCTGCCCAGGAGCAGGTCGGACTCCCAACCGGCGTCGGCGGCCAGGCCGTGGGTGGTGATGCGAGCGCGCCGGCCGGCCAGCGCGGCGAGCGCGTTGGGGTAGGTCGGCGACTCGACCAGCACGCTGCCGCCGGGGGCCAGGGCGAGTCGCAGCACCAGGTCCAGCGCGTGCTGGGTGCCACTGGTGACCATGATCTGGTCGGCCGAGGTGGGCAGGCCCCGGGCGGTGTACCCGTCGGCCACCGCCTCGCGCAGCTCGATGATCCCGGTCGGGTGGTAGCCGGCTCCGCCCAGGTAGCGGGGCAGGTCCTCGGCGGCGGCGCGGGCGGCCGCCAGCAGTTGCGGCGGGGCGGCCAGCGCGGCGACGCCGAGGTCGATCATCTCCCGGTCGTCCAGCGGGGTCCACAGCCCGGTGCTTGCCACCCGGTGGTTGCCGGGCAGCATGGTCCAGCTGCCGGCGCCCCGGCGGCTCGCCAGGTGCCCGGTCTCGCGCAGCTGCCGGTACGCGGCGGTGACAGTGGTTCGGCTGATCCGCAGCGCCTCGGCCAGCTCCCGTTCCGCCGGCAGGCGGACGCCCAGCGGCAGTCGGCCGTCGGCGAGCAGCCCGCGCACCGCCCCGGCCAGGGCGGCGTAGTCGGGGCTGCGGCGACGACCCGGCAGGGCGTGCCACTGCCCGAGCAGACGGGCCAATTGGACGCCGCGCACCTGACCGGTCATGGCCACTCCTCGGATATTGGCTTCTTCCTCCGGGAGGATTGGCACCTAGGGTGGCATGCATGGCACTGATTGGCAATCTGCGGCACCGGCCCGCGCGACGGCTGGCCCAGCTCTACGCCGGGCTGACCCTGTACGGGATCAGCATGGCTCTGATGATCCGCTCCGACCTGGGCCTCGACCCGTGGGACGTGTTCCACCAGGGGTTGTCCGAGCTGACCCGGCTCTCCTTCGGCACGGTCACCATCGGGGTCGGCGCGCTGGTGCTGCTGCTCTGGATTCCGCTGCGGCAACGCCCCGGTCTCGGCACGGTCAGCAACGTGGTGGTGATCGGTCTGGTGGTGGACGCCACACTGGCCCTGCTGCCGACCGGCGGTCCGCTCGGCGTCCGGATCGCGCTGCTGATCACCGGCATCATCGCCAACGGCGCCGCCACCGGTCTCTACCTCGGCGCCCGGCTGGGACCCGGCCCACGCGACGGGCTGATGACCGGTTTCGTGGCCCGCCGACCCGGCCGGTCGATCCGCCTGGTGCGCACGGTCATCGAGGTCACCGTGCTGGCGCTGGGCTGGCTGCTCGGCGGCACGGTCGGTGTGGGCACGGTGGCGTACGCGCTGGCCATCGGCCCGCTGGCGCAGCTGTTCATCCCGCTGTTCGCGGTGCCCGAGCAGCACGCCGCCGCAACCGAAACGGAGGCCGGCGTGCCGGCGCCGGGAGCCGGCACGCCGGTGACCCCGGCCGGCTGAGCGTTCACCGACGGTCCGCGCGCCGGCACTCGGCGGTGGTGGAGGCGGGCCGGTTGGTGGGTGGGTGTTCCCTTCCGCGACGCTCGCCGTCATCATCTCTGCATGGGGGAGAACGGTTGGCGCTGGACCGACGCCTGGATCTTCGTGTCGCTGGTGATCGCGAGCGGGGCCGGGCGGCACCGTCGGTCCGCCACCAGCCGCCGTCCGGAGGGCGTACGCCTGGCCGACGTGCTCTCCACCGCCGACCACCTCAACCAGGCGATCCCGCAGCGGCACGAGGTGGAGGCCGCCGTCCGACGGCTGGTCGGCGCCGGGTTGGTCAGCGTCGCCGACGGCTGGTTCCGGATCACCGCCGAGGGCGAGCAGCTCTGGCGCTCCCGGCCACGCGCCGGGGTGGCGACCATGGTGGACACCGTCCAGGGCGTGCTGAGCCGCCGGCACGCGCCGGGCAGCGCCGAGTGGAACCTGGACGAGGCCGACCACGCTGCCGCTGTCCAGGAGTACGCGGTCCGCTCGATTCCCACACCCCGGCGTTCACCGGAGGGTCACTCCGGCGGGCACTGATCGGGCTCAGCGCACCGGGTGGCCGCTGCGGCGCAGCGCGTCCTTGACCTCGGCCACGGTCAGCTCGCCGAAGTGGAAGACGCTGGCGGCGAGCACCGCGTCCGCGCCGGCACCGATCGCGGGTGCGAAGTGGGCCACCTCGCCGGCGCCGCCGCTGGCCACGACCGGCACGTCCACCACCGCGCGTACCGCGCCGATCAGTGCCAGGTCGAAGCCCGCCTTGGTGCCGTCGGCGTCCATCGAGTTGAGCAGGATCTCCCCCGCGCCCAGCTCAGCCCCCCGCTGCGCCCAGTGCACCGCGTCGATCCCGGTGCCGCGCCGGCCGCCGTGCGTGGTGACCTCGAAGCCGCTGGGCGTGCTGCCGGCCGCGGCCCGGCGTACGTCGAGGGAGAGCACCAGCACCTGCCGGCCGAACCGGTCGGCGATCTCGGCGATCAGCTCCGGCCGGGCGATGGCGGCGGTGTTCACGCCGACCTTGTCCGCGCCGGCGCGGAGCAGCGTGTCCACGTCGGCGACCTGCCGGACGCCGCCGCCGACGGTCAGCGGGATGAACACCGACTCGGCGGTGCGGCGTACCACGTCGAGCATTGTGCCCCGGTCGCTGGAGGACGCGGTGACGTCGAGGAAGGTCAACTCGTCCGCGCCGGCCCGGTCGTAGGCGGCGGCCAACTCCACCGGGTCACCGGCGTCCCGCAGGTCGAGGAAGTTGACACCCTTGACCACCCGTCCGGCGTCCACGTCCAGACAGGGGATCACCCGCACCGCCACCGTCATGCCCGCCACCCTATCTTCCGCGACACGACGGTGGCCGGCCTGTGCGGCCGGCCACCGTGGGTGCCGTGCGTGCCCCTGGGTGCCGTTCGTGTTAGGAAGGGACCCTTCCTATACCGCAGGCGTTAACAGGGGGGCCTTCCTTACACCCGGACGAGCATCTTGCCCAGGTTGTCGCCGCGCAGCAGGCCGAGGAACGCCGCCGGGGCGTTCTCGATGCCGTCCACGATCGTCTCGTCGTAGGAGAGCCGCCCCTCGCGCAGCCAACCGGCGACGTCGCGGACGAACGCCTCGCGCACGTCGCCGTGGTCGCGGACCAGGAAACCGCGCAGGGTGAGCCGCTTGCCGACGACCAGCGCCAGGTTGCGGGGCGCGGCCGGTGGCTCGGTGTCGTTGTACTGCGCGATCATGCCGCAGATGGCGGCCCGACCGTGCAGGTTCATCGCCGAGATCGCCGCCTCGAGGTGATCGCCGCCGACGTTGTCGAAGTAGACGTCGACGCCGTCCGGGGCGGCCGCCTTCAGCGAGTCACGGACCGGCCCGTCGTGGTAGTCGAAGGCAGCGTCGAAGCCCAGCGCCCGCAGCCGTTCGACCTTGGCCGGCGAGCCGGCGCTGCCGACCACCCGCCCGGCGCCCTTGAGCTTGGCGATCTGGCCGACCAGGCTGCCGACGGCGCCGGCCGCGGCGGAGACGAATACCGTCTCGCCGGGCTTCATCGCGGCCACCTCGAGCAGCCCGGCGTACGCCGTCATGCCGGTCATGCCCAGCACGCTGAGGTACGCGCTGACCGGGGCGAGGCTCGGGTCGACCGTACGGGCGGCGGTGGCATCGAGCAGGGCGTACTCCCGCCAGCCCAGCCCGTGCAGGACGGTGTCGCCGACGGCGATGCCCTCCGCCTCGCTGGCCACCACCTCGCCGATCGCGCCGCCGTCGAGCGGTGCGTCGAGCGCGTACGGCGGCACGTACGACTTGACGTCGTTCATCCGGCCACGCATGTACGGGTCGACCGACAGGTACTGGTTGCGGACCACGATCTGGCCCGGGCCGGGCGTCGGGACCTCGGTCTCGACGAGCCGGAAGTTCTCCTCGGTGGGCCAGCCCCGGGGGCGGCTGGCCAGGTGGATCTCACGGTTGCTGGTCACGGGGTGGTCGTCCTCTCGTCGCGGTCGGGGCCTGGGTCCGCGACGTCACGCGGCCAGGGCCTCGCGGACGGTCAGCGCGACGTCGATGTTGCCGCGGGTGGCGTTGGAGTACGGGCAGACCTGGTGTGCCTGCTCGACCAGCTGCTCGGCGGCGTCCCGGGGCACGGCGGGCAGGTCGACGACGAGCCGCACGGTGAGCCCGAACCCGCCGCTGCCGTTCGGGCCGATGCCCACCTCGGCGGCGACGACCGAGCCGGTCACGTCGGCCTTGGCCCGGCGGGCGACCAGGCGCAGCGCGCCGTGGAAGCAGGCCGCGTAGCCGGCGGCGAAGAGCTGCTCGGGGTTCGCGGCGCCACCGGCGCCACCCATCTCCTTCGGCACGGCCAGGTCGAGGGTGAATGTGCCGTCGGAGGTCTCGACGTGGCCGTCCCGGCCGTCGCCGCTGGCCGTGGCGGATGCGGTGTAGAGCACCTGCATGATGGTCACTGCTCCTTCTGTCGGTGGATGGTGTCGGTGACCCGGGTGAGGGTGTCGCGCAGCGCGACCAGCTCGGCGATGTCGAGCCCGGTGGCCCGGGCGATCTGCAGCGGGACCTCGTCCACCTGCTGCCGCAGCGTCCGGCCCTGCTCGGTGAGGCCCACCTCGACCCGCCGCTCGTCGCGTGCCGACCGCCGCCGCACCACCAGGCCCGCTCCCTCCAGCCGCTTGAGCAGCGGTGAGAGCGTGCCGGAGTCCAGCCGCAGCTCGGCGCCCAGCTCGGAGACCGTGGGGGCGTCGTCGGGGCGCTCCCAGAGCACCAGCAGCACCAGGTACTGCGGGTAGGTCAGGCCGAACCGGTCGAGGATCGGCCGGTAGACGTCGGTCAGGGCGCGCGACGCGGCGTAGAGCGCGAAGCACACCTGCCGGCGCAGCACCAGGTCATCGGTCACCGCTGAACCGTAGCCCACAATTAAATTGTGCACAACCGATCGGGCTGTGAACCGGCCATGAGGGCGGTGACCGCCGGCTGGGCGCGCGAGGCCGCCTTCAGCGGTCGGCGAGGTACGCCTCCAGCTCCACCGTGACCATCACGCCTCGGCCAGCGTCCGCAGCGCCTCGGCCACCGTGAAGGCGCCCGCGTAGAGCGCCTTTCCGGCGATCACACCCTCCACCCCGAGCGGCTCCAGGGTGGCCAGCGCCCGCAGGTCGTCCAGCGTGGACACGCCCCCGGACGCGATCACCGGGGCGTTGGTCTGGCCGCACACCTCGCGCAGCAGGTCCAGGTTCGGCCCACGCATGGTGCCGTCCTTGGTGATGTCGGTGACCACGTACCGGCTGGCGCCCGCCTTGTCCAGCCGCTCCAGCACCTCGTACAGGTCACCGCCGTCACGGGTCCAGCCGCGGGCGGAAAGGGTACGGCCGCGCACGTCCAGCCCGATGGCGACCCGGTCGCCGTACTCCCCGACCACCCGGTCGCACCAGACCGGGTCCTCCAGAGCCGCGGTGCCGATGTTCACCCGGGCCGCCCCGGTGCCCAACGCCGCGCGCAGCGACTCGTCGTCCCGGATGCCGCCGGAGAGCTCCACCTGCACGTCGAGCTGGCGCACCACCTCGGCGAGCAGGTGCGCGTTGGTGCCCCGTCCGAACGCCGCGTCCAGGTCGACCAGGTGGATCCACTCGGCGCCGTCGCGCTGCCAGGCCAGTGCGGCGTCCAGCGGGTCACCGTAGATGCTCTCGCTACCGACGGCGCCCTGCACGAGCCGGACGGCCCGGCCGTCGGCGACATCCACGGCGGGTAACAGGGTGAGGCTCACGTCTTCTCCTCGATCAGGTACGGCGGTCCAGGGCGATCACCACGACCGCCGGCAGTACGAGCAGCAACAGCACAATCAGCGCGATACGCAACGCCAGATCGTCGACGAACGTCCAGATCAGGATCAGCGCCGCCCCGGTGAGCAGCACGATAGCGGCACGCTCGCCCCGGGTGTGCCGGGCCAGCCGACCGGAGCGACCCCGCCGCAGCTGCGGCGTCAACCGGCGAACCACCGCCCGGCGCCGCTGCCGGCGGGCCACCCGGCGCTGCCGGACCGCCCGCTCCCGGGCCTGTTCGGCCTCGCGTTCCGCGCGGCGGCGCGCCCGTTCCCGGCTCACCGCGACCCCCGCCGCGCGGGAGCCGGGTGGCGACGACGCTCAGCCACCGCTGGGCAGCGTGGCGAGCCAGTTGCGCAGCAGCGCGGCACCGGTGTCGGCGGACTTCTCCGGATGGAACTGGGCCGCCGAGAGCGCACCGCGCTCCACCGCCGCGACGAAATCGGTGTCGTGGTGGGCAGTGGTCACCGTGGCGCCGGTCGCGGCCAGCGCCGCCGGGTCACCCATCGCGTACGAGTGGACGAAGTAGAACCTGCTCTGCGCCGGCATGCCGGCGAAGAGCACCGAATCCCGGGGCGCCCGGACCGTGTTCCAGCCCATGTGCGGCAGCCGGGTGGCGGCCAGCCGGGTCACCCCGCCCGGCAGCAGGCCGAGCCCCTTGGTCACCACACCGTGCTCGTCCCCGTGCTCGAAGAGCACCTGCATGCCCACGCAGATGCCGAGCACCGGTCGACCGGCGGCCACCCGCTCGGCGATCACCGGGCCGGCGCCGAGCGCCTCGATCCCGGCCATGCACGCCGCGAAGGCACCCACCCCCGGCACCACCAGACCGTCGGCCGCGGCCGCGGCGCCGAGGTCGTCGGTCACCCGTACGTCCGCGCCGGCGGCGGCCAGCGCCCGCTCCGCGGAACGCAGGTTGCCCGAGCCGTAGTCGAGCACCACGACGCCGGTCATGAGCCGGACTCCGGAAACAGCCAGAGCACCCCGCCGGCGGTGGCCAGCACGGCCAGGAGAGCGGTGATCACCACCGCGGCCTTGGGCGCGCCCTGCCGGTACAGCGACCAGACCCCGCCCACCAGCACCCCGGCCAGGATCAGCAACAGCGTCGGCAACGCCGCACCCATCACAGGGCTCCCTTCGTGCTCGGAATCGCGCCCGCCGCCCGCGGGTCGATCGCGGTGGCCTCGCGCAGCGCCCGGGAGACCGCCTTGAACTGCGCCTCCACCACGTGGTGCGCGTCCGGGTTACCGCCCGGCCGGGCCGCCCGCAACACGTCGACGTGCAGGGTGATCCGGGCCGCCTGGCCGAAGGACTCCCAGATGTGCCGGGTCATGCTGGTCGGGTACACCGGGCCGATGTACGGCGCCAGCGCCGGCTCGTCGTGCACCACGTACGGCCGGCCGGACAGGTCCACGGCGGCCCGGACCAGCACCTCGTCCATCGGGACGGTCGCCGAGCCGTACCGCCGGATGCCGGCCTTGTCGCCCAGCGCCTGGTCGAACGCGGCGCCCAGGGCGAGCGCGGTGTCCTCCATTGTGTGGTGCGCGTCGATCTCCAGGTCGCCGACGGTGCGCACGGTCAGGTCGTAGCCGCCGTGCCGGGCGATCTGGTGCAGCATGTGGTCGTAGAAACCGACACCGGTGCTGATCTCGGCCGTGCCGGTGCCGTCGAGGTCGATCTCGACGAGGACCTTGGTCTCCTTGGTGATCCGCTCCACCCGGGCGGTCCGGCTCATCAGAATGTCTCCATCGCAGAAAGGAACGCATCGGTCTCGGCGGGGGTGCCGGCGGTGACCCGCAGCCAGCCGGGCAGGCCGACGTCGCGGACCAGCACCCCGCGCGCGAGCAGTGCCCGCCAGGCGTTGCCCTGGTCGCCGCCCACCTCGAAGAGCACGAAGTTGGCGTCGCTGTCGGCCACCCGCAGCCCGCGGCCGCGCAGCGTCGCCACGATCCGGTCCCGCTGCGCCATGATCGCGCTCACCGTACCGAGCAGGGCGTCCCGGTGGGCCAGTGCCGCGCGGGCGGCGGCCTGGGTCAGCGCGGAGAGGTGGTACGGCAGCCGGACCAGTTGCACCGCCTGCACCACCGCCGCATCGGCGGCCAGGTAGCCCAGTCGTCCGCCGGCGAAACCGAACGCCTTGCTCATCGTCCGGGTCACCACCAGCCGCGGGTGCCCGGGCAGCACCGCGAGGGCGCTGACCGTGCCGGGCCGGGCGAACTCGGCGTACGCCTCGTCGACCACCACCATGCCGGGCGCGGCGTCGAGGACCGCGGCGACCACCGCCGGGTCCAGTGCGGTGCCGGTGGGGTTGTTCGGCGAGCAGAGGAAGACCACGTCGGGCCGGTGCTCGCGGACCTGGGCCACCGCCTCGTCGGCGGTCAGCCCGAAGTCGACGCCGCGCCGGGCCGGCACCCACCGGGTGCCGGTGCCGAGCGCCAGCAGCGGGTGCATCGAGTACGCCGGCACGAATCCGAGCGCGCTGCGGCCCGGACCCCCGAACGCCTGGAGGAGCTGCTGCTGGATCTCGTTGGAGCCGTTGGCCGCCCACACCTGCTCGACGGTGAGCCGGTGCCCGAGGTACCCGGCCAGATCGGCGCGGAGCGCCACCGCGTCCCGGTCCGGGTAGCGGTTCAGGTCGCGCAGCTCGGCCGCGAGCGCCTTGCCGATCGCGTCGGCGACCGGCTCCGGCACCGGGTAGGAGTTCTCGTTCGTGTTCAACCGCACCGGCACGTCCAGCTGCGGCGCGCCGTACGGCGACAGCCCGCGCAGGTCGTCGCGGATCGGCAGATCCTCCAGCGAGGTCACGCCGGCCCCCCGGGGAAGCGGGCCCGGACGGCCTGGCCGTGCGCCGGCAGGTCCTCCACGGTGGCCAGGGTGACCACGTGCGGGGCCACCTCGCGCAGCGCGGCCTCGGTGTATTCGATCAGGTGCACGCCGCGCAGGAAGGACTGCACGGACAGCCCCGACGAGTGCCGGGCGCAGCCGCCGGTGGGCAGCACGTGGTTGGAGCCGGCGCAGTAGTCGCCGAGCGACACCGGCGACCAGGCGCCCACGAAGATCGCTCCAGCGTTGCGCACCCGCAGCGCCCACTGGCGGGCGTCGACCGTCTGGATCTCCAGGTGCTCGGCCGCGTACGCGTCGACCACCCGCAGCCCGGCCTCGAGGTCGTCGACCAGGACCACGCCGCTCTGCTCGCCGGTCAGGGCGGTGGTGACCCGCTCGGTGTGCTTGGTCGCCGGCACCTGCCGGGCCAGCTCCCGCTCGACCGCCTCGACCAGCGCCACCGACGGGGTGACCAGCACGCTCGCGGCGAGCGGGTCGTGCTCGGCCTGGCTGATCAGGTCGGCGGCCACGTGCGCCGGGTCGGCGGTGTCGTCGGCCAGGATGGCGATCTCGGTCGGCCCGGCCTCGGCGTCGATGCCGACGACGCCCCGCAGCAGCCGCTTGGCGGCGGTCACCCAGATGTTGCCCGGGCCGGTGACCAGGTCGACCGGCTCGCAGCGCGCGTCGCCCGCGGGATCCACCGCCGCCCCGTACGCCAGCATCGCCACCGCCTGGGCGCCGCCCACGGCGTACACCTCGTCGACGCCGAGCAGGGCGCACGCGGCGAGCACCCGGGGGTCGGGCAGGCCGCCGTTGTCCTTCTGCGGCGGGCTGACCACCACCAGCGAACGCACCCCGGCCGCCTGGGCCGGCACCACGTTCATCACGACGGTCGACGGGTACATGGCCAGCCCACCGGGGACGTAGAGGCCGACCCGGTCGACCGGCAGCCACCGCTCGGTGACCGTGCCGCCGGGCACCACCTGGGTGGTGTGCTCGGTACGCCGCTGGTCGGCGTGCACCCGACGGGCGCGGGTGATCGACTCCAGCAGCGCCGCGCGCACGTCCGGGTCGAGCACCCCCTCGGCCTCGGCGATCGCCTCGACCGGCACCCGCAGCACCTCCGGGGAGACGCCGTCGAACCGCTCACTGGCCTCCCGGATCGCCGGGTAGCCATGCTCCCGGACCGCCTCCACGAGCGGCCGGATCCGCTCGACGGCGACCGACACGTCGAGCTGGGCACGGGGCAGCAGGCGGCGCGGGTCACCGAGACCATTGCGCAGGTCGATCCGATTCAGCACCCTTGCGAGTCTAGGCGGCCGGGGCGGGGCGCACCGGAGCCGCCCGTCCGCCGGGACGGTGAGCCGGGCCACGCCGACGTGGGCGAGATTGGCTAGGCTCCACCTGTGACCGCACGGCTGCCGGTGTTCCCGCTCGCAACGGTGCTCTTTCCCGGGTTGGTGCTGCCGCTGCACATCTTCGAGGAGCGTTACCGGGCCCTGGTCCGGCACCTGGTCGGCCGGCCCGAGGGTGCGTCGCGCGAGTTCGGGGTGGTCGCCATCCAGGCCGGCTGGGAGGTCGCGCCGGCCGGTCCCGGGGCCCGGCCCACCCCCGCCGGCGGCGAGGTCACCCTGCACGAGGTCGGCTGCACCGCCGAGCTGCGCCAGGTGACCGAGCTGGCCGACGGGGGCTTCGACATCGTCACGGTCGGGCGGCGCCGGTTCCGGATCGCCGAGGTCGACGAGAGCTCCGCGCCGTACCTGACCGCGGAGGTCGAGTGGCTGCCCGAGCCGGCCGGGCCGGACGAGGTGGCCGACCTGCTGGCCGCCCGGGTGATCGCCGTGTTCCGACAATATCTCGGCCTGGTCCGGTCCGACCCGGAGGAGATCTCCGAGCAGCTCCCGGAGGACCCGACCGTGCTCTCCCACCTCGTGGCGGCGACCGCGGCGCTGACCGTCGACGACCGGCAGCGGCTGCTGGCGATCGACGACACCGCCGCCCGGCTCCGCGCCGAGCTGCGGCTGCTCAACCGCGAGGCGGCTCTGCTGCGTCAGGTGCGGGCGGTTCCGGTGCCCCTGGCGGAGCTGGCGTCCCCGCCGACACCCAACTGAACGCGGTCGGGTCGGGCTCCGGCTCCGGGCGCAGCGACGGCCAGCGCGACCAGCCGGCCAGCAGGGTGTACGTGACGGCGGCGCCGAACGCCGGCAGCAGCAGGTTGCCGTGCGGCACCGGCAGTACGCCGAGCAACCAGTCGACGCCGCCGGCCCGCAGGTCGGCGGGTTTGGTGAAGGCCTGGCCGGCCGGGGCGGTGTCCAGCAGCCGGTCGAAGGTGGCCAGGCCGACCCGCCGCCCCACCTGCCAGGCCACCGGCGCGGCGGCCAGCGCGCCCAGCACTGCGGCGAGCAACCCGACGGGGCCGCGCCGCCGCCGCAGCACGAACCACAGGACGAGTGCCGCGAGCACCCCGAAGGCGAGCCCGAGCAGGCTGAACCAGCCGTCCGCGGCGATCGGCTGCTCCGGCTGCGACTCGGCGTAGATCGCGCCCTCAGTGGTCTTGAGCACCGGGGTGTCGGGCGCGAGCGCGGCCCAGAGCAGCCCGAGCGGCGCACCCAGCACGGCCAGCGCGAGCACGACGCCACCCACCGTCACCCCGGTCCGCGCCAGCCGGCGCGGCGGTTCGGCCGGGACGGGGCCGGAATCCGCGACCACGTCCGGCGGCCCCCCGCCGGAGGGCCGGTCCGTCACCGGGTCGTCCGGTGTCGATGGTGCGGACGGCTCGACGCCGGGCGGCGCGGGCCGGTCGGACTCGGGGCTGTCGGGGTTCACCCGATGATCCTCTCAGCTCGCCGCCCGGGCCGTGCACGGTCATCCGCGCTCCCGCCCGATGACGTGACCGCACCGCCTCCGGTCAGCGGGCGAACGGCTCCACCATGACCGAGGCAGCATGCAGCCACGCCTGCCGGGTCTCCGGCTGGAGCTGGTGATACTCGATCGACGACCCGGTCTCGAGCGCCGGGTCGTAGGGCACCACGGCCACCGCGCGGGTACGGGTGGCGAAGTGCCGCTCCAGGTCGTCCTGCAGGGCGGAGCGGCCCGGCGTGGGGCAGGAGATGAGCGTGATGGCATTGTCCGCCAGCTCTCCCATGCCCTCCTCGTGCAGCAGGTCGAGCATCCAGTCGGCGCTGAACGCCGCGTCCTCACGCGGCACTGTGGTCACCACCAGTTGATCGGCGGCCTGCATCACCGTGCGCCAGTTGGGACTCTCCACGTTGTTGCCGGTGTCCACGCAGACCACGTCGTGGGTACGCCGCAGCAGTTCCAGCACCCGCCGGACGGTGAACTGGTCCAGCCGTTGGGCGAAGCGCGGGCTCTCCTCGCCGGCGAGCACGTCGTACGAGCCGTCGGAGGCGTGCCGCAGGAAGTCGTCCAGCCGCTCCAGCAGGGCCGGGCCCTCCAGGATCTCGATCTGGGCCAGCTCAGTGATCAGGTGGCGGATCGTCCGGGCGTGCCGGGCGCTGCCGGCGCGCAGCCCGAGGGTGCCGCGCAGCTCGTTGTCGTCCCAGGCCAGCACGCCCCGCCCACGCACGCTGCCGACAGTGGCCGCGGCGAGCACCGTCGCGGTGGTCTTGTGCACCCCGCCCTTGGGGTTGGCGAACGCGAACACCCGCGGAGTGCCGAGATCACGACGGAGCACCCCGGTGGCCCGCTCCAACTCCTGGTCGACGCCCTGCGGACGCCACTCGATGCGCGGCGGGTAGCCGCGCTCGGCGATGGCCGAGCTGACCGGCGGAGCGGGCGGTGGGACGACCGGCGGGGCCGGCTGCGGCGTAACAACCGGCGGGACGGGCGGGGACGCGGGGTAGCCGGTCTCCGGCTGGTAACCGGTCTCCAGCAGCGCGTACCGGGACTCCACAGGTGGACTGCCGTGCCGGTAGCCGTTGTCCAGCAGGGCGTAGCGCGACTCGGCCGGCACGGCGCGGCGGGGAGGCGGCTCCGGCTCGGGCTCGGCCCGGTACGCCGGCTCCGCCCGATAGTCCGGCTCGGCGCGGTAGACCGGCTCGGCGCGGTAGGCCGGCTCGGCCCGGTACGCCGGCTCCGCCCGGTAACCCGGTTCGGCCCGGTAGTCCGGCTCCGGCCGGTACGCCGGCTCGGCCCGGTAGGCGGGATCGACCCGGTAGGTCGCCTCGGCCCGGTAACCCGGCTCCGCGCCGTACGACAGCTCGGCCGGATGCCCGATGGCCGACGCCCGCCCGGCGTAGCCGTTGGGGGCCGCGCGCCGCGGCAGCGGATCCGGCGGCGGTTCGTCGGCTCGCCGCTCCGGTTCGGTCTGCTCGGGGGCGCGGGCGCCGTGCCGGGCACGGTCCAGCAGCGCCCGCCACCTCGGCGCTGGTTCGGCCGGCCGGCCCCAGCCGGTCTCACTGCCCTCCACGGCCCGCCCTCCCAGCGCCATCGATCTCCGTCTGACAGGCTACGAAGGAAACCCTATTCGGACCACACCACGGCACGCACACCACCCGGCGCAGATCACGACGGGGAGGGCGTCGGTGGCCCGGTCCCGGTGGCGTCCGGCGAGGTGGTGACGCTCGGCGGGGCCGGCTCGGTGGGCCCGGTCGCCGACGGTTCGGGTAATGGGATCGTCACGACCGGTGCGGGTTCCGACGATTCGCCCATCGATGCCGAGGGCACCGGCGCCACCGGCGTCGACTCGACAGGCGCCTCCGGGGTCGGCTCCGCGCTCGGCCCGGTGTCGGCCGGCGGGCGCACCACGTCGTGCTGCTCGGGCAGTGGTGGCGTGAAGACCGTGCGCTCCAGCCGGTACACCTCGGGGGCGGGGTCGACCGCCCGCACGTCCGGCCGGGTCGCGACGCCGCGCAGCGCCACCGGCGCCGCCCGCACCACCGCCGCGTACACGCAGGCGCAGCCGGTGCGGTACCCGGCCGCCTCGGCCGCCGCCACGTCCGCACCGCTGGCGTACCGCCCGCGCAGCTCCCGCTCGTCCGCACCGTCGCCGCCCACCGCGGCGGCCTTCGCCCGGTAGTCCGCGGCTTCGGCGTCCTTGCGCGCGGCCACCTGCGCCATGCCGGCGACCACGTCGTCCGGCACCCGCAGCGCGGGAATCTTGACGATCTCGGTCTGTCGGCCGGGCAGCGGCACCCGCCCGAACACCGTCGAGACCGACACGTCGCCGAGCACCGCCGCCAGTCGCTGCGGCGGCAGGTACGCGTCAAGCGTGACCAGGGCGTACGTCCCCTCCCCGGTGGCCGGAGCCGCCGTGGGCAGCGCGGCCAGGTCGGCCGCGGCGGACCGCAGGTAGCCGGGGACGGAGTCGCCGTCGACCACCCCGACCCGGGTCACCTCGCCCACCGTCCGGTCGCCGATCGGAGCGTCGTCGGCGGCCCAGACCGCTGTGCCCAGCACCGCCGCCGAGGAGAGCAGCGCGGCCCAGGTGAGCACCCCGGACCGCGCCGACCGGTCGCCCAGCCGGGCCACGGCCCGGGTCAGCGGCGGCAGCAGCCGTTGGTCCAGCTGCCGCAGCAGGTCGCCGGCGCGCACGGGCGGGATCCCCTCGTCGGATCGGTGTCGGGCGGTCGCCGCTCAGTCACGCAGGATCTGGAGCGCGCGGTCCAGGTCGTCAGGGTAGTCGCTGACGAACCGGACCTCGTCCCCCGTTCGGGGGTGCAGGAAGCTCAACTCGCGGGCGTGCAGCCACTGTCGGGCCAGCCCGAGCCGGGCCGAGAGGGTGGGATCGGCACCGTAGGTGAGGTCGCCCACACAGGGGTGCCGCAGGGTCGAGAAGTGCACCCGGATCTGGTGGGTGCGGCCGGTCTCCAGGCGGACGTCCACCAGGCTCGCCGCCGGGAACGCCTCGAGAGTGTCGTAGTGGGTGATGCTCGGCTTGCCGCCGGAGACCACGGCCCAGCGGTAGTCGTGGGTGGGATGCCTGTCGATCGGCGCGTCGACGGTGCCCCGCAGCGGGTCCAGGTGCCCCTGCACCACCGCGTGGTAGCCCTTGTCCACCTCGCGGTACTTGAAGGCCCGCTTCAACGCTGTGTACGCCTGCTCGCTCTTGGCCACCACCATGATCCCGGTGGTGCCCACGTCGAGCCGGTGCACCACGCCCTGCCGTTCGGCGGCGCCGCTTGTGGAGATGCGGTGCCCGATCGCGGCGAGGGCGCCGATCACCGTCGGGCCGGTCCAGCCCGGGCTCGGGTGCGCGGCCACGCCGACCGGCTTGTCCACCACCACTATGTCGTCGTCGGCGTACACGACTCGCAGACCCGGCACGGCCTGCGGCACGACTGTCGGCGGGGCGACCGGCGCGGGAAGCGTGACATCCAGCCAGGAGCCGGCCTTGACCTTGTGCGAATTGGCCCGGGCTGCGCCGTCGACCAGCGCGTCCCCGGCATCGACCAGGGCCGCGGCCGCGGTGCGGGAGAGCCCGAACAGTCGGGACACCGCCTGGTCCAGGCGCATCCCGTCGAGCCCGTCCGGCACGGGCAGTGAGCGGTGGTCGCCGCCAGCGGCGAACGCGGAGGTCATGCCCGCTCCCGCTGGTCGGCGCCCTGGGTGGCGCTCGCGTCGGCCGGGTCGCCGTCGCGGCCGACCCGTCGGCCGTCACGCTGGCGGCCGGTCAGCTCCAGCAGCACGGCCAGCAGCACGCCGCAGACCAGAGAGCTGTCGGCCAGGTTGAACACCGGCCAGACCTGGCCGTACGGGTCGAAGAGGCTGATCATGTCGACCACGTGCCCGTGGAACGGGGCGGGCGCCCGGAAGATCCGGTCGACGAGGTTGCCGAGCGCGCCGCCGAGCACCAGCCCGAGGGAGATCGCCCAGGGCAGCGACCGCAGCCGCAGCGCCATCCAGAGGATCCAGCCGACCACCCCGATGGTGATCAGCGGGAAGACCCAGGTGTGGTCCGCGCCGATGCTCCACGCCGCACCGCTGTTGCGGGTCAGACTCAGGTAGACCAGCCCGCCGAGCAGCCGGACCGGCTCCCGGTCGGTAAGCGTGGCCAGCGCGAGATGCTTGGTGACCAGGTCGGCCAGCAGGGCCACCAGGGCGACCCCGGCGAGGATCGCGACGGCCCTCGGCCGGGGTTTGTCGCCGCCCGGGTCGGTACGGCCGGGTTCGGCGGACGGTACTGCGGTCATGCGCTCCCCATCGACAGTCTCGGCGGTGATCGCTCACCGTCTCATCGCCGCCGGGGAGCGGACCTCAGCGCCGCTCCTCCAGCTGCTTGCACGTCACACACAGGGTGGCCGACGGGAAGGCGGCGAGGCGCTCGACCGGAATCGGGTTGCCGCACCGCTCGCACCAGCCGTAACCACCCTCGTCGAGGCGCTCCAGGGCGCGCTCGACCTGCGTGATCCGTTCCAGGATGCTGTTGGCGAGAGAGATCTCCTGCTCCCGCTCGAGCGTCTTGGTGCCGGTGTCGGCCTGGTCGTCCCCGGCCGAGTCGGTCAGCCGATCGCGCTGCAGCTCGGTGATCTCACTCAGCGTCTGATCGTACTCGGCGCGAAGCTCGTCCCGCCGCGCCGCCAACGCCGCCCGGATCTTCTCGGTCTCCGCAGCGCTGCGGGTGGCCTTGGCCACCGGCTTGCGGCCGGCGGTCCTGGTGTCGGCTGGCTTCGCCATGGGTCGCTCCCTCGGCCGCGGAACCGCGTGGACCGCGGCACCTGGTCAGGGGGCGCCGACAAAGGCGTCCCCTATGTACGAAAAGGGGCGCACGGCGACGATGGCCGCGCACTCCGGAGGTTGGCAAGAATACGGAACGTACAGGCGTCCGACAACGTGCCGCACCGTCGCACCGCTTAACAGCCCCAAGTCCTGCCTAACTGGGGCAAAAGGAACGCTAGCAGATCAAAGGTCCGCCTCATCCCCGTACTCACCAAACCATCGGGCCAGCCGACCCCGCCTGCTGACCGCCCGCAACCGGCGCTCGGCGGCGTCGCGTACCCCGGCGGTGGCCACGATCAACAGGCTGTCGCCGGTCTTCAGCCGGGTGTCCGGACCGGGCACGAAGCCCACCCCGTCCCGCAGCACCAGGGTGACCGAGGCGCCCGGCGGCAGCCGCAGCTCGTCGACGTGCACGCCGGCCAACCGCGAGCCCCGCGGCACCTCCAGCTGGAGCAGGTCGGCCCGCATCCGCTCCAGTGGAGCGGTCTCCACGTGGATCTCGGTGGCCTCGGCCGGCGCGGTGATCCGCAGCCGGCGGGAGAGCGGCCCGAGCGTCCCGGTCTGCACCAGCGTGAAGATCACCACCAGCACGAAGACCGCGTCGAAGAGGCGCTCCGCGCCGGGCACCCGCTCGGAGAGCGGAATGGTGGCCAGCACGATCGGCACCGCCCCGCGCAGCCCCGCCCAGGACAGGAACGCCTGCTCGCGCAGGCCGACCCGGAACGGCAGCGCCGACACGACCACCGACAGAGGCCGGGCCAGCAGCACCAGCGCCAGCCCGGCGACCACCGCCGGCAGCACCGCCGCGTCCAGCCGCCCCGGCGAGGCCAGCAGCCCGAGCAGCACGAACAGACCGATCTGGGCGAGCCAGGCCAGCCCGTCCGCGAAGCCGAGGATCGCCTGCCGGTGCGGCAACCGGGCGTTGCCCAGCAGCACCCCGGCGACGTAGACGGCGAGGAACCCCGAGGCGTGCAGCACCGCCCCCGCGGCGTACGCCAGCACCGTGATCCCCACCGCGGCGATCGGGTACAGCCCGGCCGACGGCAGCGCCGCCCGGCGCAGCGCCCAGGTGCCGGCGACACCGACGCCCACGCCCACCGCGGCCCCGACCCCCAGCTCGTAGACGACCAGGGCGGCCTCGTACCACCACGGGTGCGACAGGACCTGGTGGGACAGGAGCACCACCAGCAGCACCACCGGGGCGTCGTTCATGCCCGACTCGGCCTCCAGCGTCGCCACCAGCCGGGGCGGCAGGCGCAGCCGGCGCAGGGTCGCGAAGACGGCGGCCGCGTCGGTGGACGAGAGCACCGCGCCGTAGAGCAGCGCCAGCCGCCAGTCCAGCCCGAGCAGCAGGTGCACGGCGACGCCGACCAGCAGGATGCTGACCACCACGCCCACCGTGGACAGTGCGACGGACAGCCCGAGGACCGGCCGCAACGTGCTCCATCGGGCGGTCAGACCACCCTCCGCGATGATCACGATCAGGGCGCAGAAGCCGAGGGCCCGGGTCAGCTCGACGTCGTCGAAGCGGATGCCCAACCCCGACTCGCCGATCGCCACGCCCAGCGCCAGGTAGACCAGGAGGCTGGGCACCCCGAGCCGGGTGGAGAGCCGGACCGCGCCGACCGCCACGAGCAGCACCCCCGCGCCGAGCAGCAGCGCGATATCCAGCCCGGGCGTCACGGTTGCCGAGGGCCTGTGTCGAAGTCCTCGGCCCGGGCGTTCCTCACCCCGCGGATCCGTCGCGCAGCCGGCGCAGCACCTCGGACAGCTCCGGGCCGGGACGGTCGACGAGGAAGAGCTTGTCCCGGCTGGCCGCGCCGGTACGCAGTGACACCGAAGCCGGCCGGACACCCAACGCCCCGGCCAACGCCCGGCGGGCGGCCTCGGTGGCCCGACCGTCCACGGCCGGGGCGTGCACCGCGATCACCAGGGCGGGGCCGTGCGGGCCGTCGTGCCGGCCCCCGACCCGGTCCCGGGAGGCGCCGGGCTTGACCCGTACCGCCACGGTGAGCGTGTCCTGCGCGGGCATCGGCGCCGCTTCAGATCGGCCGGGCGTCGGCGAGCAGGGCGGTGGCCGGCGCGCAGTGCGCACACGGGGTGAAGCCGAGCTCGACGGCCTCGGCGGCCGGCAGCGTCTCGGACGCCCGGCCGACGAGGTGCGGGCAACTGGCGAGGTGGTAGCGGGGCCGACCATCCACCACCTGGACGGGGTCGGGCAGCCGGGCCACCCGGGCCGCCTCGGCGGGGGTGACCGGCTGCGCGGCCGGCTCCTCGTCCCCCGTGACATCGGCCGCCGGCGCACCGATCTCGGACGCCTCGTCGGCCGGCGCCGGGAAGGGCGACGCCGGACCGGCGGACGAGGCGTGGGAAGTGTGCTCGGGCGGGGTCGCCAACGGCGGCTCCTGGTCGACCGGCACGTCGAACGGAGATCCCTGGTCGGCCGGCGGCTCGGGTGGTTGCCGCCACCCGGTGCCGCCGGTACCGACCGTCGTGGGCACGTGCTGGACCGGCACTTCCGGCTCGACCAGCGGCGGCCCGTACGCGACACCCGGGCCGGCCTGGTTGGCCGTGCGGGGTGCCGCGGGGCTCCGCTGGCCGGTCCGGCCGGGCTCCGCCGTCGCGCGGTTGGCGGCTGCCTGGCGGGCGCCCACCACCAACGCCACGGCGGCCAGCAGACTGGCCGCGATGGAGATGATCAACATGATGCTGGAGCCACCGGCCAGGCCGAGCACCAGTAGCACCACTGCGACGAGGATGAACAGGAGACTCGCGACTATCACGGCTCACCCCCGCCGCTTCGTACCGTCCAGGCGGGGCCGGCGACCGTCACCATCTGCGGAGAGCGATCGCCGGCCGGTGCTCAGCGTCCGGCTTCGAGGGCGCCGGAGCGCCCGCCGCCGTACGAACCGGCGAGACCCGCGGCGGCCAGCCCGTTGCCACCGGCGACCCGGCCTGCCTCGGAGCGGGTCATCTCGGCTTCGAGGCCCTGGCCACGACCGTCGAGGTCACGCAGCTGGCTCTCCAGGTACGCCTTGAGCCGGGTGCGGTACTCGCGCTCGAACTGCTTGAGCTCCTCGATGTGCTTCTGCAGCGCCGTGCGCTTGGCGTCCAGGCCGCCCATGGCCTCCTGGTGCCGCTGGCGGGCGTCCCGCTCCAGGGCGTCGGCCTTCGCGCGAGCCTCGCGGGTCACCTCCTCGGCCTTGCTGCGGGCCTCGGACAGGAGCTGGTCGGCCTCGCGACGCGCGTCGGACACGTGGTCGTCGGCGGTGCGCTGGGCCATCATCAGAACCCGCAGGGCCTGCTGCTCACCGTCACCGGTGACCGCACCCGGGCCGCCGGTCGCGCGGACCTGCTCCAGCTCGGACTGCATGGCGCGGGCGGCCTGCTCGGCCGCCGCCTTGTCGCGCTGCACCCGGTCCAGCTGTGCCTTGACGTCGTTGAGCTCCGCCGCGAGTCGGGCGTCGCCGCCGGGGCCGGCGGGGGCACCGCCACGGCCGCCGCGCTCCACCTGGGCGCGCAGCTCGTTGTTCTCCTCGATGAGACGGGCGAGCTCGCGCTCAACCTCGTCCAGGAAAGCGTCGACCTCCTCCTCGTCATACCCCCGCTTGCCGATCGGCGGCTTTTTGAAGGCGACGTTGTGTACGTCGGCCGGGGTCAGCGGCATCGAAACTCCTCGGGTCAGTTGCGGCCGCGAAAGCGCGTCGGTCATCAGGCAGATGCCCTGATCGACGGCCCTAACACGAACTCCATCAGCACGAACAGGATAACCAGGAGCACAAGGGAGGCCAGGTCGATGCTCACGGTACCAATTCGCAGCGGAGGGATCACACGCCTCAACGCGTTGAGAGGGGGATCAGTGACGCTCCACACGGATTCCAGTCCCGCCGATGCTCCGCGCCCCGGCTGCCACCGGCGGCCGTACTGCAGGACGGCGCTCAACACGAACCGGGACAGAAGAAGCAGGAGGAAGACATAAAGGACCAGGTACAACACTTGCAGCAAGATCGACAACACGGTCAGCGACGTCCCTCGGGTCGGGCGATCAACTCAGACTGAAAAAGCCGCCCTCAGCGATCTTGGCCTTGTCCTCCGCGGTGACCTGGACATTGGCCGGTGAGAGCAGAAACACCCGATTGGTCACGCGCTCGATCGTACCGCGCAGCCCGAACGCCAGACCGGCGGCGAAGTCAACCAGACGGCGGGCATCGGCCTCGTCCATCTCGGTGAGGTTGATGATCACCGGAACCCCGTCGCGGAAGTGCTCACCGATGGTGCGCGCCTCCCGGTACGTGGTCGGGTGCAGCGTGGTGATCTGGTAACGCTGCTCCTCCTCGGGCACCGCCCGCTCCCGCGCCGTGACCTGCGGCGCGAGGGCAAGGTTGTCCCGGGTGTGGTACGTCAGCGCGCCGGAGGTCTCGCCGGCCGAGGACCGGGTGATCGACCGGACGCTGGACCGCTCGACCCGCTCCGGACGCTCGCCGTCGCCCCGGTCGGACTCGCCGCCCCGCCCGTTCGAGCGCTCGGAGAGCCGACCCCGCTCGCTGGCCCGCGGCCGGGGAGCCGGCGGCTCCTCGGTGTCCTCGTCGTCCTCGTCGGCGAACTCCTCGGCGTACCGGCTCTGCCGGTAACGCGAGTCGCGGTAGCCACCCTTGTCGTAGCCACCGTCGTCGTAGGCCCGCTCATCGTCCTCTTCGACCAGACCGAGCCAGACCCCCGCCTTGCGCAGTGCACCCATCCCGCGCCCTTCCGTCCGCCGTGCGGCACGCGCCCCCGTGCCATGTCGCCCGTCGCGAGTGGACAACCATGCCCATCGGACCGGAACGGCAATCCCCCTGGCGCGCGATTCGCGTCGCGCGCCACGACCCCCGACTGGGAGACGCCGTTCCTGAAACAACACTGATGTAATTTGCTTGTCTCGCGGTCAGGCTACCGCAGCGTGGGGCGCATTCCGAGCAACGCGCTACCGACGCGGACATGTGTCGCGCCGTATTGGATCGCGATTTCCAGGTCGCCACTCATTCCGGCGGACAACGCGACCGCTCCCGGATGGACCGAGCGAAACGCCTCGGCCACCTCGGCCAGCCGGGCGAAGGCCCGCTCCGGCGCCCAACCCAGTGGCGCCACGGCCATCAGGCCGGCCAGCCGCATCGTCGGCGAGTCGGCGATTGCCTCGGCCACCGGCTCCAACCCGACGACCGGGTCGGCCGAGCCGGGCAACGCGCCGCCTCGCGCCGGGTCGCCGTCGATGCTCACCTGGACCAGGGCGGCCAGCGGTCGTTCCCGCCCGGCCGCCGCGGTGGCCAGCGCCCGGGCCAGCCGGACACTGTCGACGGAGTGCACCACGTCGGCGTACCGGACCACCGAGCGGGCCTTGTTGCGCTGCAACTGGCCGATGAAGTGCCAACGCGGGCTCACCCCGGCCGCGGCGACCTCGGCGGCCTTGCCGGCCGCCTCCTGGTCGCGGTTCTCCCCCACGTCGGTCACCCCGAGCCCGGCCAGCGCCAGAACGTCGCTGGCCGGGTAGGTCTTGGTCACGGCGATCATCGTGATGCCGGCACGATCCCGGCCGGCGACGGCGCAGGCGTCGGCGATGCGGGCCCGAACCTGGGCCAGGCCGGCCGCGAGTTCGGCGCGCCGGTCCGGTCGTACCGTGGCTGAGCTGTCGGTCATCGGCGGTGCTCAGGACCCGTTCTTGAGGAAGTCGGGCACGTCCACGTCGTCGAACAGCACCCGGCGCGGCGACTGGGTCGGCGCCGGCATGGTGGCCGGTGCCGGGACCGGGGCGCTCTGCGCCGCCGGCTGGTTGGTGTTGGTCTTGCGGGCCGGCTCGGCCGCCTTGTACGCCGGCGCTCCCCCGTCGAAGCCCGCCGCGATGACGGTCACCCGCACCTCGTCACCGAGCGCGTCGTCGATCACGGCGCCGAAGATGATGTTGGCGTCCGGGTGGGCCGCGTCGGTGACCAGCTGGGCCGCGTCGTTGATCTCGAACAGACCCAGGTCGGAACCGCCGGCGATGGAGAGCAGCACGCCGCGGGCGCCGTCCATGCTCTGCTCGAGCAGCGGGCTGGAGATGGCCGCCTCGGCCGCCTCGACCGCGCGGTTCTCGCCACGGGCGCTGCCGATGCCCATCAACGCGCTGCCGGCGCCGCTCATCACGCTCTTGACGTCGGCGAAGTCCAGGTTGATCAGACCCGGGGTGGTGATCAGGTCGGTAATGCCCTGCACGCCGGAGAGCAGCACCTGGTCGGCGGTGCGGAACGCGTCCATCATGCTGATGCCGCGGTCGCCCAGCGCCAGCAGCCGGTCGTTCGGGATGACGATCAGGGTGTCGCACTGGTTGCGGAGTTCGTCTATTCCGGACTCGGCCTGAACCTGGCGGCGCTTGCCCTCGAAGGAGAACGGCCGGGTCACCACACCGATGGTCAGCGCGCCGAGCTTGCGGGCGATGTTCGCCACCACGGGCGCGCCGCCGGTGCCGGTGCCGCCGCCCTCACCGCAGGTCACGAAGACCATGTCGGCGCCCTTGAGCACCTCCTCGATCTCGTCCCGGTGGTCCTCGGCGGCGTTCTTGCCGACGTCCGGGTTGGCGCCGGCCCCCAGCCCACGGGTCAGCTCCCGGCCGACGTCGAGCTTGACGTCGGCGTCACTCATCAGCAGCGCCTGGGCATCCGTGTTGATCGCGATGAACTCGACGCCCTTGAGCCCAACCTCGATCATCCGGTTGACGGCGTTGACGCCGCCGCCCCCGATGCCGACGACCTTGATGACCGCCAGGTAGTTGTGCGGAGGTGTCATCTCCGGTCCTTCCCTTCGAGATTGGCTTCGGCCGACCGGGTACGGCGTGGCCAGACCAGCGGCCGACGACAGCTGTCACCAGCGAGGATCAGAGCTGAACCCTCACCCTCTACTAGAGGCTTACAGTTATGTCAACCACTGAACCTCTTCGGGGCAACGTAAGCGCCGCCGCGCGATGAGCCAAGGACCCGACCGGCGTGTCGCCGCCCGGAGCGCAACGAGTCACCTTTCCGCACCTCGCGGCACGCCCCTCGGTCAACGGAAGGTCACCACGTCCGGCGCGCTCACGTCGATCCGGTCGGTGTCCTCGCCGAGCAGCGCGGTGGCCACCCGGGCCTTGTCCGTGCTCCGGGTCGCGTCGCCCCAGACCACAGTCCGGTCACCGCGCAACCGCAGGCTGATCCGGGCCAACCCCTCCACGCTCACGTCCGCCAGCTCGGCACGCAACTGCGGGGTCAGCGCGACGAGCACCTCGAGCGCGGCCCGGGTGCCCGGATCGTCGGCGGCCGGCCGGGCCACCTTCACCACCGGCAGCCCGGCGGGGCGTCGGGCGACCGTCCGGAACGCCACACCGGTCCGGTCGACCAGGGCGAACGCCTCCCCCTGCGGCACCGCCGCCACCGGAGTCCGCTCGGTCACCCGGACCACCAGCGCGTCCGGCCAGTCCCGGGACACCGTGGCCCGCTCCACCGGCGCCAACGCACCGACCCGCCGGGCGGCGGCGGCCAGGTCCACCCGGGCCAGCGGCACCCCGTCCGGCACCCCGACCGCATCACGCACCTGCACCGGGGTGACCAGGCCGGCACCCTCCACCTTCACCTCGCGGACCCCGAGAAGCCCGGTGCCGAGCACCGTCCAGGCGACCAGCCCGACCAGCGCGAGCACCCCGGCGGCCAGCGCCCACGGCAGCGCCGCGCGCATCCGGCGCTGGCGGGCCCGGGCCATGAACCGGCGGGTCGACGGTGGCACCGCGTCACGGCCGGCCCGGACCAGCTGCCAGCGCCGGACCGGACCGCGTCGCGGAGCGCCGCCCTCGGCGGCGCTGGTCCGCCCTCGGGCCGGGCCGGGGCTCATCCGGCCGCGGGCGCCGCGCCGTCCGGTGCGGCGGTGCCACCGAGGGCCGCTCCGTCGCCACCGGCGGTGGCCCCGCCGGGCACCGGACCACCGACCGCCGGGGCGGAGGCCACCGGGTCGACGGTCGCGGTCGGCGCGGAGCCGGCGCGCGCCAGCAGGCCGGCCAGCAGCTCGTCACCCATCAGCGAGATCGGCGGAGCGCCCATGGTCACCACCACGTCCCCCGGGCGGGCCCGCCGGACCACCTCGACCGGCGCCTCCTCCCAGGAGTCGACGAAGACCTTCCGGTCGGCGGGCAGCGCCACCGCCTCGATCAGCGCCGCCGAGCCCTCACCGGGCTGGCGCAGCTCGCCCGGACCGAAGACCTCCAACAGCACCAGTTCGTCGGCGATCGCCAACGCCTCCGCGATCTCCGCCTGGTTGTCGCGGGTGCGGTACAGCCGGTACGGCTGGAAGACCACGATCAGCCGCCCCTCCCCGGCCACCTCGCGCAGCGTCTGCAACGCAAGCGTCATCGAGGTCGGGTGGTAGGCGTACTCGTCGTAGACCAGCACGCCGTCCGCGACACCCTTGCGTTCGAAGCGCCGCCGCACGCCGGGGAAGACCGCCAGCGCGGCCTCCGCCGCCGGCAACGGCAGATCCAGCAGGTACGCGGCCAGCACCGCGGAGGCGCTGTTCAGCCCCATGTGCCGCCCCGGCACCGGCAACCGGAACTCGCCCAGCGACCGGCCGTCGATCGCGGCCAGGTAGCGCACCCCGCGCGCGGACGAGACGATGTCGGTCAGTCGCAGGTCGGCGTCGGCCGCCTCGCCGTACGTGTGCACCCGCCGGCCCTCGGCGCGCAGGCTCTCCGCCAGCCGCCGCCCGCCCGGGTCGTCGGCGCAGGTGATGATGAACCCGTCCGGGTCGGTGAGCCGGGCGAACTCGACGAACGCGGCCTCCAGGGTCGCGTAGTCGCCGTAGGTGTTCAGGTGGTCCGCCTCGACGTTGGTGATGATCGAGACGTACGGGCGGTAGATGAGGAACGAGCGGTCGCTCTCGTCGGCCTCGACCACGAAGTGCTCACCGGTGCCGTGGTGGGCGCCCGAGCCCACCTCGGAGATCTCCCCGCCGATCACGAAGGACGGGTCCACCCCGGCCTGCTGGAGCACCATGGTCACCATCGAGGTGGTGGTGGTCTTGCCGTGGGTACCGGCCACCGCGATGGCGCGGCGGCCCGTCATGGCCGCCGCGAGGGCCTCGGAACGGTGCAGCACGCGCAGACCGCGCCGGCGGGCCTCAACCAGCTCCAGGTGGTCCTGCGAGATGGCCGAGGAGTAGACGACGGTGTCCACGCCGTCGAGGTTGGTCGCCTCGTGGCTGAGGTAGATGGTGCCGCCGAGCGCCCGCAGCCCCGCCAGCGAGGGCCACTCACGCAGGTCGCTGCCGGACACCCGGATGCCCCGGGTGAGCAGCAGCCGGGCCACGCCGAGCATGCCCACCCCACCCACCCCGATCAGGTGGACGGCGCCCAGGTCCTCGGCGGTGAGCGTGCCGGCCGGGGTGAACTGCGCGGTCATCGGGCCACCGCCTGGATGACGAACGAGCGCAGCGCCTCGTCGCCGTCGCGCCGCCCGTACGCGGCCGCCGCGGCGCCCATCGCGTACAGCCGCTGCGGGTCACGGATCAGCGGGATGACGGTGCGCTCCAGCCAGGCCGGGGTCAGCTCCGTGTCGTCGACCAGCAGCCCGCCGCCGGCCTCCACCACGGGCAGCGCGTTGCGCTTCTGCTCCTGGTTGCTGTGCGGGTACGGCACGTAGATCGTGGGCAACCCGATCGCGGCCACCTCGGCGCAGGTCATCGCCCCGCCCCGGCCCAGCATCAGGTCGGCGGCGGCGTAGCCCAGCTCCATCTCCGACAGGTACGGCAGCGTCACGTACGGCACCGGCAGGTCGCTGGGGATCGGCACCGGCTCGTTGCGGGCGCCCATCACATGCAGCACCTGCACGCCGTTGCGGGCCAGTTCCTTGGCCGCCCCGGAGACCGCCAGGTTGATCGAGCGGGCGCCCGACGAGCCGCCGGCCACGAAGAGCACCGGCAGGTCGGGGCGGAGCCCGAAGTGCGCGCGGGCGGCGTTGCGCAGCGCGTACCGGTCCAGCCCGGCGATGCTGCGGCGCAGTGGCACGCCGACCACTGTGGCGTCGCGCAGCGCCTCGGCCTGGACCGGCTGGTGCGGGAACCCGACCGCGACGTTCTTGGTG